>JBKJSB010000017.1:0-5034 GCA_046593015.1 Allobosea sp.
GGCGAGGCGCTGCCGCCGGCGATCGTGCAGAAATGGTCGAAGCCCGGCCGGCGCATCCTCAACACCTATGGCCCGACCGAGGCCACCGTGGTCGCGCCCGCCGCCGAAGTCCTGGCAGGCGAGACGGTCACCATCGGCCGGCCGATCGCCAACTACACCGCCTACATCGTAGATGAGGAAATGCGCCTCGTCGGCCCCGGCGAGCAGGGCGAGTTGCTGATCGGCGGACCGAGCGTCGCCCAAGGTTATCACGGCCGCCCCGAGCTGACGGCCGAGAAGTTCATCGACAACCCGTTCGGCGGCATCGACGATCCCGTGCTCTACCGCTCGGGCGACGCGGTCAGCCTCGACGACAACGGCAATATCGTCTTCCACGGCCGCATCGACGACCAGATCAAGATCCGCGGCTTCCGTGTCGAGCTCGGCGAGATCGAGACGAAGCTCTCCGACGAGCCGGGCGTCGGCCAGGCGGCCGTCGTGCTGCGGACCGATAACGAGATCGAGCGGCTCGTCGCCTTCCTGGTGCCGGAGCCCGGCGTCGGCGTCGACGGCGCGGCGCTGCGTGCGGCGCTGCGCGAGAAACTGCCGCCCTATATGGTGCCGGCGCATTTCGAGGCCGTCGGCTCGCTGCCGCGCATGGTCTCGGGAAAAGTCGACCGGAAGATGCTCAAGGCCGCGCCGTTGACCGCGCCGGCGGCCGAGGGCGAGCAAGAGCCGCCGCGCAACGCCACCGAGGCCGCGCTGCTGGAGGCGGCAAAGCGCGTGCTCGGCGCGCAGACCCTGCCGCTGGAGGCCGATTTCTTCGTCGATCTCGGCGGCCATTCGCTGCTGGCGGCGCGCTTCATCTCGATCGTGCGCGAGACGCAGGCCTATGCGGGCATCACGCTGCAGGACGTCTATGGCGCCCGCACCCTGCGCGGCATGGCGGCGCTGCTCGATGAGCGCGGCGCCTCGGTCGCGCTGGACCTGTCCTTCACGCCGCCGCCCTTCCTGCGGCGATTCCTGTGCGGTCTGGCGCAGGCGGCGGCGCTGCCGATCATCATCGGCCTTTCGACCGCGCAATGGCTTGGCATCTTCGTCACCTACATGCTGCTGTCGGGCGAGGAACTGTCGCTGCCGGCGCAGATTTTCGCGCTGCTCGGCGTCTATGTCGCGATCACCATCGTCACGGGCTTCATCTCGGTCGCGCTGAAATGGATCGTGCTCGGACGCACGAAACCGGGAATCTACCCGCTCTGGGGCGTGTATTACTTCCGCTGGTGGTTCGCCTCGCGCGTCGCCGGCCTCGTCCACATCAAATGGCTGCAGGGCACGCCGGTGATGCGGTTCTACTGGCGCTTGCTCGGGGCAAAGGTCGGGCGCGACGTTATCCTGTCCGACTACGAGGCCGGCGCGATCGATCTGATCGAGATCGGGGACGGTTCGACCTTCGGCGCCAAGACGACCTTCGCCAATGGCGAGGCGCTGGGCGACAGGCTAATCCTCGGGCGGATCAGCATCGGCAAGGACGTCTCCGCGGGGGCCTCGGTGGTGTTCGGCCATGGCTGCTCTGTGGGTGACAACGCCGAGATCGCCGATCTGACCACGATCCGACCGGGCGCGAGCATCGGGGACGCCGAGATCTGGGATGGCTCGCCTGGCCGCAAGACCGGCATGGTCGATCTCGCGGCGCTGCCGCCGCGCGCCGACGCCAGTCCACGCCGCCGCGCCGCGATGACGGCGTTCTACGTCCTGATGCTGATCGTGCTTCCGCCGATCAGCCTGCTGCCGATCTTCCCGGCTTTCTGGCTGTTCGACCAGATCGACGACTGGATCTCGACCTGGTCGGACATCAGCTATCTCTGGTATCTGCCGATCCTGACCTGGCCGACCGCGATCGGCTTGATCACGCTGACGACCTTCCTGATGGCGGGCCTGCGCTGGGCCATCCTGCCGCGTGTCAGCTCCGGCACCTATTCGATCCATTCAGCTTTCTACGCGCGCAAATGGACGGTGGGGCTGGCAACCGAGGTGACGCTGGACACGCTGTCTTCGCTGTTTGCGACGATCTACATGCGGGCCTGGTACCGGATGATGGGCGCCAGGATCGGCAAGGGCGCGGAGATCTCGACCAACCTGTCGGGCCGTTACGACATCACCAGCATCGGCGCGGGCAATTTCATCGCCGACGAGGTCGTATTCGGCGACGAGGACATGCGGCGCGGCTATATGCGGCTCGACATGACCCGCACCGGCGACCAGGTCTTCGTCGGCAACGACGCCGTGGTGCCGCCGGGCTCGATCATTCCCGATCGTGTGCTGATCGGCATCAAGTCGAAGCCTCCGGCCAACGAACTCATGTCTCCCGGCGACACTTGGTTCGGCTCGCCGCCGATCAAGCTGCCGACGCGGCAGAAAGTCGATCTCGGCGCGAACTGGACCTACCAACCCTCGCTCGGCAAGCAGTTCGCGCGCGCGGGTTTCGAGGCGCTGCACACCTCCTTCCCGGCGATGCTGTTCATCACCTTCGGTACGCTGGCGGTCGATCTCGTGCTGCAGCGGAAGATCAACGAGGGCGACTGGAGCGGCCTCGTCATCTCCTTCATCGGCGTCGCGATGCTGATCGCGATTGCGCAAGCGCTGATCTGCGTCACCTACAAATGGCTGGCCATGGGCGTCTACAAGCCGGTGATGAAGCCGATGTGGTCCTGGTGGGCGATGCGCACCGAATCCGTCGCGGTTTTGTATTCCGGCCTCGGCGGCAAGGTGCTGTTCGAGTATCTGCGCGGCACGCCCTTCCTGCCCTGGTTCCTGCGCCTGTTCGGGGCGAAGTTCGGCCGGGGCGTCTGGATGGACATGACCGACATCACCGAGTTCGACTGCGTGACGGTCGGAGACTACTGCCAGATCAACGCCCATTCTGCGCTGCAGACACATCTCTACGAGGACCGGGTGATGAAGGTCGGCCGCGTGCGGCTCGGCCGGGGTGTCTGCGTCGGCGCGGCGGCGACCGTGCTCTACGACACCCATGTCGGCGACAACGCCCAGATCGGGCTGCTCACCGTCATCATGAAGGGTGAGAACCTGCCGGCGAACACGCGCTGGGAGGGAGCGCCGGCCGTGCCGGCGGCGGCGCATTGAAATGGTCAGATGAGGATCGTGCTGATGCCAAGTTCCGGTCCAGCTTTGGCCAATTGCTTGTCCAGCGTGACAAGCGGCATATGGGATGATTCGACAATCGCCAAATGCAGGGCGTCACCTGATTTCAGAGCAAGTTCAAAGCGATCGACGAATTTGGCCGCCCGCCCAAATGCAGCGGTTGAAATCGGCAAGAACAGGAAACTCGCGCTGCACAGCGCGGCAAATTGCGACAGGGCCGCCACCTGTTCGAGTTTAACGAGATCGCGATTCCTGACCTTGATGGACAAAGCGGCCGAAACCTCGGTTTTGACCCACTCGCTGATGTGGAGATCGTCCTCAGAGTGATTGTCAAGCCATGCCCAGACTCGAGGCGACGCTGCCTCGCGGATCAGCGCCGCGACGACTAACGAGGTGTCCAGGTAAAACGTCAATAACGGTCCTCGTCGCGCATGCGACGGATGAAATCGCCGGCGCCTTCCGCCTGGTAGGGCATCGAGGCGGCGAAGGCCTTGAGCGCTTCGATATCGATCGGCTTACGTCTACGTTCGATCGGCACAAGCCGCGCCATTGGCTTGCCGTGCCGCGTTATGAAAACCTCTTCGC
This sequence comes from Allobosea sp., assembly GCA_046593015.1. Lineage (GTDB taxonomy): Bacteria > Pseudomonadota > Alphaproteobacteria > Rhizobiales > Beijerinckiaceae > Allobosea. The sequence continues at coordinate 3,724 of JBKJSB010000017.1, forward strand.
CGGAATGCGCTTCTTCGACCAGAGCGCTCAAGCGCGCCTTTGCGTCGGCGAGGCTTACGGACTTCATTGGCCTGCTCCCTGACCAGAATATTGGTCATTTTTAGTCGATATCCTTCTGCCTTGCAAGAGCGACCGGTTCGGGACTGCAGCCTTTCACCCTGCCACATTCCAGCTTAAGAGCCTGCTTAGGAAACCATCAGGCCTCCCATGTCCCACAACACCTTCGGCCATCTCTTCCGCGTCACCACCTTCGGCGAGAGCCATGGGCCGGCGATCGGCTGCGTCGTCGATGGCTGCCCGCCGCTGCTGCCGCTGAGCGAGGCCGACATTCAGGTCGAACTCGACCGGCGCCGGCCCGGCCAGTCGCGCTTCACCACGCAGCGGCAGGAGCCCGACGAAGTGCGCATCGTCTCGGGGGTATTCGCCCGGGAGAACGATGGCGTGCAGGTTACCACCGGCACGTCGATCGGCCTGCTGATCGACAATGTCGACCAGCGCTCGAAGGACTACTCGCAGATCAAGGACACATACCGGCCGGGCCATGCCGATTTCACCTATGACGTGAAATACGGCATCCGCGACTATCGCGGCGGCGGGCGTTCCTCGGCGCGCGAGACGGCGATGCGCGTCGCGGCCGGCGCGATCGCGCGCAAGGTCGTGCCCGGCATGGTGGTGCGCGGCGCACTGGTGCAGATGGGCCCGCACAGGATCGACCGGGCGAACTGGGACTGGAACGAGGTGGCGAACAACCCGTTCTTCTGCCCAGACGCGAAGGCCGCCGCCCTGTTCGAGGATTATCTCGACGGCATCCGCAAATCCGGCTCCTCGATCGGCGCGGTGCTGGAGATCGTGGCGGAAGGCGTGCCGGCTGGGCTCGGCGCGCCGATCTACGGCAAGCTCGACGCCGAGATCGCGGCCGCGCTGATGAGCATCAACGCGGTCAAGGGCGTCGAGATCGGCGAGGGCTTTGGCGCGGCCGAGCTCTCGGGCGAGGAGAATGCCGACGAGATGCGGGCCGGCAATGACGGCGCGCCGCTATTCCTCTCGAACCATGCCGGCGGCATTCTTGGCGGCATCTCGACGGGGCAGGCGATCGTCGCGCGCTTCGCGGTCAAGCCGACGTCGTCGATCCTCTCGCCGCGCGCGACGGTGACCCGCACCGGCGGCGAAGCGGAGATGTTCACCAAGGGCCGCCACGACCCCTGCGTCGGCATCCGCGCCGTGCCGGTCGGCGAAGCGATGCTCGCCTGCGTCCTCGCCGATCATCTTCTGCGCCACCGCGCGCAATGCGGATGAAGGCGTCCGAACTCG
>JBKJSB010000114.1:0-5453 GCA_046593015.1 Allobosea sp.
CCCGATCACAATCGTATGCAACGAGCGGTAGTCGTTCTGCTTGGGCGTCGAGATGTAGTCCTTGTAGCGGCCGGGCACCATCGGCCAGGTCATGTGGACGATGCCAAGCACGCGGTAGCAATCCTCGGGCTGGTCGACGAGCACGCGGAAGCCGAAAATGTCGGAGAGCTGCTCGAAGGAGACCGATTTGCGCTCCATCTTCTTCCAGATCGAGTATGGGCGCTTGCGCCGCCCCGAAACCTCCGCATGAATGCCGCGCGCGGCGAGCTTGTCCTTCAGGTCGCGCTCAATCTCGCCGATGACCTTGCCCTCGCGCTCGGTCACCTCCTCCAGCCGCTTGGTGACGGTCGCATGCGCCTCGGGCTTGATGTGGCGGAAGGCCAGCTCCTCCAGCTCTTCGCGGAGTTCCTGCATGCCCATCCGGCCGGCAAGCGGGGCGTAGATCTCGGCCGTCTCCTCGGCGATGCGCAGGCGTTTTTCCGGCGCCATGTAGTGCAGCGTGCGCATGTTGTGCAGCCGGTCGGCGAGCTTCACCAGCAGCACACGGACATCGTCGACGATGGCAAGCAGGAGCTTGCGGAAATTCTCGCCCTGGGCGGCCTTCTTGGAGACGAGGTCTAGCTTCTTGATCTTGGTCAGCCCGTCCACCAGCCGGCGGATATCGGGGCCGAACATGCTCTCGATCTCTTCGAGCGTGGCGGCCGTATCCTCGACCGTGTCGTGCAGGACGGCTGCGACGATAGTGGCGTCGTCGAGCTTGAGGTCGGTCAGAAGCGCCGCGACTTCGAGCGGATGGGCGAAGAAGGGATCGCCGGAGGCGCGCTTCTGGGTGCCATGCGCCCGCATGGCGTAGACATAGGCCCGGTTGAGCAGGTCTTCGTCGGTGTTGGGGTTGTAGCTCCTGACCCGGTCGACGAGCTCGTATTGCCGCATCATGCCCATGCGGGCCCTCTCACCAGCCTGACCGTTTCCACGCCGTTTTTCCTTCTGCGCTTCAATATCGGTGCGGGCGGGGCAGGCGGCAAGGCGAATTCCCGGATGGCAGGCATGAAAAAGCCCGGCAGGGCCGGGCTTTAGCATATGCGGTGAAGAAATAGATCCTGTCGAAGAGCGCAATGGCCCGGGACGGATCAATCCTCGTCGTCGGCGCTCTCGGTCGGCGGCACGAGACCATCGAGGCCGCGCAGCAGGTCGTCCTCGCTCATGCGGTCGAACTGAACCTCGGTGTCGGAGGTGGAGCCGTTCGGCGCCGCCAGCAGCGGCACGGTCTCCTGCTCGGGCTCGTCGACCTCGACATGCTTCTGTAGGGAGTGGATCAGGTCTTCCTTCAGATCCTCGGGCTTCAGCTTCTCGTCGGCGATCTCGCGCAGCGCCACGACCGGGTTCTTGTCGTTGTCGCGGTTGACCAGGATCGGCGAGCCCGACTGGATCATGCGGGCGCGATGGCTCGCGAGCAGGACGAGCTCGAAGCGGTTGTCGATCTTGTCGATGCAGTCTTCAACGGTGACGCGAGCCATGGTGCGGCTCCTTCCAGTCTCGGCGATGCAGGGAGAATGAGTTGGCTCGGGCCATACAGGCAAAGCAGGAGCGATGCAAGATTTCTCCGACCGCGAGCCCAGCTTGCCTCAGCTTGTCCCGCGCATCCGCCGGATCATCTCCTCCAGCAACGGCTCGCCGCGCGGAGCAGCGCCGCCATGCGCCAGCGTCATTTCCGGCAGCTCGTGCGGCTGCAACTCGGCAAAGCGTAACCGCATCGTCGTGGCGACGCCCTCGCCGAAGGCGATCGCCTCGCGATTGCCGATCGACGACAGGAAGGCGATCGTGCTCGCCGACGCATCGGCGATGGCCGAGCGAATGATCTGCTGGTCGCGCTCATTGGCGAGCCGCATCGCGAAGATGGTCGAGCATTGCGACAGGATCGTCGAATCGAGTTCGCCCGGCCGCTGCGTCACGACGCCGAGATAACAGCCGTATTTGCGGCCCTCCTTGGCGATGCGGGCGATCGCCTGGCGCGTCGGCGCGAAGCCCAGGGCCGAGTCCGAGGGCACATAGCGATGCGCCTCCTCGCAGAGCAGCAGGATTTCGTAGCCGCCCTGGCTCGCCAGAGCGAGATCGAAGGCGAGACGCGCGAGCACGGAGGCGACCGCGTTGACGACCTCGGACGGCAGGCCGGCCAACTGGAACACGCTGATCGGCCGGCCGTGATGCGGCAGCCGGAAGATCTGGCCGATGACCGGGGCCATGGTCTCGATCATGTTGGCGCGGGCGAACATGAAATGATAGCGCGGGTCGCCGTAGAGCGCTTCCAGCCGGACCCGGAGCGAGCGCAAGGCGGCGCGCGGATAGCGGATTTCGTGCAGGCCGATCAGTTCGTCAATGATCGCAAGCGCATCCTTCATTCGGTAGGGCGTCGGCGCGTCGGCGGACGCTGCCGCGGACTCAGTCGTCGGGCGCGGCGCGTTGGCGTCGAGCGGGCGCTTCAGCAACGACGCGCCGAGGTCGCGCGAGAGATCATGGCTCGCCACGGCGCGATACCGGCCGCGCGCGCTTGCAACGACCTCGCGCAGGATATCGGCCTCGTCGTCCATCGCCGGGCGGCCACGGAAGACGACATCGGCGAATTCGTCGAGCCGGAACATCCAGAACGGCAGATCGAGAGTGTCGGCCTCGATCGTCACCGATCTGTCGGGGAAGGCATGGGCGTATTCGTTGTGCGGATCGAGGATCAGCACGCGCAGCTTCGGCTTGACCGCGATCGCGCGGCGCAGGAGCAAGGCGACCGCGCTCGACTTGCCGACGCCCGTGGTGCCCAGAATGGCGAAATGCCGCGCCAGCATGTCCTCGATGCAGACGGTGGCTGGAACGCCCGCATCCTGAGTCAGCGCGCCGATCGTGACGCCCTGGCGGGCTCCCAGGTCATGGACCAGCGCCAGATCGCCGGCGCGGATGCGATGCGCCAGCGTGCCGATCGGCGGGTAGGTCGAGATGCCGGACTGGAAGCGCGTCCCGCCGCCTTGCGCCTCGACGACCTCCCCGAGCAGTTCGATGTCGATATGGATGGCGTTGTCGCCGGTCTCGTCCCAGGCGCTCTTCACGGCGCGCATCTGGTAGACCAGCCCGACGAGGCGGGTGTGGCCGAGATTGACCGAGATCAGCTTGCCGATCGTCCAGGAATCGGGTCCGAGCCGGCTCGCGCCGGAAACCGCGCTGGCGATGGTCGCGCGCGAGCCGTCGCAGGAGACGACGCGGCCGAGGGCGCGCTCGGCGACCTGGCTCGAGTCGCGGCGATCTTGCGCGATATCCTGCTCGAAACTGTCCAATTTCACTGCAAGCTGCACGTCGCCCCGTCCACTCTTGTCGTCTCTACCCGTCACGGAGGCTAGCGCCGGGGCGTTTACGATTGCCTTCGGTGATGCCGCAGGGCGAGCGATGACTGCCGGCGCGGTTACCAAATTGCGAAGAATGCGTTGCGCCGATCGTCGAAACCATCAGCAAACGTGGCGTCGTCGATCAAACACCTTGCCTTGAGCGGCCTTGTCCAAGGGTCTATGCACGATGCTCAGGGATGGGGATGCGCGCGATGGATCGGCTGCGGCTGGGTGTGAATATCGACCATGTCGCGACGGTGCGGAACGCGCGCGGCGGCGCCCTGCCCGACCCGGTGCGTGCGGCCCATCTGGCGATCGCGGCCGGAGCCGACGGCATCACCGCGCATCTGCGCGAGGACCGCCGCCATATCCGCGACGCAGACATGGAGCGGCTCGCCGCCGAGCTGACGAAGCCGCTGAATTTCGAAATGGCCGCGACCGACGAGATGATCGCACTCGCCGAGCGCCTGCGGCCCCACGCCGCCTGCCTCGTGCCGGAAAAGCGCGAGGAGCGCACGACCGAAGGCGGGCTCGACGTGGTCGGCCAGCAGGCGGCGCTGACACCCCAGATCGCGCGGCTGCGCGATGCCGGCTGCCGCGTCTCGCTGTTCATCGAGGCCGACGAGGCGCCGATCGCAATGGCGGCCAGGCTCGGCGCGCCGGTGGTCGAGTTGCACACCGGCACATGGTGCCATGCCGTCGCGGACGGGCATCGCGACAAGGCGCAGGCCGAGTTCGCGAGACTGGCGCGCGGCGCGGCCTACGCAGCCTCGCTCGGGATCGAGGTCCATGCGGGCCACGGGCTCGACTACGACACGGCCCGCACGCTCGCGGCCGTGCCGGAATTCATCGAGTTCAACATCGGGCATTTTCTGGTCGGCGAGGCGATCTTCGTCGGCTTCGAGGCCGCGATCGCGAGGATCAGGGCGGCGATGGACGCGGGGCGCGCGGCTGCGTAAACCAGCGCCATGATCCTCGGCATCGGCTCAGACCTCTGCGACATCCGCCGCATCGAGAAATCGCTGGCGCGCTTCGGCGAACGCTTCACCGAGCGCGTCTTCACGGCAGGCGAGCGGGCGAAATCCGACCGGCGGGCAACGCGGGCGGAATCCTATGCGCGACGCTTCGCCGCCAAGGAGGCCTGCTCCAAGGCGCTCGGCACGGGAATGCGCGCCGGCGTGTTCTGGCGCGACATGGAGGTGGTCAACCTGCCGGGCGGGCGGCCGACGCTGAAGCTGACGGGCGGGGCGGCGGCGCGGCTTAAAGCCATGACGCCGGAGGGTTTCGAGGCGATCGTTCATGTCACGATGACCGACGAGCCGCCGCTGGCGCAGGCCTTCGTGGTGATCGAGGCGCGGGCGGTTAGCCCATAACCGGGGAGACGACGCGGATGCCGGCGAGGGACCAGCAGGCGCGCGACGATTTCGCTGGCCAGGCCAATAGCTGTAGGCGCATGGGGTCGCCCTTCACCGCGACCGTCTGCGAGCTTCTCGGCGAGCGTCTCGACGCGCAGAGCCGATTCGGAGCGCGCATCCTGAACTGGCCCGGCGCTCCGCAAGCCGATGCACTGGCGCTGAGAGCCGCAGGCGGTCTGAACGCGTTGGCGCGCTCCGGACGATGCAAGGCGTTGAGCGCGCTCTACCCGCCGATGGCGCCGGGGTCGGATGCCTTGTGGCGCGGGATCGCGGCGGCGATCGCCGATCATGACGCCTTTCTGACAGCTTATCTCGACAGCGCCCCGCAGACGAACGAGGTCAAACGCTGCGCGGTTCTCCTCGGCGGCGCGCTTATCGTTGCGCGGCAGACGGGACTGCCGCTGGACATCATCGAGATCGGCGCGAGCGCCGGCCTCAATCTCGGCTTCGAGGGCTATCGCTATGAACTCGGTGCAGCGGATTGGGGACGTATCGACGCCTGCGTCACGATCCATACGGAATGGCGCGGCAGGCTGCCGCCGCTGGATGCACGACTTGTTGTGGCCGCACGGCGCGCCTGCGATCTCAACCCGCTCGACCCGTCCGATCCTGCCGACCGTGAGCGGGTCATGTCTTACATATGGCCCGATCAGGCCGATCGCCTCGCGGC
>JBKJSB010000173.1:0-9267 GCA_046593015.1 Allobosea sp.
AATCCGACCAACCCGACACGCCCTGCCCAGGACGCCCAGGCGCCCACGCAGGGCGCCGAGGTCGCGGTGGCCCAGCGCGCGATTCTCTATACGGAGGCGCCCGACAACCCGCAGCAGCCCCGCGCCGTCAACGGACGCGTGTTCTGGCGGCTCGACAGCGAGAGCGCCGGCCAGGGCCGCCCGGTCGAGACCATCGTGCGCGCCACGATCGAGATCGCGGAAGCGGGCCTCAGCCTCGATTTCACGGTCCGCCGCAACACCGACACGGCCTTCCCGGCCTCGCACATCATCGGCCTGCGCTTCTCCCCGGCCGGCGATCCCGCCCAGAACGCGGTGCGCGAAGTCGGCGTGCCGCAGTTCAAGATCGAGGAGGGCGAGCGCGGCGCGCCGCTCTCTGCGATCAATTCGGCGCTGGGAGACAATCTGTTCGTGGCGGCGCTGTCGAACGTCCCCGTCGAGGTCGAGCGCAATCTGGAGCTGATCCTGAACCGGCTCTGGATCGACGTTCCGGTGCGCTTCGCCTCCGGCCGCAGAGGCATCATCACCTTCGAGAAGGGCGTCTCAGGCAGCCAGACGCTGGCCGACGCCTTTGGACGCTGGCGGTAGACGCTCGCACCCGTTTCCGTGCCGCGACATAGCACGAAGCCCCTGGCGACAGCGCCGGGGACTTCGTCGTTCTTGCGCCTGCGTCAGCGGCAGACCGTGTTGTGGCCGATCACGATCATCTCGCCGGAGTAGCGGTCGAAGCGCTTGATCGGCTTCTCGAAGCAATCCTCCTCCTCTTCGTCATGATCGACGAAGCGAACCGGGCGCTGCGGGGCGTAGCGCTCATCGGCATGGCGGGGCTGGCTATGGGCGGCGGCCGCGCCGAGCAGGGCGCCGCCGAGACCGACGAGCGCGCCGATCGCGAGAGCCGACTTGTTGACCTTGTTGACGTTGCGAACGAGCTTCACCTCGAAACCGCGATCGGAAGCGAAGGCGGGGGCGATGGACGCGCCGGCGACGCTGACGATGGCGAGGGCGGCAACCAGGGACTTGGCGAACATCGGTCTCTCCTGAGGGTTGGCGGCGATCCGTTCGCCGAAGAATTCACCCTAGGGATCGGGACGATGCGGCGCTGTTCCGCAGGTGACAGGCCGCCCCTCAGTTGCGCCGCTCCGCCGCGAACCGCGCCGCCGCTCTCAGCATCCCCGCGCGCTCGCCAAATCCCTCCAGCGCCGCGACCGCCTGTTCGCTCAGCCTATCGCGCTCGCGTTTGGCCCCGTCGAGCCCGAGCGCGGAGACCAGCGTGCCCTTGCCCTTGCCCTCATCCTTGGCGGTCGCCTTGCCGAGTTGTTCGGGCGTCGCCTCGATGTCGAGGATGTCGTCGGCGATCTGGAAGGCGGCGCCCAATGCCTTGCCATAGGCGACGAGCGCGGCGCGATCGGCCGTGGAAGCCTGCCCCAGCAGCGCGCCGATCTCGACGCTCGCCGCCAGCAACGCGCCTGTCTTCATCGCCTGCAACCGGCGGATCTGCGGCTCGCTGAGCCCCTCCGCCGCGATGTCGCCGAAGCGGCCTTCCGCCGCGAGATCGAGCATCTGGCCGCCGGCCATGCCGCCGAGCCCCGAAGCGCGGGCGAGCGCCAGCACGAGACCCGCGCGAACCTCGCCTGAAACGTGCGTCTCCGGCCCCGCAATCACGTCGAAGGCCAGCGTCAGCAGGCTGTCGCCGGCGAGGATCGCGGTCGCCTCGTCAAAAGCCTTGTGGACGGTGGGGCGGCCTCGGCGCGTATCGTCGTCGTCCATCGCGGGCAGATCGTCATGGACCAGCGAATAGCAATGCACGAGCTCGACGGCAGCGCCCGCGCGCAGCGCCCGCGCGGGCGCGACGTCGAAGAGCCGCGCCGTCTCCACCGTCAGGAAGGGACGCAGCCGCTTGCCCCCGCCGAGCGCGCCATGGCGCATGGCGTCGAGCAGGCGTAGCGGGCGGGCAATCTCGCCTTCAACCGGTGCGGGCGAGAGGAGCGCATCGAGCATCCGTTCGACGGCGTCGGCGTTTTCCGCGAGCCTCGCAGGCAAGGCGGCGCTATCGTCGGATGCGGAACTCATGAGGCGATCTCGCGTTCCAAAGAGCCGGTCAACCGGCTCTGAACAATAAGCAAGAGCATGATGTCGTCCGAAAACCGGCGACCAATTTTTGGCATCATGCTCAATCGGGGTGGGCTTGCCGGAGCCGGATGGCGTCGTCAAGCAGCGGCGGGGGAATGCGATGGCCGACGGGGCGAGACGGAGCGGGCTGCTGGCGCGCATGCTGCGCTGGATCGTTCTAGCGGCGCTCGGACTGGCCGTTGCCCTTGTTCTGGGCCTGCTGCTGTTCCGCTTCGTGCCTGCGCCCTCGACCTTGATGATCGGGCGCTGGCTGACCTTCCAGCCGGTCGAGCGGCAATGGGTTCCGCTTGCCCAGATCTCGCCGAACCTGATCCGCGCCGTGATCGCGGCCGAGGACCAGCGCTTCTGCGAGCATGCGGGCATCGACTGGGTCGAGCTCAACAAGGTTCTGGAGGACGAGGACGGACCAAGCCGGGGCGCCTCGACCCTGACCATGCAGACCGCCAAGAACGTGTTTCTCTGGCCCGGCCGCTCCTATGTCCGCAAGGGTCTCGAAATCCCGCTGGCCATGGCGATCGACTTCGCCTGGCCCAAGCAGCGCATCATTGAGGTCTATCTCAACGTCGCCGAATGGGGCGACGGGCTCTATGGCGCGGAGGCCGCATCGCAGCGCTACTTTCGCAAGCCGGCTGCCCGACTCAGTCCCGCCGAGGCGGCGAGGCTAGCCGGCGCGCTGCCCAACCCGATCCTGCGCAATCCCGAGCGCCCGACGCGCGGTCTGCAATCGGCCGCCGGCCGGGTGCAGCGCCGCGTCGGGCAACTCGGGCCGCTGGGCGATTGCGCCGTGCCGGGGTAAGTTGTTGTCGGGCGTTGTCTGGCGGGAACGCACATTTTTGCGCAGCCAACACTAGCCACGCCGCGCCCGAGCGTGTATGGGCAACGCCTCACGAGATTGATGACGTCGTCGTGGCGGCAGCGCGGGTCTTTGGCCGAGACGCTTCCCAGCGGCGGCACGATGGAGAAGTAGCATGGCCGTTCCGAAGAGAAAGACGTCGCCGTCGAAGCGCGGCATGCGCCGCTCGGCCGACGCGCTGAAGCAGCCCACCTATATCGAGGACAAGAACTCAGGCGAACTGCGCCGCCCGCACCATGTCGACCTGAAGTCGGGCATGTATCGCGGCCGCCAGGTGCTGAAGGCCAAGACCGAGGCCTGATCGCCTTGGGCTCTCCACGGAGCCTCGAGCAAAGCAGAATGAAACAAGCCGGCCGCGAGGCCGGCTTTTTCGTTGGCCTCACCCTGGCAGAAGACGCCTCTCAGGCGAATCGGGCAAGGCGACGCGGCTGGCGGCTGGCCGCGATCTCGTAGAACCGCGCGGCGGCTTGCGGCGTCTCGAGCGCGCGCCGGGCGAAGGGTCCGATCTGCGCCTGCGCGGCGGCGAGCTGCAGCAGCAGCATCGCGGCGCGGCTCGCGGTGTCGCCAGCGAAATCGCTTCTGGGCTCAGGCGCAGCCATGTCTCACTCCGGAACGCGGTGGTGTCAGCGTTCCGTTCGTTGCAAACCTCCGGCCGGAATTAACCGGGCGTTAAGCCCAAAACCCGCATCGTTCCGGGACAGTTTCCGCTCCGTCAGGCCAGGATGGGACAGCGTCTTGGCGCATCCTCCGGCTCCGGCTCTTGAGGCCTCCCGCGATGCATGCGCCGTCGATCCTGAGCTCCCGCGCCGACGGCCTCGCCGATCCGCGCAGCCTGCTCTCCTCGATCGGCGAGGTCGTCTATAGCTGGGAGATCAAGGGCGACGTCCTGGTCTGGGGGCCCAACGCCGTGGACGTGCTGGGCCCGATTCCGGAGGCCGCCCTGTCGCGGGGCCTTGCTTTTGCCGGCCTTGTCGAACCCGGCAGCGGCCGCAGCCGCTACGACGCGATCTTCTCCTCGACCGGCCATGACGAGGGCGAGGGCGTGGTCTTCCGCACCCGCTACGCCGCCTCGCTCGCCGGGCGGACGATGTGGGTCGAGGATGCCGGCCGCTGGTTCGCCGGGCTCGACGGCCGGCCCGCCTGCGCGCGCGGCGTGCTGCGGATCGAGCGCGCGGTGAAGCCCGACGAACTCGCCGTCTGCACCAGCGAGGTCACCGACCGCCACGCGCTGGTCGAGCGCGTCGAGCAGGCACTGTCGGAGCATCTGCCGGCCGAGCGCATGGTCGTGGTGCTGGTCGCGGCGATCGATGAACTGACGCGGCTGAACGACGATTTCGGCCATGAGGCGACCGACGAGATCATCGGCGTGGTGCAGGAGCGCTTGCGCTCCGTGATGCGCCGGCGCGACCATCTGCTGCGCTATTCCGGCAACCGCTTCGCGATCCTGCTCACCGGCTGCCCCAAGAACCAGGTCGAGGCGGCGGCTCGCCGCTTCATCAAGGCCGTCGCCCATTCGGCGATCGAGACCGGGCGCGGCATCGCGCTCGCCCGCCTGCGCGTCGGCGCGGCGATCGCGCCGGATTTGTCGAACCATGCCGGCACACTGGTGGCTGCCGCCGAAAACGCGCTGGCGAGCGCCCGGTCGGGCGCGGTCGATTCGGCCGTGATCGCGCGCCGCCGCGACAATCGCGAAGCGCCAAGCGACGGGCCGGGGCTAGACCTGCAAGCGGTGGCGGCGCTGAACGAGCGCCGTGTCCAGCTCGCCTTGCAGCCGATCGTGCGCGCCAAGAGCCGCGACGTCGCCTTCCACGAGGCATTGCTGCGCGTCGGCCAGGGTCCGGCCGGACTGTTCTTCGCGCCGGCCGAACTGATTCCGCTGCTGGAGCGGCGTGGACTGGTCCGGCTGTTCGACCATCGCGTGCTGGAACTCGCGGTGGAACTGCTCGCGACCGATCCCGCGCTCTCGCTCTCGGTCAACGTCTCGCCGCGCTCGCTTGCCGACCCCGAATGGCTCGACGCCTTTCTCGCCTGCACCAACGGCGCACGCGGCGTGGCGCAACGCCTGATCGTCGAGGTGACCGAGACCGCCACGATCGAGGACCCGGCCCGCATCGCGAAGCTGCTCGGCCAGATCAAGGATCAGGGCGCGCGCATCGCGATCGACGATTTCGGCGCGGGCCACACCTCGCTGCGGCACCTGCGCGCCTTCCCGATCGACATCCTGAAGCTCGACGGCACCTTCACCCAGAACCTGCGCCGCTCGACCGACGACCGCTTCTATGTCCGCACCCTGATCGACCTCGCCCGGCATCTCTGCGTCGAGACCGTGGCCGAATGGGTCGACGACGACCTGCAGGCCAGCATGCTGGCCGACTGGGGCGTCACCTATCTGCAGGGGCATCTGGTCGGGAAAGCGGAGCTGTGGCCAGTGGCTGCGCCGATCCCGCGCGAGCGCGCGGCGGGCTGAGCCCGCCCGCCTCATTTCCCCTTCGACAGCTTGTCCAGCCGTTCGCGCATCTCGGTGAGCTCGCGCTTCATCTCGCCGAGATCGTCGCCCTTGGCTGGCGCGGCTCCGGCCTCTTCCTTGGCCTTCTGCGCCGCCATGGCGGTGAAGGGGTTGAACATGCGGAAGGCGTCGGTGAACAGCGCCATGTTGGCGCGCGTCTGCTGCTGGAGCGCGTCCATCGCCGGGACGCCGAACGAACCGCCCGAAAACGCCTTGGACATCTGCTCGCGGAACTGGCCCTGGTCCTTGGTCAGGTGGTCCATCGAGAATTCGAGATAGCGCGGCACGAGCGCCTGCATGCTGTCGCCGTAGAAGCGGATGAGCTGACGCAGGAACGCGATCGGCAGCAGGTTCTGCCCGTCCTTGCTTTCCTCGTCGAAGATGATCTGGGCGAGCACGGAGCGGGTGATGTCCTCGCCCGACTTCGCGTCATAGACGACGAAGTCCTCGCCGCCGCGGACCAGCCCCGCGAGGTCTTCCAGCGTGACGTAGGAACTCGTTCCCGTGTGGTAGAGTCGACGATTGGCGTATTTCTTGATGACGGTCGGTTCTTTGTCGCTGGCCATCAGAGTCCTGCATGACGTTGGCTCGCGCGCCGCCTGCGAAAATCGCGACGACGCCGAACGAAACGGTCTTCCCGTGCCTGACGATAGCCTGTCGGCGGCGTCCCGCAAGTTTTTTGAGCGTGCAGCGCGAAAAGCAGACTGAACATGCGGTGAATGTGCCGATGTTCCGAGCAACTTCGCGCCGATTGCCAGCGCGAGCGGCGCTGCCGCACCTCTCGGATCACTTGACGCAGCCGCGACGGGCCTGAAAGGTGCGAGCCTAACCGGGCGGCCCGGCGCGAGAGCGGGCCGTCGCGACAACGAGCGAGGAACTCTCCCATGGCTGATACAGACATCGTCATCGTCGGCGCGGCGCGCACGGCGGTGGGCGCCTTCAACGGCGTCTTCGCCAACACGCCAGCCCATGATCTCGGCGCCGCCGCGATCAAGGAGGCGCTGAAGCGGGCCAAGGTCGATCCCGCCGATGTCGACGAGGTCATCATGGGCCAGATCCTGACCGCCGGTCAGGGCCAGAACCCGGCCCGTCAGGCCGCGATGGCCGCCGGCATCCCGCAGGAGGCCACCGCCTGGGGCCTGAACCAGCTCTGCGGCTCGGGGCTTCGCGCGGTTGCCATCGGCCTGCAGCAGATCGCCAATGGCGACGCCGACATCATCGTGGCGGGCGGCCAGGAATCGATGTCGATGTCGCAGCACGGCGCGCATCTGCGTAACGGCACCAAGATGGGCGATCTAAAGTTCGTCGACACCATGCTGAAGGACGGCCTCTGGGACGCCTTCCACGGCTACCATATGGGCACCACCGCCGAGAACGTCGCGACCAAATGGCAGATCAGCCGCGAGGACCAGGACAAGTTCGCCACCGCCTCCCAGAACAAGGCCGAGGCCGCCCAGAAGGCCGGCCGGTTCAAGGACGAGATCGTCCCCTTCACCGTCTCGACCCGCAAGGGCGATGTGATCGTCTCCGACGACGAATATCCCCGCCACGGCGCGACCGTCGAGGGCATGGCCAAGCTCAAGCCCGCCTTCTCCAAGGACGGCACCGTCACAGCCGGCAACGCATCCGGCATCAATGACGGCGCGGCGGCCCTCGTGCTGATGAGCGCCAAGGAGGCCGCCAAGCGCGGCCTGAAGCCGCTCGCCCGCGTCGCCTCCTGGGCGACGGCCGGCGTCGATCCGGCGATCATGGGCTCGGGCCCGATCCCGGCCACCCGCAAGGCGCTGGAGAAGGCCGGCTGGAGCGTCGGCGATCTCGAACTGGTCGAGGCCAACGAGGCCTTCGCGGCGCAGGCCATGGCGGTCAACAAGGACCTCGGCTGGAACACCGACATCGTCAACGTCAATGGCGGCGCGATCGCGATCGGTCACCCGATCGGCGCATCGGGCGCGCGCGTGCTGGTGACCCTGCTGCACGAGATGGAAAAGCGCGACGCCAAGAAGGGTCTCGCCACGCTCTGCATCGGCGGCGGCATGGGCGTCGCCATGGCGATCGAGCGGCCCTGACGCATGGCGCGGCAGACGACGCTCTACCGCTATCTCACCGGGCCCGATGACGCGACGTTCTGTCATCGGGTCTCGGAGGCGCTGTCGAAGGGCTGGGTGCTCTACGGGCACCCGACCCTGACCTTCGACGCCGTGCAGGGCCGCGTTGTCTGCGGGCAGGCGATCATAAAGGATGTCGACGGCGTCTATGCGCCCGAGATGAAACTTTCAGAACAATAGCGCAGCCGCGAGAGCTGCCGAGGGGAGGACTGGCCTATGACAAAAGTGGCGTTGGTGACGGGAGGAACGCGCGGCATCGGAGCGGCGATCAGCCGGGCGTTGCAGGAGGCCGGCCACAAGGTCGCCGCCAGCTATGCCGGCAATGACGAGGCGGCGGCAAAGTTCCAGGCCGAGACCGGAATCCCGGTGTTCAAATGGGATGTCGGCGATTTTGACGCCTGCGCAGCCGGCGTCGCCAAGGTCGAGGCCGACCTCGGGCCGATCGACATCCTCGTCAACAATGCCGGCATCACGCGCGACGGCTTCTTCCACAAGATGACCAGGGAGAACTGGTCGGACGTCATCCGCACCAATCTCGATTCGCTCTTCAACATGACGCGCCCCGTGATCGAGGGCATGCGCGCCCGCTCATACGGCCGCATCATCGTGATCTCCTCGATCAACGGCCAGAAGGGCCAGATGGGGCAGGTCAACTACTCCGCCGCCAAGGCCGGCGACATCGGCTTCGTTAAGGCGCTGGCCCAGGAGAACGCCAACAAGAACATTACCGTGAACGCAATCACGCCGGGCTATATCGGCACCGACATGGTTTCGGCCATGCCAGAGGAGGCGCTGAAGCGCGTCGTCGCCGGCATCCCGGCGGGCCGGCTCGGCAAGCCCGAGGAGATCGCCTCCATGGTGGTCTGGCTCGCCTCCGAGCACGGCTCGTTTGCGACGGGGGCGACCTTTGCGGTGAATGGCGGTCAGTTCATGGCGTGAGATCGCAAAGCCGTCTTGAAAGGTAACGTAAAAGACACTATCGTGATCGAGGTCGTCGCCTATGTCGATACGAATGGCAACAGTCCCTTCGCGCGATGGTTCGGTGACCTCGATCGCACGGCAGCGGCGAAGGTCGGCGCTGCTCTGGTGCGGATTGAAAAGGGAAATCTGTCCAATTTAAAGGGCTTAGGCGGCGGGTTGGCAGAATACAGGCTGAATGTCGGGCCCGGCTACCGGATCTATCTCACCCGCCGCGGCGACAGATTCATTGTCCTGCTCGGCGGCGGAACGAAGCATCGACAGGACAACGACATCGCGCGTGCTCGAGCCAATCTTACCGACTACGAAAGCCGACTCGACGAAAGGTTTCACTAGTGGTCCTCACTCGCAGTTTCAGAGACATCGTAGCCGAGCGGGCGGCGCGGGAGCCCGAATTCCGCGAAGCTCTCCTGGAGGAAGCCGTTTCGCTGTTGGTGACGGGCGACGTCCAGACCGGCAAGACGATGCTGCGCGATCTGATCAATGCCACGATGGGGTTTGAAACATTGGCGCGGGAAACAGGCACACCGTCGAAGAGCCTGATGCGGATGTTCGGACCGAAGGGCAATCCGACCGCAAACAAGCTTTTCGCCGTGCTTCATGCAGTCCAGAAGAACGAAGGTATCGCACTGACCGTCACCGCCGCGCGCTGACGCCAAAACGACCGCCTCACCCCT
>JBKJSB010000181.1:0-10736 GCA_046593015.1 Allobosea sp.
ATTCGATGTCGCGGCGCGCGACGAGAGAAACCAGGCTCTCGGCCGAGCCGGCGAGCGGTTGGTTCTTGAAAGCGAACGCATGACGTTGCGCATGTCAGGAGTGCCGTCGCTGGCCGAGCGTGTCCGCTGGGTCGCGCAAGAGGACGGCGCTGGCGTCGGCTATGACATTGCTAGCTTCGAACCCAACGGCAGTCCCCGTCTCATCGAGGTCAAGACTACGAACGGTTGGGAGCGCACACCTTTTCACATAACGCGAACAGAGCTAGCAGCAGCCGAAGCCAACCGAAACAACTGGCATCTGATCCGAGTCTGGAATTTTGCCAGACTCCCGAAGGCTTTTGGCATTAGACCGCCGATCGCGTCACATCTGCGACTGACACCGACTAGTTTCATAGCGTCCTTGCAATAATGCCCCTCTCCCGGATGAGAGAGGGGCAGGGGTCAGGGACCGCCGCTGGTCGCATGAGGCGCGACGGAGCCGTTGCGCACTTTCGGGGCAACGGCAGGCCCTCATCCGGCCCTCCGGGCCACCTTCTCCCATCCGGGAGAAGGGAAGAGGCGTTGCGTCTCGCCGACGAAGTACAATGTGCCTGGGTTGCCCTCGCAGGCGCGCCATGGCATCCGTCGCGCCAACAGATGAGGACCAGTACCGTGGACAAGACAGAACTCGCCAAGCTCGAAGGCTATCTGCGCCGCACCTTCGCCAACCATGGCATCAGCGTGCGCGCCCGGATGAAGAAGAACGATTCGGCTGAGGTCTATCTCGCCGACGAGTTCATCGGCATCATCCATGTCGACGACGAGGACGGCGACCGCTCGTTCAATTTCACCATGGCGATCCTCGACGTCGATCTCGAGGACTGAGGGCGTTTCGCGAGGGTGGCCGTCTGACGCGACCGCCTGCGCTTCCGGTGCTCACGGACAAAATGTCCGCTCCGCTCCGGTTCTCGACGGCCACGCCAGCCGGCTCACCCTGGCGAAACGCCGCGTGGAGCCATCGGCCGGCGTCAGCGCAGCATGCCGTCAATGGTGCGGCGGACGCCGCCGAGCATCAGCTCCCAGTCGGCGATGATCGTGCGCGGGAAGCGGATGTTCACGTCGACGCCGCGATGGCGGAAGGTGACGCGGCAGAGCTCGTCGAGCGCCGCTCCCGCGCCCGTATCGAGCGGACAGCGCGCCGCGAAGCCCCGGCCGTCCGGCACCGAGACATAGAGTTCGTCGCCCTCATAGGGCGAGCCCTTGCGGAAGCCGCGCACGACGAGGCCGCCGGGGTTCGACCAGACGGTCGGCGTCAGGAAGCGGGCATAGACCGAGAGCTGCGTCGCCGGCTCGTTGACCTTGTCGGGCGGGCTGAGCGTGACGAGCAGCCGGTTGCGCCCGTGCAGCGGCGCGGGGCCGAAGCCCGGCCAGTCGAGCCGCAGGCGCACCATGCCGACGAGGCGGCCGGCGTCGTCGGTCTCGGGGCCGATCAGGTTCTGCGGCACGCTGAGCGCGACATCGCCGATGCGGGCCGGCTGGATCTGGACCGTCGCATCGGCATCGGGGCGGCTGGCGTAAAGGGCTGCTCCAAAGGCCGCCGCAGCCGTCAGAACGATAGCGAGCGCAGCCTTGGCAAGCGCGCCGTCGGCGCGCGGCAGGGCTGGCGGCGGCCGCTTCAGCTTCGAGCGGATCAGCGTGGCGAGATCGGAGCTCGGATGGGCGTGGCGGTCAGGCGAGAGGGACGCGGTCACGATGTTGACGCCTTTGGAACGGGATGCTCGCAGTGAAGCATTCCCGACCTTAACGCCCCGTAAACCATAGGCGCCGGTGCGCGTCGTCAGGCGGAAGCCGGCCTGCTCGTCGCGGCCAGCGTCTCGAAGATCAGGTGCAGCTTTTCGATCGGCTCGCCGAGGAAGGACTGCACGCCGACCGCGACCTGGCCCTGGCCGAGCTGATCCTGCAGGCTGTGCAGGCCGTGCGTCGCGATATCGGCCTGCGACCAGAAGCTGCGGGCGAGGCCCCAGTCGACCATGGCGTGGCCCGATTGCTCCGGCGTCAGCACCGCGTCGATGAAGCGGCCATAGATCATGTATTCCGAGAAGCGGCGATGCCGAGAGACCGCGCTGACCCAGTCACGTCCGCTTACGGCTTCGATATGGGCGGTCAGCGCCAGCGCGTTGGCCGAGCGCCAGCTCGCCAGATGGGTGACGTAGTCGGGCGCGGGCAGCTCCGGCATCGGCCGGTCGATCATCGCCGAGGTGGTGCGGTGCCAGTGGACATGCTCGCTCATGCCGGCGTCGATCGCGCCCGGGGCGCGGAACAGCCGCGTTCCCTCCGGGCCGCAGAGCAGGCCCATCGCGAAGGGCTTGAGGAAGATGACGTCGGAGTCGGCGAAGAGCAGCACGTCTTCGGGCACATGCCGGGGCAGGGCCATCTTGCGCAATTGCTGGGCATGCCAGCCGCGCAGGGGCGGGACGCCGCGCGCCAGCGCGCCTGGACTCGTCCAGATGCGGCGTCTGCCGAGGCTGAGCGGGTCGCTCCAGCTCGAAAACCAGCGTGGCAAAAGCTCGGATTCGACGATGATGCGGCGGCGCGGACCTTCCAGATGCCGGAACAGGTCGGCGTCGCGGTCCTCGATCAGCAGATAATGCATCGTGTGGCCGGTGACGAACCGGTCGATGCTGGCGCAGAGCAGCACGCAGCGCTGCAGATCGCCTGCATAGCTTGGCGTCGCGATTGCGAATGTGTCCGGCTTGTTCATCCTGCAGCCTAGGCATGCAGTCGCTGGAAGGGTCCATCTTTACCGAAGAGTAAGTTTAATCGGCCGGTGAGATTCGTGCCTGAGAAACAGGCTTGCGCTTGGTCGGAACGGCCGGGTTAACCATCGCTTAAGGCTTGTCTTCACCATTCGTAAACCATGCGGCACTCTGGCGACGGCCCAGTTCCGGAGTGTTGTCGTGGTGTCGCTCGAACCTTCCGCCGTTGCGGCGCTCCAGTCGCTGTTCATCGGCTTTGCCTTCGCGGGCCTGCTCGCAAGCGCCTTCGAATTGTTCACCGCCCGTCGCGCCGATTTCGAACTGCTGCAATCGGGCGGCATCGCGGCCGTGGCGAGCGTTCCGGTCGTGGTCTTCAGCGCGCCTTTCCTGATCCTGCGCAATACGGTGCGCGGCCGGCGCATCGAGGGCAGGCCGTTCGTCTTCGTGATGCTGGCCAGCATGATCGCGGGGCTGTGGAGCATGGCGTGCGGACGCGTCGTGCTCGATCTGCTCGCGTTCGTCGCCGGCGCCTGATGCCGGGACGCTTGACGCGAAGCCTTTCGTCTCTGCAATCCTGCTGCGACCGATCAGTGAAGGGTTGCCTGCCATGCCGCTTTATTCCCTCGACGGGGCCAGCCCGGAAACACCGGGCGACGGAGCCTGGTGGCTTGCGCCCGACGCCCATCTGATCGGCAAGGTCAGGATTGCGCCCGGTGTCGGGGTCTGGTTCGGCGCGGTCATGCGCGGCGACAATGAGTGGATCGAGATCGGGTCGGGCAGCAACATCCAGGAAGGCTGCGTGCTTCACACCGATATGGGCTTTCCGCTCAGGGTCGGAGCGGGCTGCACCATCGGCCATCGCGCCATCCTGCATGGCTGCGTCATCGGCGACAATTCCCTGATCGGCATGGGCGCAACCGTGCTCAACGGGGCCAGGATCGGCAGGAACAGCCTGGTCGGCGCCAACGCGCTCGTCACCGAGGGTAAGGAATTCCCGGACAATTCGCTGATCGTCGGCGCGCCGGCAAAAGCCATCCGCACGCTCGACGAAGCGGCTGCCGCCGGCATCACCGGTTCGGCGATGAGCTACGTCGCGCGCTGGAAGCAGTTCGCCGCCGGCATGAAGCGGCTCGACCGAGCCTGAAAAAAGACGGGCCGGCCTCCCCGGGGAAGGGAAGCCGGCCCTATGGCGAAACCCGGCCTGGGGGACGGGTGGGGTGGGGACGTGACCGAGCCTCGCCTTTGGGTTGGAACTCCGCCAGGCGTTTGGGCCTGGCGTCGTGTCCAAGGGGTCGCCGCAGCCGGTCACGTCCGGCGGCTGTGGCGGTGTTTGGTCGATCTCAGCGCAGCGATGCGACGGTCGGGGTCTGCAGGCCACCGAGCGATGTCCAGCCGGTGCGCATCTGCGATTCGCGCTTGACGTAGACGTAGCCGGTCTGGCCCCAGGGCAGGATCGCGTTGCGCTTGTTGTCGAGGATGTAGTCGCCGCGATCGGTGCGGACCATCAGCACGGCATGGCCGGCGTTCTCCTCGTCGATCACGACGGTCATCAGCAAGGCGCGGCGCGGGATGCCGGCTTCGGCCAGGCGCTTGCGCTTGAGCAGCGCATAGTCCTCGCAATCGCCCTTGCCGTCGGTCGGCAGATCCCAGCGGTCGACCACGCCCCAATGCTCCTGATCGGTGACGGCCTCGATCTCGCGGTTGGTCTTGCTGTTGATCGCGACGATCGTCTTCCAGAGCTTCGGCGTCATCTCGACGCGCTCGTCCTCGCTGGCGTCGACGCGGCACTCGGCCGGACTGCGCCTGCACAGGTCGCTCCAGGCATAAGGAGCCCGCGCATCCCCTGACGCCGCGATCGGCAGGCTGGCGACCGGCAGGCCGGCGCTGGACTGGGCCTGAACGGCCGAGCCGGCGGCGGCAGTGATGAGCACGGCGAGCGCCGGGCCGAAGAAACCACGGTGAATGAACTGCATGACGTCCCCCTTCTTGTCCCTGGGGCCGACATTGCGTGGGGGGCGTGGATTTGATTTGAAATGAATGCGAGCAATTTTATGTATTCGGCCTGTTCGGTCTCGAAGTATAGATCAGTATAAATTGTCGCCGAATGCGAAGGTAACAAATTTCAGCGCTGCATTCCGATTGCGTTAACCAGCGTCGGCGCTGTGATGGTGATGATCTTTTAACGCTGTCGGCTGGCTCGGGCTGGATCAGCGGGGCGTCGCGCGCGGATTGGGAGCATCCGCGAGCCAGGCGACGGTGCGGCGCGCTGCAAGACGCGCGTCGTCGCGGGTGGGAAAGCTGAGCCCGGAATAGAACTGCACCGGCGTCCAGGCGCCGGCATCTTCGACATCGCGCCGGAACTCCTCGAAGCCGCAGGAGCGGTCAGGCCGTTCGAACAGATCGATGCAGCGGTCGTGCTGCGCATTCTCGATGCTGTCGAAGACGAGCCAGGAACGATCGATGCGTCGGGACATGGCCAGCTCACGCGTTGCGCGCAACAGCAGGCGTCCGGCGGGGCAGCGTTGTCAATCGGGAGAGGCGCGGCGCGCAGGAACGCCGGATGCTTCCGTGCGCCTTTAGAGTTCCAGGTTCTCGTCGAGCAGATCGGCCGAGAGCGGGAAGCGGAACTCGACGGCATAGCCGCCGTCGAAGCGCCGGACGAGCTTGCCCGGCGTGGAGCCGATCCTGACCGGCGTGCTAAGCGGCAGGTCGAGATCGCTGGAGAAGGCGGTGCCCGAGAGCGAGATGTCGATGATGCGAACGACATGCTCGGCGCCGTCATCCATGGTCAGGACGCAGCGCGGGTTGCGCGGCACGATCCGCTCGTGGCGACGGTCTTCCGGAAGGCCGAGTTCGTCGCGGTTGGCGAGCCAGGTCAATTGCGCGGTGAATTTCTCTCGCTTGCGGCTGGTCGCGGTGATCGTCATCGCGAAGCCTTCCATCGTTGTGCGCACGGCGACGCCCTCGATGCGGCCGAGATGTTCGAGATAGACGATGACGCGGTCGCCCGGCGTGGCCTTGGCGGGGGCCGCCAGATGCAGGCCGCCGGGCGAGATGTCGATGCTCTGGCAGGGGTATTCCATTCGGTTGGGCAGCATGTAGCGGCCCAGCAGGACGACCTTCATACGGTAGTGCCGCCTGCGCTCGGCAGGACGGGGGGCCGTACGGGGCGTTTCCAGCGCGCTCAGCATCGAATGATCAGCCTGTGTTCGGAGGCGATCCTAGCGACGCGCTGGTTAACGGTCGGTTAGAAACTCAGACGCGTCCGCCCGGAAGCACCATGAATTTCGGCGGTGCCGCCCGCTGCCTCGATTCGGGCGCGTGTTGAGCCGGCATATTGGGCCAGAGCATGCGCAGCGAGATCATCCGCATCGAATCGAGCGTATCGAGACCGAGCCAATCCGGCGCAAGAGCAGGCGACAGCGCGCCGAGCACGCGGGCATGGGTGCGGCCGCGATAGCGCAGGGGCAGCAGCAGCAGTTCCAGATAGATCGGCGCGCCGGTCCGGGTTTCGCCGGAGAGACCCGCAACCGCGCCGGCGGTCTCGTCCATCACCGTCTGCACGAGGCGGCGCATATCCCCTTGCGCTTCGACATCGGGCCAGAGGGCGGTGAAGGCGCGCCCCCTGAGTTCGCTGCCGATCAGCGCGCAAAGCCGCGTGCCGGCAAGGCGGAAGACCGGACCGATCGGCTCGTTCTCGAGCATGAAGGTGTCGGCCAGCGCATGGCGCAGCGCGCCGGGCTCGATCTCGCCGCGTTCGGGCGCTGCGCGCTCGCCGCGCAGCGCGTTCCAGTACTCGAAAACCATGCGGGTGCTGGGGTTCTTCATTCCGCGTCCAATGCTGGGTTGGTCCTTCTCCGGCACGCCTTGCGTCCTGAAACGGGGCAGATGCGTTCGGATGAGACACGGTCGGGTCCACTTGGACAGGTTCGACGCACTCGCCATGCCGTCTTGCCACGAGGCCGGGACAGGCGGGCGTCGAAGGGGCGGTTAGGGTTAACGAAACCTTGCGATTGTGGATAACCCCTTAAAATGTCATTCAAATCCTAGCGAATTCGCGGATCGTCCGGTGGTCGTTCCGTGTCCGGAGGGGTGGAGGGGATGTGACCGCGATGCCCGCTTGCCGGGTGTCGGCCACAGCCGGAAAAAGGGGAGCGCCGCAAGGTCGCTCCCCTTTTTTCATCGCCGCTCGTCCCACGAGCCCGCTGCGGCGCGGCGTCGGCTTGCCTCCGGCATCCGCATCGGCGAGGTTGCGGCCATGTCCGACCAGCGCTCCGGTCCGTTCGCCCCGCCGGGACGCGAGCCGATCCTCAACCTGCCTTCCGTCATCGTCTGGCTCAGCCTCGGCCTTGCCCTGATCCAAAGCGGGCGGATGCTGCTGTCTGCGCTGGACGACTACATGCTGATGTCCTGGCTCGCCTTCGTGCCGGCGAGGCTCAGTCTCTGGGTCGCGCCGGACCGGATCGACGACCTTCTGAACGGGCTGGCGCAGACCTTACCCGGCCAGTCGCTGACCGACCGGCTGCAACTGGTCCGCCTGCTGCTGGTCGATGCCGGGCCGAGGCTCTGGACACTGCTGACTTACGGCCTGCTGCACGGCTCCTGGCTGCATCTGGCGTCCAACCTGCTTTGGCTCGCCGCGTTCGGCAGCCCGGTGGCGCGCAGGCTCGGCGGCGCGCGTTTTCTCAATCTGCTGGCTCTGTCGACGATCGGAGGCGCGTTGCTGCACTGGCTGGCGCGCGATCTCGACGTGCTCCCGCTGGTCGGCGCATCGGCCGCCGTCTCGGGCGCGATGGCGGCCGCCGCGCGGTTCGTCTTCTCACCGGGCCTGCGCTTCGGCAGCCTGGGCGACGACCGTGTGGTGAGGTCGATTCCCGCCGAGCGCCTCGGCCAGCTCTGGCGCAATTCGCGGGCGCTGATCTTCATCGCGATCTGGTTCGTGACCAACTTTTTGTTCGGATCAGGGCTCGTCCCGATCCTCGGCGAGGAGACCAGCATCGCCTGGGAAGCGCATGTCGGCGGCTTCGTCGTCGGGCTTCTGCTGTTTCCTCTGCTCGACCGGGGCGTCGTGCGGGCCTGATCTTGCGATAGGCGTAGGGACGATCTCCGGCCCGAGGCACGTCAGGACTGAGGCAAAGTCTTGCCTGCGGCATCCTCTTCGCCCACACTCCCGCCAGCTCTGGATGCGAGCCTGGCCGCTGGCGCAGTGCATGCCAACCGCCTGATTTCGCTCCGCCCAATCCGCTCGCCGGTCAACGGCGCAGCCATCCCAGGAGGACCACGTCCATGAATGTCTCGCAGCTTCTCGGCGACAAGGGGCATGAGGTCATCACGGTGCAGCCGCACCGGACGCTGGCCGAAGCAGTCAAGGTGCTCGCGGAGCGTCGCATCGGCGCGGTCGCCGTCACCGGAGCCGACGGCGGGCTGGTCGGCATCCTGTCGGAGCGCGACATCATCCGGGCGCTGGGCCAGAACGGCGCGACCGCTCTGGAGAGCCCGGTTTCCAAGGCGATGACCTCCAAGGTCGTGACCTGCCGGCCGCAGACCAGCGTCGACGAACTGATGGAGATCATGACGTCGGGCCGTTTCCGGCATGTTCCCGTGCTCGACGAGGGCCGGATCGCCGGCATCGTCTCGATCGGCGACGTGGTGAAGTATCGCGTGGCGGAGATCGAGGCCGAGGGACGAGCCATGCGCGATTACATCGCCATGGCCTGAGAGCCGTCCCTAAACTCGACTCCGGAGGCCGTCCGGCGCGGCTTTCTGTGCTTCCGGTGCCCACGGACAAGAAGTCCGCTCCGCTCCGGTTCTCGAAAACCACGCCAGCCGACTCACCGGAGGGAGTTTCGAGACGGCCTCAGAGCGTTTGCCGCGTCAATCGACGCCGACGCTGCTGCTGGCGACCATGGCCGCGATGTCGTCGAGCGAGCGTCTGGCCGCCTGCCGGCCGAGTTCGATGATGTCCTCGGCCCGGTGGAAATCGAACAGGCCGATGCGGCCGAGTTTTGGGCCGATCATCACATCGGGCGGGTCGCCGGCCAGCCGCGAGCGCGAGATGCGATCCTGCGTGATGTTGAAGGCGTCGACCATGACGCCGGCGAGCCCTGGCCTGTCCTGTGCCGGGCGGCCGACCATGCCGCGCACCCGCCGCGCCGCGCCCGTGATGCCGCCGAGCCAGCGCGAGGTCGGGCGGACGTCGATCTCCGGCAGGATCTCGGGGTCGGGATCGGCCGGGTGGCTCTGGATCGTGGTGCCGCGCCCGGCGAGGTCGCTGTTCAGGTTGACGCAGATCACGACGTCCGCGCCCATCGCGCGCGCGGCCGTGACGGGCACGGGGTTGACCAGCGCGCCGTCCATCAGCCAGCGGCCGCCGAGCTTGACCGGGTCGAACACGCCGGGCAGCGCATAGGAGGCGCGCAGCGCCTCGACCACGGGGCCGCGCGTTAGCCAGATCTCGTGGCCGGTGCCGAGTTCAGTCGCGATCGCCACGAAGCGCTGCGGCAGGTCCTCGATGCGGGTCTGGGCCAGATCGCGTTCGAGCAGGCGCTTCAGCCGTCCGCCGGCGATCAGCCCTGCGCCGCCGATATGGAAATCCATCAGGCCGACGACGCGGCGCTTGGTCAGCGTGGTGGCGAATTCGGCGAGCTGGGGGAGTTTTCCGGCGCAGAAGCAGCCGCCGACGACCGCGCCGATCGAGGTCCCGGCGATGACGTCGGGGCCGTAGCCGGCCTCGGTGAGAACCTCGATCACGCCGATATGGGCCCAGCCGCGCGCCGCGCCGCCGCCAAGCGCCAGCCCGATCTTCGGCCTGCCGGGCCTGCCGGGCCTGACGTCGGCCTGAGCCGTCATCTCGTCCATCGTGGCTCCACCTCCGCCCAGTCCGAAGGCGCGCCTCGCGATATCATCCCACAACATCGTCCCGACCCTCCGCGGGAGAGCCAGAATGCCGGGGTAGCGATGAGCGAATCGTGAACCATTACGGCGATGCCACGGCGATATCGGCGGCATTTGACGGATCGATGAAATCTTGGTGCATGAAATCTTGGTGGAGGCATCGCCAACGCCGGGTTCAGATGGGCCCGTCAGCGCCTTGCAAGCGGCAGGCCGGCATCAGTCCCAACGGGCTTGACCCTGTAGAAGCACGACCGACGCTGCGTGTGGCAGCAGCCGCAATCGCCGGCGACGGCGACCTTGATCCAGATCGCGTCCTGGTCGCAATCGACCCGCATCTCGACGATCGTCTGGATCTGGCCCGAGGTCGCGCCCTTGTGCCAGAGTTCCCGGCGGGAGCGCGACCAGTACCAGGCCTCGCCTGTCTCGATGCTGCGCGCCAAGGATTCAGCGTTCATATGCGCAACCATCAGGACCTCGCCGGTCGCGGCGTCGGTGGCGACGCAGGTGACCAACCCGTTGGCGTCGAAGCGGGGGGCGAGGATATCGCCTTCTTCTAGCGCCTTCTTGTCGCTGATGACTGGGAAGGAGGTCATGGCTGGCTCCAGACAATGAAGGGCGCGTCTCGGCGACGCGCCCTCCTAGGTGATTTCCGATCGACTCGCCAATCGCGGCGAGTTCATCAAAGTCCCGGCGACTTTACCATGGTGAAGAAGCGGACCTGCTCGGTCGGCTCCTTGAAGACGCCAGTATATTGCGTCGTCATGGTCGAGGAGCCCTGCTTCTGCACGCCGCGCATCGACATGCACATATGCTCGGCCTCGATCAGAACCGCAACGCCGCGCGGTTTCAGAGCCCGCTCGATCACCTGCGCGATCTGGGCCGTCATCGTCTCCTGCGTCTGCAGGCGGCGCGCATAGACATCGACGATGCGGGCTAGCTTGGACAGGCCGACCACGCCCTTGGAAGGATAATAGCCAATATGGGCCTTGCCGACGAACGGCACCATGTGGTGCTCGCAATGCGAATAGAACGGGATGTCGCGGACCAGCACCATGTCGCGATAGCCCTCGACCTCTTCGAAGACGCGGTCGAGAATGTCTTCAGCGT
>JBKJSB010000191.1:0-12388 GCA_046593015.1 Allobosea sp.
CTTCATGTTCGAAAGTCTGAATTCGATTTCGCCGCACGCCCGGACGGGCGCCGTGCGGCCGCTTGCGGTGAGCGGCGACAAGCGTTCGGTCGGTTTCCCGGAACTGCCGACCGTGGCCGAGGCCGGCGTGCCGGGCTATAGCGCGCCGACGTGGACCGGCCTCGTCGGTCCCGCCGGAATGCCGAAAGCCGTGGTCGACAAGCTCAACGCGGCGGCCAATCGCGTTCTCTCATCGCAATCCTTCAAGGAGCGCTTTGCGACCGTCGGCGACGAACTGGCCGGCGGTACGTCGGAGGAGTTCGGCAGCACCATCAAGAACGATCTGGCGAAGTGGAAGGACGTGGTCGTTCGCTCGGGCGCCAAGCTCGAATAAGGAACGCTGCTTATCTTTTGCGCATGATCCGATCCGAAAACCGGTTCCCACCCCGGATCAAGTCCGGGGCAGGCTTTTTCGGGATCATGCGCGCTAGAACTCGACGTCGAGCTCTTCCAGCTCCTCCGGCTCGGTTCTGGCGGACTCGATCCACTCCCGCATGTGCGGCAGCGCCATGATCGCCTTGCAATAGGCGGCGCAGGCGGCGTCGAGCTTGACGTCATAGGTGACGAAGCGCGTGCACACCGGCGCGAACATCGCGTCGGCCATGCAGGGGCTTTTGCCGAACAGGAAGGGACCGCCGGATTGCGCGAGGCACTCGCGCCAGATCGCGGCGATGCGGTCGATGTCGGCCTGCGCGCCGGCCCAGACCTTGAAGCCGGGATAATGCGCCTTGAGGTTCATCGGCAGGGCCGAGCGCAGGTTGGCGAAGCCCGAATGCATCTCGCCGCAGATGGCGCGGCAATGGGCGCGCGCCTTGGCTTCCTTCGGCAACAGACCGGCCTTGGGCCTGATCTCGTCGAGATAGGCCGCGATCGCCAGCGTATCCCAGACCTTGACCTTGTCATGGGTCAGGCAAGGCACGAGGAAGGACGGCGACAGCAGCAGCAACTCGGCGCGTGCGGAGGGGTCGTCGACCGAGAGCATGCGCTCCTCGACATCGAGCCCCGCCATGGCGCAGAGCAGCCAGCCACGCAGAGACCATGAGGAATAGTTCTTGCTACTGATGGTCAGGGTGGCGGCGGGCATGGCAGGCATCCTCTCGGCAGGCTTTTTCTTGGCAGGCTTATTCTTGGCAGGCTTTTTCTCAGGCCTGGAGACGATCGTAGCAAAAGATGTTCCATCGTATGAGACGGATCAGAACATTCTTGCGAATAATGGCTTTTGCAGTGCAACATGATCCTGCGGTGACGGGCCGCGGGCGGGGCGAATGTCCGGCCGGGTCCAAGGCGCTTTGGTTCGGGGTCGCACGCTGATGCTCTATTCTGCCTACCAGGCCCAGTCGGACCTGATGAACCCGGCGCGGATGATGGCCCAGGCGGCGCTGACGGCGCTCGGCGCAAAAGCTCTGATGGGCCAGCCGGTCGATATCCGCGCGGCGGCCGCCGCCTATGAGATGGTGACGCGCGCCGGCTTGACCCATGAGCGCCCGCCCTACGAGATCGACACGGTCCGCGACGGCAACCGCGACGCGGTCGTGACCGAGGAGGTGATGCTCACCTTGCCCTTCGGCAGTCTGCTGCGCTTCGCCAAGGATTCCGATCTGCCGCAGGCCAAGGTTCTGGTGGTCGCGCCGATGTCAGGCCATTTCGCGACCTTGCTGCGCAACACCGTCGTCACGCTGCTGCGCGACCACGACGTCTACATCACCGACTGGCACAATGCCCGCGACGTCAGCCTCGATCACGGAGCCTTCGGCTATGACGACTATGTCGATACGCTGATCGCCTTCATCGAAAAGCTCGGTCCCGACACGCATCTCGTCGCGGTGTGCCAGCCTTGCGTGCAGGTGCTCACCGCAGCCGCCGTGATGGCGCAAGCCGGCAATCCGCTGCAGCCACGCAGCATGACGCTGATGGCGGGGCCGGTGGACACCCGCATCAATCCGACGGCGGTCAACAAGCTCGCCTCGGACAAGCCGATCGAGTGGTTTCGCAAGAACCTGATCGCCACGGTGCCGGGCCGCTATGCCGGGGCCGGGCGCAAGGTCTATCCGGGCTTCGTGCAGCTCGGCGCCTTCCTGGCGATGAACCTGCAGCGGCACGTCAGCGCGCATATCGACATGTTCACCCACCTCGCCACCGGAGAGGAGGAACAGGCGATGACGATCAAGAAGTTTTACGACGAGTACTTCGCCGTGCTCGACCTGCCGGCCGAGTTCTATCTCGAGACGGTGCAGTGGATTTTTCAGGAAGCCCGGCTGGCGGCCGGCACGCTGAGCTATCGCGGCGAAAAGGTCGATTGCCGTGCGATCAAAAAGACCGCGCTGCTGACAGTCGAGGGCGAGCGCGACGATATCTGCTCTCTCGGCCAGACCTCGGCGGCGCATGACCTGTGCACCGGGCTGAAGCCGTTCCACAAGCGCCACCACATGCAGGCCGGCGTCGGCCATTACGGCGTGTTCTCGGGCCGGAAATGGGACGGCCAGATTTATCCGATCGTCCGCAACATGATCGTGGCCAATAGCTGAACCACGTTGCCGAGGCCCGGCTCACTTCTCCTTGATCGATAGCCCGTTCTTGCCGACGGAGATTTCGACGCCCTCGGGCTGCTTCTTCTCCTGGTACAGCGCGTAGCCGGTGACGGCGAGGCCTCCGACGAGGACGATGACGAGAGCGACCAGAAGCGTGCGCGAGGACTGCATCGATGGGTTCCGACATGAGACGTCGCGGATATCGCGACGGCTTCACAACCCGCTGACGCGGTTCAGGTTCCGCCGCTCAGCCCGCCGTCACACCGAACCAGCGCGTTGCGACATATAGGCCACAGGCGGCGCTGACGCCTGTCAGCGCCATACCCCAGACGAGATCGACGATCGCGACGGAGAGCGGATAGCCTCTGAGGGTCGCAAGGTTCGTGGCGTCATAGGTGCCGTAGGCGATGAAGCCGAGCGCCGCGCCGGTCAGGAAGGTCGCCATCAGACTGCCCGAGGACAGGTTGGGCAGGATCGCGAACCAGACGATGCCCGCGACATAAAACAGATAGAACGCCGCCGCGATGCCAAGGCGCGGCTGCGGCAGCAGCAGATCGCCCAGCCGCGAGGTGTAGAAGCTGCGCGCGACATAGCCGAGCCAGAGAAAATCGAGCGGAAACAGGATCAGCGCGGTCGCGGCATAGAGCAGGAGGTATCGCGTCATGTCCGCTTCTGTCCTGTCTTGACGCTCATCGTTCCAGTATCGCGTCCGGCACGAGCGGCTCGGCCTTCGCCATCATGCGCCCCAGCCAGGCGACGGCGACGCTCGACCAGGCGATGCCGAGGCACCAGCCGGCGATGACGTCGGTGGGCCAATGCACGCCGAGATAGACCCGGCTGAAGCCGATCAGCACGATCATGACCCAGGCCATGACCAGGCAAAGCCGCGCCATGTCCTCCCGCTTCGAGGCGATGCCGACGAAGCCCGCGATGCAGAGCAGCGTCACCGCCGACAGGAAGGCGTGCCCGCTGGGGAAACTCGCAGTGAAGGTCAGCGCGGCATGCTCGACGATGTCTGGCCGCGCGCGACCGACCAGGATCTTCAAGCCCGTGCTCACGAGAGTCGCGGCGGCGACGCTGATCAGCAGGCCGACGGCAAGATGCCGGTAGCCGCAGAGCCTGAGCGTCAGGCAGGCGACGATCGTCATGAGGCCGAGGCCGACGAAACTCCCCAGGGCCGTCAGATCACGCATCGCCTCGCGCAGCCAGGCCGGGCCGATCGGCGTCGACGGATCGTGGGCCTCGCGCAGCAGCAGGACCACCTGTGAATCGAAAGCGAAGCTGCGGCCCGACACGATGAACAGCGCCAGCCCGACGAAAGCGCCAGCGGCTGCGATGGGGACGACGGTTCGGGGGTGGAGCGCGGACATTCGGATCCCTGACGGCAGGCTTCCTACCAGATGTGTCAGGCGACCGCGCAGTCAAGCTCGGACGCCTGCACCGACGCCTTGCGCGCCGCAATGAGCTGAATGGCCTTGGGCAGCAGCTTGTATGTCAGCGGCCCGGCCTTGCGCTCGACCTCGCCATCGAAGGTGATATGGCCCCGGCGCTTGTCGCGGCGGGTCAGGGTTACGCTGTCCCCCGTGAACGAGGTCAGGTTGGCCGAGCGCCGCCAGCCGCCCGAGACGATCGAGAGCGCGGCCTTGCAGCGCGATAGCAGTCCGCCGGCCTTGAGCACATGGACCTCGAAGACGCCGCCATCGAGGCGGTCGCGCCGCCATTCCGCGCCGTCGAAGCGGTTGATGGTGACGAGCACGGCGTCGGCCTGGACCACCTGCCGCTCCCCGCCGATGCGGATGTCGACGGTGATGGCGCGGGTGAACAGGATCGAGCGCGTCGCGGCGAAGGCAAACGCGATCGCCCGGCTGAACGGGAAGCGCCGGCGGGCCTGCTCGCGCTCGCGCGCCATCAGGCTGAAGAAGCCCATGCCCGAAAGGGAGTGGAACAGCCGCTCGTTCAGCGCGCCGACGTCCATCGTGACGGGGGAACCCTTGCAGAGCGCCTCGATCTGGTGCTCCAGCGTGCCGTGCAGGCCGAGATCGCGGCCCAGCACGTTGACTGTGCCGAGCGGCAGCACGCCGACCGGCTTGCCGGCCTTCAGCAGGATCGGGAGCACGCCGTTTATGGTGCCGTCGCCGCCGGCGATCACGGGGATCGCGTCGTCCTCGCCGATCGCCAGAGCCAGCGCGTCGTCAAGCTCGCGCGGATGCACCAGCTTGACCTCGGCCGCGCAGCCATGGGCCTCGAAAGCCGCGATGATGCGCGCCTGAAAGGCCTCGGCCCCGGCTTCCAGCACGGTTCCGGCGCGGGCGTTGACGACGACGATATGGCGCATGGCAGCCTGACGGGAGTCGCTGGGGCTCGTTGCGGGACGGTGGTCGTCGGACATGACGGACGCGCCTCCCGGCCGAGAGGCGCGTTCGAACGGGATGACGGTCATGGCGTCAGGACAGCGCAGCCTGCTGGCGCCACTGGCCGTTGGCGGGGACCACCCTCGCAAGCGCAGGCTCCTCCTCGACCTCTTCGGTGATGACCTCGAAGCGCTGCAGCATATGAGGACCGAACGAGTTCATCATCGCCACATCGGTTGCATCGCGTCCGCGCGCGATGACGACGCGGCCGATGCGCGGCTGATTGTGCCTGGCGTCCATCGTGTACCAGCGCCCGCCGAGATAGACCTCGAACCACGCGTTGAAATCCATCGGGGCCGGATCCTTCGGCACACCAAT
Source organism: Allobosea sp. (assembly GCA_046593015.1). GTDB lineage: Bacteria > Pseudomonadota > Alphaproteobacteria > Rhizobiales > Beijerinckiaceae > Allobosea. The sequence goes on from JBKJSB010000191.1 coordinate 5,297, forward strand.
ATCGCCGAGATAGCCGTTGCAGTAGCGCGCAGGGATGTTGAGGCAGCGGCAGAACGCCACGGCCAGATGCGCGAAATCGCGGCAAACGCCGACGCGCTCCTCGAAGGCCTCGGCGGCGGTGCGGGTATTGCGGGCAAAATGATAGCCGAAGGTCAGATGGTTATGGACGAAATCGACGACCGCCTGGACGCGCTCCCAGCCTGCGGGAATATGCCCGAACAGGCTCCACGCCTGGGCTGCGAGCTTGTCGGTCTCGCAATAGCGGCTGCCGAGCAGGTAGACGAGCGCCTCGTCTGGCAGCCGTGACGGCAGCACCTCGCGCGCGCCCTGGCCTGCGGGATCAGGCTCGCCGGAATCATGGACGACGCCCTCCGACTGCAGCCGCGCCCCACCGGCAGGCACCACCATCCTGCGGCAGATGTTGCCGAACTGGTCGAGATACTGGTTCACCGGGATAGGCAGCGAGGGATCGACCAGCGACGTCACCAGCATCTCGTCGGGGCGGGTGAGATCGTGCCGGCGCGAGGGATGGACGTCCAGCATCGTGATCAAAGGCAGATCGTGCTGGCACAGGAGTTCGATGCGGTAACCGTACCGGATCTGCATGGCGTTCTCCTCGAAATCCGGCAGGCGATGGCCGGAGCAAAACCGCTGACTGGTTGGAATTCTTCACAACAGGACGCGCAGAGCACCGATTGGTTCCCATGCAGGAATGGCGGACATGAGGCGAAACAATTCCGGTCAGGACCATCGCCCGGCGCTTCACATCCGCGCCGCCCCAAAAAGAAGATGCGGGCCTTTCGGCCCGCATCTCCCGCCGCCACGACGGTTCGGCTGGGGGGATAGCAACCGCCGCGACCTGCGTCTGGGCCGTGCCTACATCATCCAGTAGGGCATCGTGCCGTAGTAGTCGTGGACGCGCTTGCCATAGGCCTTGTCGTCCCAGTCGGGCTCGCCAGCGCTGTCATACATCGGCGCGGCCTCGAGCTTGTCCTTGGTCAGGGGAACGACATATCCGTCGCGCCCGGTGTCGTAATCGAGCACGCTCCACGGAATCGGGTGATACTTCTCGCCGAGCCCGAGGAAGCCGCCGAATGCCATGATCGCGTAGGCGACCTTGCCGGTCTGCTTGTCGAGCATGACGTCGTAGATCTCGCCAAGATGGTCGCCGGCCGTGTTGTAAACGTCGGTGCCGGCGACACGCGCGCCGGCAATCAGCGGATTGGCCGTCATGGTTTGGGGCGTCGTCGCCAGGGTGTGATCGGTCATGAGAACCTCCTCCGTAGTAACGCCGCCAAACGGGCGGCGTCGTCACCCGAACAACGGGGCGTTGTCGGAAAGGTTCCGGAAAAGACACGATGGGATGGGGCCAAAACATCCGCCAGACCTAGCCGATGGTAAGAATTGGTCCATCGTCGGATCTGGCCCATCGCCATTCATGATCACGACAGGCGGCCCGCCCCATAGTTCGTCCATGCCGGGAACAATTCTGGCGGAACGGCGTTCATCGCCACGACATGCGCCGGCCTGCAAGAGCCGCCGGCCTGCAAAACGGCCAGGGAGCCAAAACACCATGAAGAAGATCCTCATCCTCGCCGCGCTCGCCGCCTCGATCGGCGCCTGCACCCCGCGTGAACAGAATGCCGGCACGGGCGCGCTGATCGGCGCCGGCACCGGCGCCGTGATCGGCGGTCTCGCAACCGGCCGCGCCGGCGGCGCACTGGCCGGCGCTGCCATCGGCGGCGCGGGCGGTGCGATCATCGGCTCGGCTGCGACGCCCGACCGCGTCTGCGTCGGCCGCGACGAGTATGGCCAGCGCGTTCGCTACGCCTGCTGAGCACTGCTCCAGCAATCATGATCAGGCCCGCCCGGCGAGAGCCCGGCGGGCCTTTGCATTTTGGCCGCTTCAAACCGCTCCGTAGGGCCCGAAGCGGCCGACAAAGCGGTGACGCGCGCCGGGATAGAGCAGGCGCACGGCGGTGACCGGAGCCTCCTGGTTCCAGGTCCGGCGCTCGACCAGCAGGCACGGCTCGCCGGCCGCCACGCCGAGCAGCGCCGCATCCGTGGAGTTTGCCGCCACCGCGCTGATCGCGTGCTCGGCCTGCGACCAGAGGCAGTTCTGTAGCAACCAGTCGCCCGGCGGGGTCGTCGCGAAGCGCTCGGTCCCGGCGTCCCGCACCGTGTCCAGGTGGATGATGCGCTCCTCCAGCACGTGGGGCTGGCCGCTGCCGCGATGCAGCAGCGACAGATGAGCGACGGGACGCGCCCGCTTGATGGCGAAGCGATCGGCGACCTCGGCCGATGGCCGGCCATCCTGCCGCGACAGGATGTCGTAGGTGTAGACTTGGCCGAGTCTGCGGACCTCGTCGGGGATCGAGAGGATGTCGAGCATGGCGTGGCTGGCAGGCGGGCTCGCGACCGTGGTGCCCGAGCGGCGCCGGCGGTTGATCAGCCCCTCCCCCGCCAACTGGACGAGGGCGCGGTGCACCGTCATGCGCGATGCGCCAAGCTGCTCCATCAGCGCATGCTCGGGCGGCACCGATGTGCCCGGAGGCCAGCTTCCGTCGAGGATCAGATCGCGGATGGCGCGGCGGATCTGGTCGTAGACCGGCCCTGCACCGTCGAGCCTGATCGCCTCGCCGCGCGTGTCCGCCATCGTCAGCCCCGACCTTCAGCCAGCAGGCGGCTCATGGTCGCGCCAAAACGCTTTCGGATCGTCTCGCGGGCCTGATGCCGGCCATCTTTGACGACAAGCCTGCCGCCGACGCGCACCTCGCGCACCGGCAAGGCGTTGGCGGCGAAGATCGCGCTGTCGAGCGCCGCCGCGCCATCGCGCCCGACGAGCGCCGGATGCTCGGCGTCGAGCGTGACGAGATCGGCGCGGCCGCCGACCACAATGCGTCCGATGTCGCGACCGCAGGCGCGCGCGCCACCCAAGCACGCCCCCCGCCAGAGCGCGACGCCTGTCGAGGCGTCAGGCTCGGCGAAGAGGGCGCGGCGGCGGTCTCGCAGGCGCTGCGAATATTCGAGCTGGCGCAGTTCGCTGGCGGCGTCGATCTGGATGTTGGAATCGCTGCCGACGCCGAACAATCCGCCAGCATCGCGGTAGCGCACGCCATCGAAAATGCCGTCGCCAAGGCTCGATTCCGTGATGGGGCAGAGCCCCGCGACCGCACCACTGCCGGCGATGCCTTCGCGCTCGGCGTCGGTCAGATGCGTAGCGTGGATCAGGCACCAGCGCGTGCCCAACTCCGTGCTCTCCATCAGAAGCTCGACTGGGCGGCGGCCCGTGAGTTTCAGGCTGTCTTCGACCTCGCGCATCTGCTCGGCGACATGGATATGGACCGGCGCATCCGGCCGCAAGCCAGCGAGCCAGTCGAGATCGTCGAGCGCGACCGCCCGCAGCGAATGCGGCGCGACGCCGAGGCGGGCATCGGGCAATGGCCTCAATGCGGTTTCGCTCGCCTCGATCAGGCGCAGATAGGCGTCGCGATCGTTGACGAAGCGGCGCTGGCCATGGACCGGCGGGGCATTCCCGAAATTGCCGTAGCGGTAGAGCACCGGCAGCAGCGTCAGGCCAAGGCCCGTCTCGTCGGCGGCGGCCGCAATCGCGCCGGCCATGGCGGCGATATCGCCATAGGCTCGGCCGTCCTTGTCGTGATGCAGATAGTGGAATTCGGCCAGCGCCGTGAAGCCGCCCTCGAGCATCTCGACGAACGCCTGCGCCGCGATGGCCTGCACGTCGTCGGGATCAAGCCGGTCGAGGAAGCGGTACATCACCTCGCGCCAGGTCCAGAACGAGTCTTCGGGCGCGCCACGCTGTTCGGAGAGGCCCGCCATGCCGCGCTGGAAGGCATGGCTGTGCAGGTTGGGCATGCCGGGCAGCGTCAGGCCGGCGAGATGCTCAGCTCCGGGCGGCGGGCTCGTGCCTGAGACAACCTGCGTCACCACGCCATCCGCGATCGTCAGCGTCACGCCGTCGGCAAATCCCTCGGGCAGAAGGGCCTGCGCGAGATGCAGGGTCGAAATCACGCGATCGCTCCGCTTGCCAATTGCATATGCAATTGGATATTGTAGTCAGGCTTGGTCGATTGTCGAGGGGAAACGCGGGTGACGCAGCGGCGCGACGACATCCTGATCTGCGACCGGCTCTGGAGCAATGCACGGCTGGCGACGATGGTCGCCGGCGTCGCGGCCTATGGGGCGGTCGAGGACGGCGTGGTCGCGGCGCGCGACGGGCGGATCGTCTATGTGGGACCGCAGACCGACGCGCCACGTTTTGAAGCCAGCGAAATGATCGACTGCGGCCGGCGCTGGATCACGCCGGGGCTGATCGACTGCCACACCCACCTCGTCTACGGCGGCGACCGCGCGCATGAGTTCGAGCTGCGCCTGCAGGGTGCGAGCTATGAGGAGATTGCGCGGGCCGGCGGCGGCATCCTCTCCACGGTCAAGGCGACGCGGGCAGCCAGCGAGGCCGAATTGTTCGCGAGCGCCGACAGGCGGCTGTCGGCGCTGGTCGCCGAGGGCGTCACCACCGTCGAGATCAAGTCCGGCTACGGGCTGGAGACCCAGGCCGAGGTGAAGTGCCTCAGCATCGCGCGCCGGCTCGGCCGCGAGCGGCCGGTCCGGGTGCGCACTACCTTCCTCGGTGCGCATGCGATCCCGTCGGAGTTCAAGGGCCGCTCTGGCGACTATGTCGATCTCGTCACAGGGCCGATGCTGGAGGCGGTCGCGGCGGGCAAGCTCGCCGATGCGGTCGATGTGTTCTGCGAGGGCATCGCCTTTTCGCCCGACGAGACGGCACGCGTCTTCGCCGCCGCCAAAGCGAATGGGCTCGCCGTCAAAATCCATGCCGAGCAGTTGTCCAATCTCGGCGGGGCGGCGCTGGCGGCCCGCCATGGCGCCCTCTCGGCCGATCATCTGGAGTATCTCGACGAGGCAGGGGTCATCGCGATGCGAGATGCTGGCACGGTGGCGGTGATACTGCCCGGCGCATTCTATTTTCTGCGCGAGACACAGAAGCCGCCGATCGAATTGCTGCGCAAACATGCCGTGCCGATCGCGCTGGCGACCGACGCCAATCCCGGCTCATCGCCGCTGACCTCGCCCCTGCTGGTGCTCAACATGGCCTGCACCCTGTTCCGGCTGACGCCGGAGGAGGCGCTGGCCGGGCTGACCCGCCACGCGGCCCACGCGCTCGGGCTCCAGGACGAGATCGGCACGCTGGAGGCCGGCAAGGCTTGCGACCTGGCGATCTGGGACATCGAACGCCCGGCCGAACTCGCCTACCGCATCGGCTTCAACCCGCTTCACGCCCGCATCTGGAACGGCCAATGACCGCGCCCCTGACCCTTACCCCCGGCCATGCAGCGCTGACCGACTGGCGCTTCGTGCTTGCCGGCGCGTCCGCCACGCTCGACGCATCGAGCGCCGCGGCCATCGCCGCCGCGCAGGCGATCGTCGACGACATCGTCGCGGCAGGCACGGTGACCTATGGCGTCAATACCGGCTTCGGCAAACTCGCCAGCGTGCGCATCGCCGACGCCGACCTCACGACGCTGCAGCGCAATCTCATCCTCTCGCATGCGGTCGGCACCGGCCCCGCTTTGCCAGACGACGTGGTGCGGCTGATCCTCGCGATGAAGGCCGCGAGCCTCGGTCGGGGTGCGTCCGGCGTGCGGCCGGTTGTGGTCGAAGCCCTGATCGGCGCGTTGAAAGCCGATGCGCTCCCGGTCGTGCCGGCCAAGGGTTCGGTCGGCGCGTCGGGCGACCTTGCCCCGCTCGCCCATCTCACCGCCGCGCTGATGGGCGTCGGCGAGATCAGGCTGAAAGGCGTCGTGATGCCGGCAGCCGAGGCTCTGGCGCAGGTCGGGCAGGCCCCGCTGGCGCTCGGGGCCAAGGAGGGGCTGGCGCTGATCAACGGCACGCAGGTCTCGACCGCGATCGCGATCGCCGCGCTCTCCGACATCGCACGCGTCTTCGATGCAGCGCTGGTCGCGGGCGCGCTGACGATCGATGCGCTGAAGGGCTCGGACACCCCCTTCGACCCGCGCATCCAGGCCCTGCGTGGGCAGCCCGGCCAGATCAGGGTCGCCGCGATCCTGCTCGATCTGATAGCCGGCAGCGAGATCCGCGAAAGCCACCGCTTCGGCGATTCGAAGGTGCAGGATCCCTATTCGCTGCGCTGCCAGCCGCAGGTGATGGGCGCGGTTCGCGACCTGCTGGCCAATGTCGCAGTCACGCTCGGCATCGAGGCCAACGCCGTGACCGACAACCCGCTGGTGCTGGGGCCGGGCGAAATCGTCTCGGGCGGGAATTTCCATGCCGAGCCGGTCGCGTTTGCCGCCGACATGCTGGCGATGGGACTGTGCGAGATCGGCAACCTGTCGGAGCGGCGCATGGCGCTGCTGGTCGATCCGGTGATGAGCGGCCTGCCGCCGTTTCTCGCGCGCGACGCGGGCTTGAATTCGGGTTTCATGATCGCGCAGGTGACGGCGGCGGCCTTGGCGTCCGAGAACAAGCAGAAGGCCTATCCGGCCAGCGTCGATACGATCCCGACCTCTGCCAACCAGGAGGACCATGTCTCGATGGCGACGCATGGCGCCTATCGCCTGCTCGACATGGCCCGCAACGCAGCCAGCATCGTCGCGGTCGAACTGATGGCGGCGGCGGAAGCGATCGAGCATCACCGCCCGATGCTGACGAGCCCACGGCTGGAACCCGTGCTGACACTGCTGCGAACGCAGATCGCGGCGCTGACGGAGGACCGCTACCTCGCGCCGGATCTGGCGGCGGCGACGGCGTTCGTACTGTCCGGCGCGGTGGGTGAGGCGGCGGGGCTCGACGGGTTTGCGGAGCTTTCGGCATGACAACGCCCTCGTCGTCATGGTCGGGCTTGCCCCGACCATCCACGTCTTCCTGCGTCGAGCGCTACGCCCAAGACATGGATGCTCGGCACAAGGCCGAGCATGACGGTGTGGTTCGGGAATTCAGGGGATGACGTCCAACATCGTCACTGTCACGCACGGCCCCTCCCCGCTCATTCTCTCGATGCCGCATCCCGGCATCGGTCTGCCGTCCGAGATTCAC
>JBKJSB010000232.1:0-6681 GCA_046593015.1 Allobosea sp.
CTGCGCTCCTGGCCCCAGGGCAATCGCTTGAAAGGTCTTGAGGCGCTCCGCTCTCCGCTCCCTCCCCCCGCTTGCGGTGGGGAAGGGAACCTGTCGGTGCATCAAACGATTGCCCTGCTCCTGGCCCTGCGCTCGCTTGCCCGTCACACCGCGTTGCGCGTCCTGAGCGTCTCCTCCCAGGCCAGCGCCTGCCGCACGATCTGTTCGAGATCGTCATGCTCCGGACGCCAGCCCAGTTCCGCCCGGATGCGATCGGCCTTCGCCACGAGCGATGCCGGGTCGCCTGGCCGCCGCGGCGAGCGCTTCACCGGGAAATCCACGCCCGAGACCTGCTTCACCACCTCGACCACTTCGGCGACCGAATAACCCCGGCCATAGCCGCAGTTCAGCGTCAGGCTGCCGCCGCCAGAGCGCAGATGATCGAGCGCCGCCAGATGCGCCCGGGCGAGGTCGGTAACGTGGATGTAGTCGCGCACGCAGGTGCCGTCGGGCGTCGCATAGTCCGTGCCGAAAATTTCCAGACCGGCGCGCTGCCCGAGCGCCGCCTGGCTCGCGACCTTGATCAGATGGGTGGCGTTGGGCGAGGACTGGCCGGAACGTCCGCGCGGATCGGCCCCGGCGACGTTGAAATAGCGCAGCGCCACATAGGCCAGCCCATGCGCCTTGGCGACGTCGGCCAGCATCCACTCGCTCATCAGCTTGGAGCGGCCATAGGGGTTGATCGGCGCGAGCGCGATCTCCTCGGGAACCGGCGACACCGCCGGCTCGCCATAAACCGCCGCCGTCGAGGAGAAAATGACGTGCTTCACGCCGCCGCGCACGGCGCTCTCCAGCAGGGCCCGCGTCTTCACCGTATTGTTGAGATAGTAGCCGAGCGGATCGGAGACGGAATCCGGTACGACGATGCGGGCGGCGAAATGCGCGATCTCGGTTATGCCGTGCTCGGCGATGACCCGCTCGACCAGGGCCTGGTCGCCCATGTCGCCCTGCACGAACACCGCCTCCTGCGGCACGGCCCACCAGAAACCGGTCGAGAGATCGTCGAGAACCACGACTTTTTCGCCACGGTCGACCAGCTCCAGCACCATGTGGCTGCCGATATAGCCGGCTCCGCCGGACACCAGAATCGCCATCGCTTTCTCCTCGGGTCTCAGTTCAGCCAACCGCTCTAAGGAAAAAACATTGACGAGCCATCAAGCTCGTTCTGCTATTCCAGCACAACCGCCGCTCCGACAGGGGCCGGCCGAACCCGCCTCCCCGCCCCGACCGGCCTGGCCGCTCCTGGCCAAGCCGAGCCATATGGACCTTTCATGCTGAAGAAAATCCGCAAGGCCGTCCTCCCCGTCGCGGGACTGGGCACGCGATTCCTGCCGGCCACCAAGGCTATCCCCAAGGAGATGCTGACCATCGTCGACCGGCCGGTCGTCCAGCATGTCGTCGACGAGGCGCGCGCCGCCGGCATCGAGCATTTCGTCTTCATCACGGGGCGCAACAAGGCGGTGATCGAGGACCATTTCGACCTCGCCTATGAGCTCGACGACACGCTGCGCAAGCGCAACAAGGTCAGGGAACTGGAAGCCCTGCTGGCCGATCTGCCGGCGGCCGGCGCGACCAGCTTCACCCGCCAGCAGGCCCCGCTCGGCTTGGGCCACGCCGTCTGGTGCGCGCGCGACCTGATCGGTGACGACGAGCCCTTCGCGCTGCTGCTGCCCGACATGCTGCACCACAGCCACGGCAAGGGCTGCCTGGCGCAGATGATCGACGCCTATGAGAAGCATGGCGGCAACCATATCGCCGTCGCCCCCGTGCCCGACGACCAGACTCATCAATACGGCATCGTCGGCGTCGAGGACCGCAACGCCAAGGTCTCGAAGGTCACGAAGATGGTCGAGAAGCCGGCCAAGGGCACAGCGCCGTCCAACCTCCACATCACCGGCCGCTACATCCTGCAGCCGACGATCTTCAACCTGCTCGCCAACCAGGAGCCCGGCGCCGGCGGAGAGATCCAGCTGACCGATTCGATGATCGCCCTGTCGCGGCTGGAGCCGTTCCATGCGGTGCGCTTCGACGGCGACATCTACGATTGCGGCTCCAAAATCGGCTTCCTCACCGCCAACATCGCCTATGCGCTCGACCGCAGCGACCTCGGGCCGGAACTGCGCCGCGAGATCGAGCGCCTGCTCGAAAGCTGAACCTAGCCAGACGGGATCGACCGCATGAGCGACAACCCGCTCGTCTTCGACCGCAGCCTTGCAAGGCTGCGGCTGAAGCGGGCGCTTGCGGCGGGCTATCCCGATTTCCTGCTGACGCGCGCGACGGAGGACCTCGACGAGCGCCTTGCCGCCGTGCTGCGTCGCTTCGAGCGCGCCGCCGATCTCGGCACGGCCTTGCCCGTCGCTCGCGCGGTCCTGCGCGCGCGCAGTGAAACCCTCTTTCGCATGGCCGAGACGCCGGATAAGAGCGCCGATCTCGTCGGCGATCTCGAAGCCCTGCCGCTGGCCCCCGGCTCGATCGACCTCGCCTGCTCGCTGCTGGCGCTGCACGGCGTCAACGATCTGCCGGGCGCGCTGGTCCAGATCAGGCGGAGCTTGCGGCCCGACGGACTCTTCATCGGCTGCCTGCTCGGCGGGCGGACCTTGAACGAGTTGCGGCAGGCCCTGCTTGAAGCCGAGATCGCCACCACCGGCGGGGCCAGCCCCCGCGTGGCTCCCTTCGCCGACCTGAGAGACCTTGGGACGCTGCTTCAGCGCGCCGGCTTCGCCCTGCCGGTGGTCGACAGCGAGGTGGTGACGGTGCGCTATGGCGACATGCTTGCGCTGTTGCGCGACCTGCGCGCGCTCGGCTGGACGAATGCGCTGGTCGATCGCAAGCCCGGCGCATTGCGCCGCGACACGCTGCTGCAGGCGGCGCAACTCTATGCGGAACGCTTCGCCGATCCGGACGGCCGCCTGCGCGCCACCTTCGAGATCGTCTGGCTCTCCGGCTGGGCCCCGCATGAGAGCCAGCAGAAGCCGCTCAGGCCGGGCTCGGCCAAGGCGCAGCTGGCGGACGCGCTCGGCGTGCCGGAGCGCGGCGCCGGGTCATGACAAGCGGGAGACCGGAATGAGCAATCGCAAGCACCGGCTCTGCCGCGCCGACTTCAGGCTGTTCCGGCCGATCCCCACACGCTGGCATGACAACGACGTCTTCGGCCACGTCAACAACGTCGTCTATTATTCCTGGTTCGACACCGCCGTCTGCGCATGGCTGGTCGAGAGCGGCCATCTCGACATTGCCGGCAGCGCGGTCGTCGGCCTCGTGGTCGAGACCACCTGCACCTATTTCGAAAGCACGGCGTTTCCGGAAACGATCGAGGCGGGCCTGGCCGTCGAGCGGCTCGGTTCCAGTTCCGTGACCTACCGCATCGGCATCTTTCGGCAGGGCGGCGAACAGGCCGCCGCGCAGGGCCTGTTCACCCATGTCTATGTCGAGCGCGAGAGCCAGCGCCCCGTGCCGATCCCGCAAGCGTTGCGGGCCGCGCTCGCCGACCTCACATCGTCAGCCTGACGGCGCTGATCTCGCGGGCGATCGCCTCGAAGACGGCGCCAAGCTCGGAGGCGGTCCTCACCTCGTAATACATGTCCGCCTTGGAGGCGCAGCCCTGCAGAAGGCTGCGGTCGCCCTCGATGACGCGGATCGTATAGATGCGGATGCCGGCCGCCTTGGCGTTGTCGCAGGCGGAATTCGTCTTCGGGTTGATGCGCGTCGCGTTCGAATCGTAGCAGTTCCGGTTGGTGATGAAGCGGTTCATCGTGTTGTTGCCGTCGGTCAGCACGATCATGTATTTCGTCAGGCCCGGCGTGCCTGCGGCTGCAGCCCCCGTCAGCGGCTGGCCCGAACCCAGCGTCGTCGCGCCCCAGACCACGCCGCTCGTGATGTTGGTGCAGCCGACCGGCGTCATCTCGCCGATCCGGTCTTTCAGGTTCCGCCAGTTGTCGGTCAGCGGCAGGATCCGCGCCAGGCTCGCGCTTTCGCAGCGCGCGCCGGGATAAAGCGTCGTCTGCGCGCCGGTCGGCGCGGTGTCGGCGGTGTCGAGCGGCTCGTCGCGGTCGGAGATGCAGCCCTGCCAGTCCGACCTGCGGATGGCGAGCAGCGGATTGGAATCGGACGGGTTGAAGCGCAGCCAGTTCTCGTCGCGATGGCTGTTGGCCAGCCGCACCTGTGTCGCGAAGGGCACGATCGAGACCCGGATCTGCCCGGCCTCGGTGCTGGCCCTCTGCATCGTGTCGATCAGCGAGAGCGACGCCTTCTTGAGCTCGTCCATCTTGCCCGAGGTCGCCATCGAACCGGTATTGTCCAGCACCATCGCCAGTTCGATGCGGTTCGTGCCCCAGCCCGCCTGCGCCACGGACGACACCGGCATGGTTTCAAAGCCGAGAATGCGGGTCGCACTGGTCTGGACAGCCGCCTGCGCCGACACGCTGACGCGTCGGCCGGGCCGATCGACGCTAACCGAGAAGCTGCCGAAGGCCGCATCCGCATTGCCGGCGATGTTGGCGCGGATCAGGGCTTCGGCGCGGCGTCGCAGTTCGGCGTCGCTGAGCCGGGCGGCTTCCTTCGCCACCATCAGCGCGGCTGAATCGACCGCGGCGTCGAGCGTCGCCCGGGCCGTGCTGGCGCGGGCATAGTCGAGCGCCGCGCCCGCCAGTCCTAGCACGGGAACGAGCGCAAGCCCGAACAGCATCATGACATTGCCGGACCTGTCTTTGCCGAAACGTGCCAAAAGCGACATGATCTGTATCTCCCTGACACACGCGCCTGCGTGTCAGGGCATTCCGCGCAGATGGCGTGCCAGCGCAGCCAAGAGAGGCATCTCGGAGCCGGAATGCGTTGTCTCGCGGCCCTACACGCGCTATGCCCCGCCAATTCTCAGGACGGCCGCAGGGCCGGATCGTCAGGAAGCCTCGCGCCGTGATCCCCAACGCCATCGCCATCACCCCGCAGCTCGTCGCCGAGCATGGCCTCAAGCCTGACGAGTACCAGCGCTTCCTGCACCTGATCGGGCGCGAGCCGACGATCACCGAGCTCGGCATCGTCTCGGCGATGTGGAACGAGCATTGCTCCTACAAATCCTCGAAGCTGCATCTGAAGACGCTGCCGACCAAGGCCCCCTGGGTGATCCAGGGACCCGGCGAGAACGCAGGCGTCATCGACATCGGCGACGGCATGGCGATCGTCTTCAAGATGGAGAGCCACAACCACCCCTCCTTCATCGAGCCCTATCAGGGCGCGACCACGGGTGTCGGCGGCATCCTGCGCGACGTCTTCACCATGGGCGCCCGGCCGATCGCGGTGCTCGACGCGCTGCGCTTCGGCTCGCCCGACCACCCGCGCACGCGCCATCTCGTCTCTGGCGTGGTCGCGGGCATCGGCGGTTACGGCAACTCCTTCGGCGTTCCCAATGTCGGCGGCGCGACGGGCTTCCACAGCCGCTATGACGGCAACATCCTGGTCAACGCCATGGCGGTCGGCATCGCCCGCGCCGACGAGATTTTTTACGCAAAGGCCTCGGGCGTCGGCAAAGCCATCGTCTATCTCGGCTCCAAGACCGGCCGCGACGGCATCCATGGCGCGACCATGGCCTCGGCCGCCTTCGGCGAAGGCGCGGAGGAGAAGCGCCCGACCGTGCAGGTCGGTGATCCCTTCGCCGAGAAACTCCTGCTGGAGGCCTGCCTCGAGATCATGGCGGCGGGGCATGTCGACGCGATCCAGGACATGGGCGCGGCCGGCCTGACCTGCTCGGCGGTCGAGATGGGCGCCAAGGGCGACCTCGGCGTGGAGCTGAACCTCGACGCCGTGCCCTGCCGCGAGGACGGCATGAGCGCCTATGAGATGATGCTGTCGGAAAGCCAGGAGCGCATGCTCATGGTGATCAAGCCCGGCCATGAAGAGCCGGCCGAGGCGATCTTCCGCAAATGGGGGCTCGACTTCGCCGTCGTCGGCCATACCACCGACACCCTGCGCTTCGTTGTGAAGCACCAGGGCGAGACCATGGCCGACCTGCCGATCAAGGAGCTCGGCGACGAGGCTCCCGAATACGACCGGCCCTGGGTCGAGACGCCGAAGCGCCAGCGCATCTCAGCCGACAGCGTCGTCCCGCCGATGCCCAACGCCGACGCATTGCTGAAGCTCCTCGGCTCGCCGGACCTCTGCTCCAAGCGCTGGATCACCGAGCAATACGACACGCTGATCCTCGGCAATTCGGTAATCGTGCCGGGCGGCGACGCCGGCCTGATCCGCATCGAAGACGGCCCCAAGGGTCTGGCCATGTGCGCCGATGTGACGCCGCGTTATTGCGAGGCCGACCCGTTCGAGGGCGGCAAGCAAGCTGTCGCCGAGGCGTATCGCAATCTCACCGCAGTCGGCGCAACGCCGCTCGCCGTCACCGACAATTTGAACTTCGGCAATCCCGAGCGACCCGAGGTGATGGGCCAGCTCGTCGGCTGCATCAAGGGCATCGGCGAGGCCTGCCGCGCGCTCGACTTCCCGATCGTCTCGGGCAACGTCTCGCTCTACAACGAGACCAACGGCGTCTCGATCCTGCCGACCCCCACCATCGGCGGCGTCGGCGTGCTGGCGGATGTGACCAGGCATGCCACCATCGCCTTCAAGGCAGAGGGCGAGGCGATCATCTTGATCGGA
>JBKJSB010000275.1:0-4057 GCA_046593015.1 Allobosea sp.
CGTTCATGAAGAAGACGGGAATTTCGGGATTTCCTTTCCGGATTTCCCCGGCTGCATCAGCGGCGGCGCAAGCGCCGAGGATGCGATCCGCAAGGGCTCCGAAGCGTTGACTTTCCATGCAGGCGGGATGGACGAGGATGGCGATCCGATGCCGGTCCTGCGCAACTTGTCCGAACTCCGCCGCGACACCGCCTTTGTCGAGGCCTTGGCGGGAGCAGTTCTGGCGCTCGTGCCGTTCGAACTCCCGTCAAAGGCGGTTCGGATCAACATCTCAATCGACGAGAACCTGCTCGGCGCTGTCGATGCTGCAGCGAAAGCGGCTGGCATGTCGCGCTCGTCATTTCTGGCCGAGGCGGCGAGGAAACGGATACGGGCTGCGTAACGATCAGACGCCGTCAGCCAGCCTCGTACAACCGCTCCAGCGGAAACCGCGCCACATCGGCCAATAGCTCGACGAAGCCCTTCGCCTGCAGCTCCGCCGTCGCCTTGCCCTTTTCGGCCGTGGCAAGGCTCGCATCGCCGGCCGCGCCCGACGGGTTCACGTCCTGCGCCATCCAGGCCATGGCGTGCAGTCCGGTCGGCCTGAGCCAGGCGTAACCCTCCTCGGCCATTGTCACGGTCGAGGGCTTGAACGCGCCGGCCTTGCTCATATCGACCAGGTCGGGCCTGAAATGCAGCATCAGCGAGGTCTCGATGTCGCCTCCATGGATGCCATGATTGGCGTCAAGCTCGGCATAAATCGCGGGCGGCAGTCCGAAGGCGCGCCATGCCGTGGTGACGGCCAGCATGCCGTGGCTGACGCGCAATTCGCGCGCGACGAGCTTCATCGGGTCGATATTGCCGCCATGCGAGGTCACGATCACGAGCTTTCGCAGGCCGGCGCGCTTGACGCTCTCGCCGATCTCGATCCAGGCTCGCGTTGCGGTCTCCCATGTCAGCGTCAGCGTGCCCGGCGAATGCAAATGCTCGTTGGACTTGCACACGGCCATGGTCGGCAGCACCAGCACGTCGAGCGCGGCCGGGACCAGCGGCATGGCGAGCCCGAGCATGGCGTTCATGATCGTGGTGTCCACCGAGACCGGGAGATGCGGGCCATGCTGCTCGATCGCGGCCAGCGGCAGCACGGCGACAGTGCTGTCAGGCGACAGTCCCTCGAATTCCGTGGTCTTCAGCTCACCCCAGAAACGTGCGCTCATGCTCGTCGATCCTCGTTTCGCGTTCCGTTTTCGGCGAAGGGCGCGCCCGTCGCCCGCTCCAGCACCTCCCAGAGCCGCTCGGCGATGGCCGGGTCGTTCGCCTCGCCCGCCGTCCTGGCCGGACCGGGCGCGCCCCTGATCTCGCGCCAGCCGTCGGGGCCATAGTAGCCGCCCCCGGCGATGTTTGGCGCGGTGGCGGCATAGAGCGTCGGCAGGGCTCCCGCCGCCGTGGACTGGCTGAACAGCGTCGCGGCCAGCGGAACCAGCCGCCAGAACAGCCCGGCCAACCCGGTGCGGCCGCTCGCGGGGCCGTTGCCGATCAGAGCGCTCGTCGCCCAGCCGGGGTGGGCTGCGAGGCTCGTCAGTGCCCAGCCGTTCTGATCGCTCCGCCGCTGCAGTTCCAGCGCGAAGATCAGCATGGCGAGCTTGGACTGGCAGTAGGCTTTCCAGGGATCGTAGCGCCGCTCGCCATGCAGATCGTCGAAATCGATCCGGCCGCGACGGTGGGCCAGGCTGCTGAGCTGGACCATGCGAGGGGCGGCAGCCTTCCGCAGCAGCGGCAGCAGCCGGCCGGTCAGCGCGAAATGCCCGATCACATTGACCCCGAATTGCCGCTCGAAGCCGTCGGCGGTGAGGCTTCGGGTCGGCAGGGCCATGACGCCGGCATTGTTGATCAGGATGTCCAGCGGCTCGGAGGCGGCCAGCCGCTCGTCGGAGAACGCCGCCACCGAAGCCAGATCCGCCAGATCGAGCGTGGCGAAGCTCACCTTGGCCCGCGGCAGGGCTGCGCGGATCGCCGTCATCGCCAGCGAGCCCTTGGCAGGATCGCGCCCGGCGAGCAGGACCGCGGCTCCGGCCCCGGCCAGCGCGAGCGCCGTCTCGTAGCCGAGACCTCCCGGACCGGTGACGATGGCGTGTCGGCCGCTCAGCTCCGGGATATCGGCGACAGACCAGCCGCGTTGTGCCGCCGTCATTCCGCGGCGGCCTTGGCCTGCGCCTCCCACCCCAGCAGCTTGCCGGGGTTCATCAGTCCGAGCGGATCGGCGAGGCGCTTGAACTCCGGCTGCGGCGCATCGGTGCGCTTCCAGCCGGCATTGTTCAGCACCCATGTATGCGGGTTGGACGCCTGGATGCCAGCCTCCTCAGCCAGCTGCATGATCTCGTGCAGACGCTCGGGCGTCGTGTAGCGCACCAGCGGCAGGCTCGAATGATAGACGCGGCCCTGCCGGCGCTGGAACTCGATGTGAAAGATCACATCCTCGCGGAAATGCTCCTCCGCCCAGTCGAGCAGTTCGAGATTGCGGCCGGGCGGGAAGCGCAGTTGCAAATAGGTGATCGTCGGATCGACCTTGAGCGCATGCAGCGTGGTGTGGTTCCAGGTGTATTCGTAGAGCGGGCCGGGCGCGCCCTTGTCGCGATGCTCGCCGAAAGCGTTGGCCCGGGCCGCCTCCGCATCGCGCGAAAAGGTCACCGTGCCGCCCATCTGCGATATCAGCCGGTCGAGTTCGTCGCCCTGCGGCTCGGAGACCATCAGGATGGCGAAGGCCTTGTCCGTGCCGAGAAACGGCGCGAGCCTGCGCAGATAGGGCGCGATCCGCGCGTCATGGATGCTGACGAGCTTCTTGGCGATGCCGTCGCATTCGGTGAAGGCCTGTCCGAAGGCGGCGGCCGCCTTCAGGCTGTCGAAGGTCGCGATCCGCTCGGCCCAGTCATGGGCGGGCGCGAGCGGGACCTCGACCTCGGTGATGATGCCGTTGACGCCATAGGCGTGCATCACCTTGAGGATGTCCTTGCCCCGCAATTCGATGATGCGCGGCTCGGCCTCAACCGTCATGACCTGCAGTGCCGTGACCGCGCCGAGATTGTCGATCTGGCCCCAGGTGCAGGAGCCTGCGCCCGCCGCTCCGCCGGCCACGAAACCGCCGATCGTGGCCTGCGCCCTTGTCGAGGGGTGCATCCGCAGTTCCTGACCCTGCGGCCAGACCGCCTTGTCGATGTCGAGCAGGTTCGCGCCCGCCTCGAAGCGGCCCGCGCCGCGCTTGGCCCAGACGACGCGGTTGAGCCGGGTCAGGTTCATCACCACGCCGCCCTCCAGCGGCACGGCCTGCCCGTAATTGCCGGTGCCGCCGCCGCGCACCGTCAGCGGGACGCGGTGGCGGGCGCAGGCCGAGGCGACGCGGCGGACGTCCTCCCTGTCGCGCGGCAGGATGATCAGCTCCGCCTGCTTGCCCTCCAGATCGGGCTTCAGCACCGGCGAGAACCAGAAGAAGTCGCGGCTGTGCATGCGCAAGGACGGCGCATCGTCATAGATCGTCAGGCCGGCGAGGTCGGCGCGAAGCGCGGCGAGGGCAGGGCGGGTCGTCGAAGGAGGCGTCATGGCGTTCCGGTCGGAAGGAGTGAACGACAGCTTAACCGGATGCGGCGCGGGCGGAAGCCGGCGCGGCGCAGGAGCGCCATGACGGGGCGATACTGCCGTCGAATGCGGCAATTGCCCGTTCTCTGTGCGCAGGCGCCTCATGCCGCATTTCCAGCGGCCCCCGCTGCATGGCATGTCTATTGCTCGCCCGCGATCTCAGGCATCGTTGCCCGAACAATCTTCAGGGAGGTCACCAGCATGACGACGATGAAGTATCGGATGAGCCGGCGCGCGGCGCTCGGCCTGCTCGGCGGCTCGGCCGCCTCCGTCCTCGTGCCGGTTCCGGGCGCGCGGGTCAGCGCCCAGACTCTCGACAAGGTCTCCTACCAGACCAACTGGCGCGCCCAGGCCGAGCATGGCGGCTTTTATCTCGCCGCCGCCAACGGCATCTACAAGAAATACGGCATCGACGCCGAGATTCGGCCGGGCGGGCCGCAGCAGAACC
>JBKJSB010000359.1:0-15919 GCA_046593015.1 Allobosea sp.
ACCGGCGGCACCCGCCTGAACGAGGTCGATCTGGCCGATAGCCTGGCCGTTTCGCGCACGCCGATCCGCGCCGCGCTGTCGACGCTCGCCGCCGAAGGCCTGCTCGAATACAGGCCCAACAGCGGCTACGCGGTCAAGACCTTCGGGGCCAAGGATATTGAGGGCATCTATACGGTCCGCGCCAACCTGGAAGGGCTTGGCGCCCGTCTTGTCGCCCAGCAGGGTTTGTCGGACGTCCATCGCGGCCTGCTCCACAAGGTGCTGATGGACAGCGAGGATCTGCAGACCGCGCAGGACTGGAACGAGGAGGTTGCTGACGGCTGGCGCGATCTGAACGACCGCTTCCACAACACGTTGATCGAAGCATCGGGCAATTCGCATCTGGCGATGATGCTGCGCAAGTCGCGCGCCATTCCACTGCTCAACCAGCTGAAATTCCGCTGGTTCGACGTGGCGACGATGGCCCGCGCCCATGACGATCACAGCCAGATCTTCGCTGCCATCACCGGCGGTCAGGTCGTGCGCGCCGAGAGCATCGCGGCCGAGCACGTCTATCGTTCAGGCCAGCGCATCATTGAGCATTGGCGCAAGATGGATACGCGCAAGCCGGTCGTCGCTCCCAAGGCGCGGGCCGCCTGATCTGGCGCGCTTTCCGTTTGGCCGGAATCGACCGAACGAGGAGAATTCGCGCCAGATCAGTATCTTGAGATTGAGACGACGCGGCCCCAGGGCTCTGGTCGTTCCTTCAGGCGGCCTGCTTAAGGCCGACCATATCGGGACGGCGGTCACGCCAGGAGGTCGCCTGCTCGAAGGCATGCGCCGCCTGCAGCAGAACCGCCTCGGCGAAGGGGCGCGCCGCGAGCTGGATCGAGACCGGCAGCCCATTGGGGCCGAAGCCCGAAGGCACGCAGATCGCTGGCATGCCGGTCAGGTTGAACGCCATGGTGAAGTTCGGCTTGTCGAGATTGTCCCAACGCGGCACCTGGTCGATCGGCGGCGCCTCGTCGGGGTTGCCGGCCGTGAGCAGCACGTCGACGCCGGCCATCGCCGCCGCCATTTCCGCGATCAGCTCGCGCCGGCGCCGCAGGGCCTGGACATAGTCCATCCCGGTGCAGAGCGCGGCGAAGACCAGGCGGTCGCGATAGCGCTGCCCGAACTTCTCCGGATTTTTCAGCATCATCCGCTCGTAAGCGGCGCCGCGCTCGACCGTCGAGATGAAGAAGCCGGCGGCATTATACTCCTGCATGGCCGAGAGCTTGATCTCGACGACCTCCGCGCCGAGGCTCTCATAGGTCGCAATCGCCGCATCGATGCCGGCCTTCACAGCCTCGGCGACCGGCCGGTCGATCTCGTGCCAGCGCCGCAGCACGCCCACCTTGAGCCCCTTCGCCCCCTTGCCGAGACCGGCGATATAGTCCGGCACCGGCCTGTCGGCGCTGGCGGGGTCGGAGGCGTCATGGCCGGCCAGCGCCTGCAGCATCAGCGCGCAATCCTCCGTCGTCCAGGCCATCGGGCCGATATGGTCGAGCGAATAGGCTGCCGGCGCGACACCCGCGCGGCTGACCAGCCCGTAGGTCGCCTTCAGGCCGACGATGCCGCACAGCGCCGCCGGACCGCGAATCGAACCGCCCGTATCCGTACCCAACCCACCGAGCACGAGTCCGGCCGCGACAGCAGCCCCCGTGCCGCTTGAGGAGCCGGCCGTGAAGCGCTGCGTGTTCCAGGGGTTGCGCGAGGGTGGCCAGGGCAGATCGAAGGAGGGGCCGCCATCGGCGAATTCATGGGTGGTGAGCTTACCCATCAACACGGTGCCGGCGGCATCGAGCGCCGCGGCGCAGGTCGCGTCGATGTCGGGAACGTTGCCGAGGTTGTGGGCGGACTGGCAGGTCGTCAGGATGCCCTTGGTGTCGATGATGTCCTTAAGGCCGATCGGGATGCCGTGGAGCGGCGATCTCGGCCCCGAGGCCTTGATCTCGGCCTCGGCCTTCTTGGCGTCGGCCCGGGCGCGATCCTCGGTCAGGGTGACGAAGGCGTGCAGCTCCGGCTCGAAGGCCTTGACGCGGGCGAGGCACATCTCGGTGAGTTCGACCGGGGAGAGCTTGCCTGCCTTGATCAGAGCGGCAGCTTCGCTGATGGTCAGGATGTCCGTGCTCATCGGGCGACCTCCTCGGTGGGGAAGCTGAAGATGTGGGCCGGCTCGGCCATGTAGCTGCGCTCGCCCCTGATCCGGCCCGACATCTCGACGATGTAGCCATAGGCTTCGGCATACTCAGCGATCTGCTCGGACGTCAGATCAAAGCCGGCGCGCGCGAGGAATGCGCCCATCTCGGCTTCGGATGCGATCGGTGTGGGCATGGCTCAAATCTCCTTCGAGGGGGATGCCCGCGGCGTGCGGGCGGCGGAATGCCGGCACCGGCTAAGCCGGCAGCCGGCGCTGCTTGCGATGCTCGTCCTGGAAGATGAAGAGGGTCGCGCTCATCACGATCGCTGCGCCAAACAGCGCCCAGCGATCGGGAAGCTCCTGGTAGGCAAGCCAGGCGAACACCGCGATGAAGGGCAGCCGGGCGAAATCGAACGGCATGACCGTCGAGGCCGGCGCATTGCGCAACGCCAGGAACAACGTCAACCGGCCGACGAACATCGCAACCGCCATCACCACCAGGAACAGCATCATGTCGAGCGACGGTGTCCGCCAGTAGAGCATCGCGGGGATGAGCCCGGTCACCACCGGGATCAGGGTGGTGACGGCGACGATGCGGCTCATGCTCTCGATCTGCGTCAGCCGCTTGGAGACAAGATACATCGCGGCCATCGACAGGGTCGAGATCATCAGGGCGACGGTGCCGGCATCGAGCGCGACGAATCCCGGCCGTGAGATCACCATCACGCCCGCGAAGCCCACCATCACGGCGGCCCAGCGGCTGCGCGAGACGCTTTCGCCGAGCAGGACGCCGGCGAGCGCCGTCACGATGATCGGGGCGGCGAAGGTCATCGCTGTCGCCTTGGCCAGCGGCACATGGGCGAGCGCGTAGAACCAGGTCAGGTTCGAAATGCAACCGACGCCCGTCATGATGGCGTAGAGCTTGCGTTTCTCGGTGCGGTCCGGCAGTTCCGCCCCGCCCCTCAACTGTGGCCAGACGAAGACGAGCATGATCAGGTTCGTCAGGAAACTGATCTGGAACGGGTGCAACTCCGTCGCGATCTGCCGGACCAGCGAATTGCCGCCCGCGAGACAGGCCGTGCTCAGGATCATCCAGAGGATGCCGGCCTGAACGGTGTTGCGGGCGTCGGCCATGGCGCGGCAGGTTCCATTGCGGTTTGGGAGCTGGAGAGGGCGGCCCGGCGGGCCGCCTTGCAAAACGCTCAGGCCGCCAGGAGCGCGGGCCGCATCGAGCGCCATTGAGTTGCCTGCTCATAGGCATGGCCGAGCTGGAACACGGCCGCCTCTTCGAAGGCGTGCCCGACCAGTTGAATGGCGACCGGCAGCCCTATCCCGCCCTCGTAACCGGCACAGACGGCGAGTGCAGGCAGGCCGGTGACGTTGAAGGGCATGGTGATCGAGGGCTTCTCGTACATCAGCCATTTCGGGACCTTGTCGATCGGCTGCGCCGGGAAGGGCGAGCCTGCCGTCAGCAGCGCATCGATCCCGGTCATCGCCTCGGCGACGGCGGCGCTCAGTTCCTGCCGCTGCCGCAGAGCCTGCACATAATCGGCGCCCGTCAGCAGCCCACCCATGCTGATCCGGTCGCGCGCGATCTCGCCATAGAGCTCCGGCGTCGCGCGCAGATCGGCCTCGTGGATCGCGAAGGCCTCCGAGGACATGATGATCATGCCGACCGCGGCGAAATCCATCAGCGGCGGCAGCGTGACCTCCTTGATCACGCAGCCGAGCGACCGGAAGACGGCGATCGCCTCCTCGATCGCCGCCAGCACGGGCGGCGCCGCCTCATGGTCCCTCTCGTGGAAATGGCGGATGACGCCGATGGTCTTGCCCCTGACCGGCTGGTCGAGCTTGCCCGTGAAATCCGGAGTCGCGACGTCGGCGCAGGCTGGATCGAGCGGGTCGTAGCCCGCCATGGCCTGCAACATCAGCGCCGCATCCTCGACCGTCCAGCACATCGGCCCGGCATGGTCGAGCGATTGCGACAGCGGCAGGATGCCCCGGCGCGAGAGCAGCCCATAGGTCGGCTTGATGCCGGCGAGCCCGCAGAGCGAGGAGGGGCTGCGGATCGAGCCGCCCGTATCCGAGCCGGTCGCGCCCAGCACCATGCCGGCCGCGACCGCCGCGCCGGAACCCGAAGAGGACCCGCCGGTGGTGCGGGCCGGGTCCCAGGGGTTGCGGGCCGGCAGCGAGAACAGGTCGAAGGAGGGGCCGCCGATGGCGAATTCGAAGGTACCGAGCTTGCCGGTGATGACCGCGCCGCTCTCCTTGAGCTTGGCCACGGTGAAGGCGTCTTCTGTCGGAACGCGGCTTTTCAGCAGGTTGGAATGGCCCGTCGTTGCCACCCCTTGCGTGTCGTAGATGTCCTTCAACCCGATCGGGATGCCGTGCATCGGGCCGCGATGCTCGCCTTTCAAGATCTCGGCTTCGGCCGCTTCGGCAGCGTCAAGCGCAAGCTCCGGCGTGAAGGCGACAAAGGTGTTCAAGGTGGGATCGAGCGCCTGAGTGCGCGCGATGCAGGCCTTGGTCAACTCGACCGGCGAGAGCTTGCGCGCCGCCATCAGGGTCGAAGCCTCGCGGATGGTGAGGAGCGTCGGATCGCTCTCCATCTCAGCGGCTCGCCGGCGTGAAGATATGTGCCGGCTCAGCACCATAGCCGCGTGGCTTGCGCACGCGCTCGCGCATGGCCTGCAGCAGCATGTAGGCGCTCCGCATCTCGTCCATGTTCTCAGGCCTGACGCTGATGCCGGCCCTGTCGAGCAGCACCTGGAAGGCTTCGGCCGAAATGGTCTCGCTCATGGTCGTCTCCACGCAAGGGGGATGGTCAGGTCACTCGGCGGCAAGCGCATGCTGCGCCCATTGCGCCGGCCGCAGGTCGCGGAAGGCGGTCGCCTTCTCGAAGGCGCTGCCGACGCGCAGCACGAGATCGTCCTGGAATGGGCGCCCGACCAACTGCATGTTCAGCGGCAGCCCCGCCGCGGAGAAGCCGGAGCAGACCGACAACGCCGGCGAGCCGGTCAGGTTGAAGGCGCGGGTGAAGGAGGGCCGCGAGCGCGACATCATGTTGCCGAGATCGCCCAGCTTGGGCGCGACGCCCGGCATGGTCGGGGTGATCAGGACATCGACAGTCTCGAACACGGTCGCGATCTCGGCGATCAGGCGGCCGCGCTCGCGCAGCGCGTTGACATAGTCGCAGGCCCGCACGAAGGCGCCCATCATGATGCGCTGGCGAGCGAGTTCGCCGTAGAGTTCCGGCGTCGCCTTCAGCGTCTCCTCGTGGAAGGCGAAGGCTTCCGAACGCGAGATCAACGCCGCCGCATCGCCATAGACGGAGAGCGGGGAGAGGGTGACGTCGATCACCGAGCAGCCGAGATCGCGGAAGGTGGTCAGCGCCGCTTCAATGCCAGCCTTGATCTCAGGGTCGATCTCGGCATCCGTCTCGAAGAAATGGCGGACGACGCCGATGCGCAGCCCTTTCACGTCCTTTTGCACGGAGCCGGCGAAATCGGGCCTGGTCACGTCGGCGCTGCCGGGATCCAGCGGGTCATGCTCCGCCAGCACGTCCATCATCAGCGCGCAGTCCTCGCTGGTCCAGCACATCGGCCCGCCATGGTCGAGGCTGAAGGAAAGCGGCAGGATACCCCGTCGGCTAACCAGCCCGTAGGTCGGCTTCAGCCCCGAAATCCCGCACCAGGCGGCCGGGCCGCGGATCGAGCCGCCGGTATCTGTGCCCATCGAGCCCATGGCGAGCCCCGCCGCGATCGCGGCGCCCGAGCCGGAGGAGGACCCCGCCGGATCATGGGCGAGGTTCCAGGGGTTCTTCGCCGGCGGCCAGGGCAGGTCGAAGGAGGTGCCGCCGATGGCGAATTCCCAGGTCGAGAGCTTGCCGAGCAGGATGGTGCCGGCTTCGGCCAATAGCCGCGTCGTCGTCGCGTCCGCTTCCGGGACATGGTCCTTGTAGAGCGCCGAATGGCCGGTCGTGGGGATGCCCTTGGTGTTGTAGATGTCCTTCAGGCCGATCGGCACGCCATGGAGCGGGCCTTTGTAGCCGCCCTTCATGATCTCGCCTTCGGCCTGGCGCGCAGCTGCCATGGCCTGCTCGGGCAGCACGCGGAGATAGGCGTTGAGCTGCCCGTCGAAGGCCTCGATCCGCGAGAGATAGGCGGCGGTCAGTTCGACCGGAGAGAGCTTCCTGGCCTGCAGCAGCGGAGCGGCCTCGGCTATGGTCAGATCGTGCAACGCGGTCATGGCAGCCTCCCTCACTTGGTCCAGAGCCGGAGCGCAAGGACGGGCTCCTGCAGGTAGCTGCGCTTGACCCGGATGTTGCGGGCGGCGGTTTCGAGATCGGCGACGGACCCCTTCAGGGATTCCAGCGTCTCCGGACCGGCCTTCAGGCCGTATTCGGCGAGCTTCGCCTCGATCGGGATCGGCATGGTGGACGTGTCGGTCATGATGGCCTCACTGGGGCAGGCGGACGGGATGGTCTGCGGTTATTCGGCGGCGAGACTCATGGGCGTTGCGGCCTCCAGATCGGGCCGGCGCGCGCGCCAGGCGGTGGCGGCCTCGTAGGCCTGGGCGGCGCGATAGATCGTCGCCTCGCCGAAGGCGTGCCCGGCGATCTGGACGGAGAGCGGCAGCCCCACAGCCGAGAAGCCGCAGCACATCGTCAACGATGGCATGCCCGTGACGTTGAAGGGGAAGGTCAGAGGCGGCTTGTTGAACAGGCCGAATTTCGGGACGTCCGTGATCAGCGGGGCGGGCGTCGCGGTCGCGGCACAGACGATGATGTCGAAGCGCGACATCGTCCGCGCCACCGCCGCGACCAGTTCCGTGCGCAGGCGCAGCGCCTGCACATAGTCGCTGGCATCGATCAGCCCGGCGAGCAGCAGCCGGTCCCGCAGGATCTCGCCATAGAGTTCCGGCTTTCCCTTGATTTCGGGCTCGTGGATGGCGAAGGCCTCCGAGAGCAGGATCATCGAGCCGCAGGCGGCGAAATCGGACAGCGGTGGCAGGGTGATCTCCTCGACCACTGCGCCGAGATCGGCCAGCGTCGTCGCAACCGAGGCGACCGCGTCCTTGACCTCGCCCGTGGCGTCGGCCTGCTCCCCCAGTGACGGCAGATAGCCGACGCGCAGGCCCTTCACACCCGCGCCCAGCAACGCCTCCGGCGCCGGATCGGGCCTGTCGGCGCTGGCGGGGTCCAGCCTGTCATGGCCGGCCAGCACCTTCATCAGGATGGCGTTGTCCTCGATCGTCCAGGTCATGGGACCGATATGGTCGAGGCTTTGCGAGAGCGGCAGCACGCCGCGCCGGCTCACCAGCCCATAGGTCGGCTTCATCCCCACGATGCCGCAGAACGCCGCTGGCAGGCGGATCGAGCCCCCGGTATCGGTGCCTAGCGCAGCGGGCAGGAAGCCTGCCGCGACCGCCGCGCCCGAGCCCGAGGACGAGCCTCCGGTGAAATGGTCGAGATTCCACGGATTGCGCGCCGGCGGGAACGGCAGATCGAAGGACGGGCCGCCCATCGCGAATTCATGGGTGGCGAGCTTGCCGAGGATGACGGCGCCCGCCGCTTTCAGCTTCTGGGTGACGAAGGCGTCGTCCTTCGCCCAATTGTCGATGAGCTGGTGCGAATGCGCGGTGGTGCGTACGCCCTTGAGGTCGATGATGTCCTTCAGCCCGACGGGCACCCCATGGAGCGGACCGCGGCTGATGCCGGCCATCACCTCGTCCTCGGCCTTCTTGGCCTGGGCCAGCGCGTGATCGGCGGTCACCTCGATGAAGGAATGGGTCAGCCCGTCGAGCGCGGCGACCCGCGCGATGAGGGCTTCCGTCAGCTCGACCGGGGAGACGGTCTTGGCCGCGATGCTCCGGGCCAGTTCGGCGACGGTCATGAAATGCAGCGGAGCGGACATGGCTTGAGCCTCCGGAAAGCGCCGATCTGCGGCGGGATGGGAGCAAAGGGTGGCGGCGGGGGCGGGCCGGGGAGGAACCCGCCCCCGCGCCGGCGACGGTCAGTCGAGACTGATCGTCACGAAATCCTGCATCCAGCTCTGGGCCGGCACGAAGCCCTTGACCTTGGGCGACATGGCGCGGGGGTTCAGATCGTGGACGATGAACAAGCGGCCGGCCTGCTCGCTGACGATCTCGTGCAGGCGGATAAACATGGCGAGCGCCTTCTCGGGCTCGAAGGTGTTCATCGCCTTGTCGGCGAGTTCGTCGAACTCCTTGTTGTCGAACCAGCCCCAGTTAAATCCGCCCGGCGCTCGCCGCGCCGTGGCAAAATGGCTGATCATGCCCGAGACCGGATCGACCGAGCCCAGGCTGATATTGATCGCGTCATAGGTCGGGGCGCGCTCCCAGCCCTTGAAGAACAGGTCGAGCAGGGCGTTCCAGTCGAGCACCTCGAACTTGACGCGAAAGCCGACGGCCTCGAGCTGCGCCTTGACCAGTTCGTTCATCGGCAAAGGCTGCATTTGGCCGGACCCGGAGGTCGAGATCCCCACCGTGATGGCGCAGGGATGGCAGCCGGCCTCCTTGAGCAGGGCGGTCGCCCTCTTGGGATCGTAAGGGTAGGTCTTCGGCTTGCCGTAGATCGCCTGATGCGGCGTGAACAGCGCTTCGCTGGCCTCGGCGATGCCGCCGAGCATCTCGACCATTTCCTTGCGGTCCATCGCATGGTTTGCGGCCTGGCGGACCCGGATGTCCCTGAAGGCGCCGCGCTGGAAGTTGAACTGGTAGTGCCAGTTATGCGGATAGGTCAGCGTGGTCACGCGCATACCGGCAGCCCGCAGCCGCGGCAGCGTGTCGGGCGACGGCGCCTCGATGAAATCGACCTGGCCCGAGAGCAGCGCAGCCGCCCGCGTCGTGGCTTCCGGCATCGGGATCAGCACCATCCGGTCATGCTTCGGCACGCGGGCCGGGTTCCAGTAGTCCGGGTTGCGAACCAGCTCCAGCCGCTCCCGCGGCACGACCGAGCTGAACTTGTAGGGGCCCGACCCCTGGGGCGAGAGCGCGTAGACCTTGTAGTCGTTGCCCGCCTTCTCGAGCGCGCATTTCGAGATCACGAACCAGACCGCCATATTGTAGGGGAAGACCGCCTCCGGCACCTTGGTGTCGATCGCGATGGTGTAGTCGTCGATCTTGACGGCGCCGGCGACGTTGACGGTGCGCGATCGGTTTCGGGCGAAGTGGACCGTGTTGAACTGCGGCGCCTTGTCGTCGGTGATGCGCGCGATGTTCCACAGCGCGGCCTCGGCGTTCCAGGGGCAGCCGTCATGGAACTTCACGTCGCGCCGCAGCTCGAAGATCCAGCGCTTGGTATTGGTTGGGTCGGGATACCATTTGGACGCAAGCCCCGCCGTCGGCACCGCCTCGCGGTCGGACCTTGTCAGGTCCCAGTTCAGGAAGCTGTCATAGAGCGAGAAGCCGACGAAGCGCTGTCCCTCGGCGCCCTGGTCGGGATGGCCCGTCCAGTCGGGAATATCGCCGGCGGTCATCGCGACCCGCAGGACCTTCTCCTGCGCCAGGGCCGGCGCGGCCGATCCCAGCAGGAGGCTTGCGCCGAACGCCAGCGCGCCCAGAGCTACAGAAATGCGTCCTGGAACGCGACAACGGGGCGGTGGCATCGAAACCGGACACTGCATGCGAACCTCCGAGCGGACGGGATACACCAGCCGCGATGCGGCCCTTCCACCCAGGCTCTGCAACGACCATGCCAAGCCGGCGAAATTGTATCCAATGCAGACTTGGCAGGCCTCGCTGCCAGCCAGAGCCGACCATCGCGGCGCGCTAAAAGCGACACGGAGCCACTCATCTCATCCATAAAAACTGCCGGACGATGCTGCATACGCGGCGGTAAGCCCAGCCAATATGGGCATTTTTTCAGACTTACACGATGCTCTGCCGACGCCTGGACAATTCAGGCCCCACAAGGGCCAAGTCGCCCAGTCTGCGACCGGAAGCCCCCGCCCGGCCACGCCAATCTCAGAATATGGATACAATTTGGCCTTCTGAACGGAATTTGGGCAGACTTCGTCGATGTCCGCCGAGCCTGCTGGCGACGTCTTGCCCGCATTCTTCCGGCGGCTTTTATCGCCACAGAGGGTGCGATTGCTGCTGATGACGACAACGCCCTCGCGCTTGGAGAGGTCGCGGATCGTGAACATCGGCGAACTGGCACGAAACGGCATGGCGGCGCCGCCAGAGGTCGAATCTGCTAGCGATTACAGAGTGTTGCAGTCGGCTCCCAGGTTATGCCGCGTACTGATCGTCATGTTGGGTCTCTGAATCGTTATGGCGTGGGCTGCCCTGGGCGCGCGCGTCGCGCTGGCCCTAGGGGAAAGGCACCAACTCCATCTCGGTCGCCTGACCGCTCGGCAGCAAGGTCACCACGACTCCCGTTTGTTTCAGGACCAATTTCAGGACCACCCCGATTTCGGGATCATTCCAGCCCGAGGCCAAGAAAGCAAAAAAGCCCTGCAAACACTATGGTTTGCAGGGCTTCGAAAATGGTGGGCGCGACAGGGATCGAACCTGTGACCCCTACGATGTCAACGTAGTGCTCTCCCGCTGAGCTACGCGCCCATTCGTCGCTTCGGAAACCCGATGCGGCAGACGGAACCGGTCCCGAGCCCGAGAGCCAGCGACCGAGTTGCGAGGTGTGCGGCTATAGCCGCTGTCAGCCAGCCTTGCAAGGCGCTTTCGGCATGGTGTTTTCGCAGCCCGACAGATCAGGCCGCCAGCAGCTTCTCGACCTCGTTCACCAGCTCGCGCAGGTGGAACGGCTTGGAGAGCACCTTGGCGTCCTTGGGCGTCTGCGAATCGGGGTTCAACGCCACGGCGGCGAAGCCGGTGATGAACATCACCTTGATGTCGGGATCGAGCTCGGTGGCGCGCCGCGCCAGCTCGATGCCATCCATTTCGGGCATGACGATGTCGGTCAGGAGCAATTCGAACGGCTCCTCGCGGAGCCGGTTATAGGCCGAGAGCCCGTTGTCGAACGAGGCCACGTCGTAGCCCGCATTCTGCAGGGCCTTGACCAGGAAGCGGCGCATGTCGTTGTCGTCTTCGGCGAGAAGTATCTTCGTCATGGGCCTGCTGTTTCCGTCCCGAAATGCCTGTCACAAGGCCAAGTCCGCCCGTCTGGGCAGTCCCGGCCATTCGTTTCGAATCGCGCCGCGGCGCGGGGTGCGGCGGCAGGGGTATCGGCCCGCCGGCCGGCATGGAACCAAGTCGTTCTATAAGGCACTGCCATGGTAAACAACGGGTGAATCCCATCATGGTTTCCAGGCCGCGCGGGTAACGCTTCTACAGAGCCGTTTTGTGTGCTTTCCTCCGGGGACATGAGCGTCCCACCCGGTTTTTTTCCGCCCGATCCGCTGAGCGTCGTCGCCGAGATCGAGGCGCCCTTCACCCTGCACCAGCCTCTGCTCCATATCGTGCCGGTGGTGGTGGACGTGCCCCATGCCGGGCGGCGCTATCCGCGCGCCTTTGTCGAGCGTGCGCGGCTGCCGCTGCAGTCGCTGCGCCGCTCCGAGGACGCCTATGTCGACCGCCTCTTCGGGGTGTGCGTCGACCTTGGCGCACCCTTGCTCGTCGCCGAATTCCCGCGCGCCTTTCTCGACGTCAACCGCGAGCCCTACGAACTCGATCCGCGCATGTTCGACGGCCGGCTGCCGGCCTTCGCCAACACGCGCTCGATGCGGGTGGCCGGCGGGCTGGGCACGATTCCCAGGATCGTCGGCGACGCGCATGAGATCTATTTCGGGCGGATCCCGGTCGAGGAGGCGCTGGCGCGGATCGACACGCTGTACCGGCCCTATCATGCCGGCCTGCGCAGCCTCGTGCAGCGCACCCAGAGCGCTTTTGGCACCTGCATCCTGGTCGATGCGCATTCGATGCCTTCGACCGGCCTCGACCGCGAAGGCCTCGCCAAGGCCGACATCATCTTGGGAGACCGCTTCGGCACCAGCGCGGCGGCCTATGTCACCGACATCGCCGAGGAGGCCTTCCGCCGGCTCGGCCTGACCGTGACGCGCAACCGGCCCTATGCAGGTGGCTTCATCACCGAGCATTACGGCGCGCCGAGCGCAGGCGTGCATGGCCTGCAGATCGAGATCAACCGCGCGCTCTACATGAACGAGGCGACGCTCGTGCCCCATTCCGGCTTCGGGGAACTCCAGCAGGCGATCGCAAGCGCGATGGCCGACTGCTTCGCACGCTGGAGCGGCTGGCTGGAGGAATGGCGCGAAGCGGCCGAATAGCGCTCCCATCGGCCAGGTCAGCATTGCTTGCCGACGCAACCAAGAAAAAAGGGCCGCACACTTGCGTGGCGGCCCAAGTCTAGGGAGGAAACGCCCAAGGAGGGCAACGAAGGCTTGAGGTCATCGCCCCTTCGCAGTGCACAATTTAGATGTGCAGCGCAAAAACGCAAGTGCATTTGTCACGAATCTTATGGGGTATGCGCTGGACGCAAGTGTTGGCGCGAAAACGGCGTTAATGCCTTGTTATCCGGCAGGTCGGTGCGCGATAAGCGGATCGAGACAGGGCGTCGCCGATCTGGAATGCTGCGCAGCACGGCGGTCGGGGGAGACTGGTATATGAGTGTCGTTGATTTCGGCGCCTTCGTCGCGGAGCTTGCGACCGAATCGGGCAAGGCGATCCTGCCCTTCTTCCGGGCCCACCACACCACCGACGACAAGTCGCATGGCGGCGTGTTCGACCCCGTGACCGAGGGCGACCGGGCCGGCGAGGTGATCATGCGTCATCTGATCCAGCGCCAGTTTCCCGGGCACGGTGTGCTCGGCGAGGAGTTCGGCGCCGAGAACACCGATGCCGAATATGTCTGGG
Source organism: Allobosea sp. (assembly GCA_046593015.1). Taxonomy (GTDB): domain Bacteria; phylum Pseudomonadota; class Alphaproteobacteria; order Rhizobiales; family Beijerinckiaceae; genus Allobosea. The sequence continues at coordinate 13,013 of JBKJSB010000359.1, forward strand.
TGCTCGATCCGATCGACGGCACGCGGGCCTTCATCGCCGGCCTGCCGGTCTGGGGCACGCTGATCGGACTGATGCGGAACGGCGTGCCGGTCTACGGCATGATGCACCAGCCTTTCACGGCCGAGCGCTTCTCGGGCGACGGCCGGCAGGCGCGCTATGAGGGGCCGATCGGCCCGCGCGCCTTGCGCACGCGCGACACCACGGCGCTTGCGGCCGCGACGCTGATGACGACGACGCCGGCGCTGTTCAAGGGCGCCGAGGCCGAGGCCTATGCCCGCGTCGAGGCCCAAGTCCGGATGGCCCGCTATGGCTGCGACTGCTATGCCTATTGCATGCTGGCGGCCGGCCATGTCGATCTGGTGATCGAATCGGGCCTGAAGCCCTATGACATCGTCGCGCTGATCCCGATCATCGAGGGCGCGGGCGGCATCGTCACCTCATGGGACGGCGGCAGCGCCGCCGGCGGCGGCACGATCCTCGCCGCCGGCAACCAGGCGCTGCATCAGGCCGCGCTCGCCCTTCTCGCCGGGTAAGGCGGCGGGGCGGTTGTCCTCGCCGGGCACGAAGGCGTCGAAGGCCGCCCAGAACCGGTTCCGGATCGCGTCCTCCTCCATCAGGATCTCGTGGCGCGCGCTCGGCAGCACCAGCGCCTGGCCTGTCTTGAGGCGGGCGGCGAAGCGCTCGATCGCCGGTGTCGAGACGACCGGGTCCTGGCCCGCCGCAATGATCAGCGTCGGCACGCGGACCTCCGTGGCGGCCGAGGGCGCGTTCAGCCGCGCCATCAGCTGGAAGGCGGTGCGCACCCAGCCGATCGTCGGGTCGCCGACCGAGAGATGGCGGGCATCGGTCGAAAGCGCGCTGTTGCGGGCGTAGCGCACGGGGTCACTCGTCAGGCGGTTGCCCTCGAAGGGTTTGGTCGCGATTGCGGTGTCGCCGCCGCCGGGCACGAAGCTTTTTCCAAGCCCGAGCCAGAACAGGAAGCTCGCCAGCCGGCGCGCCGCGTCTGGCCTGTCGATGATGGTGAGGCCGAGCATCGGCGCAAGCGCGACCAGTCGCGAGACCGGCAGGGCGTCGCGCCGCGCAGCATCCAGGCAGAGCGCGGCCCCCATCGAATGGGCCAGCACGAAATAGGGTGCCGGCAGGGTCTCGCGCATCTGCGCCATCGCCAGCGCGAGGTCGTTCTCGTAATGTCGCAGCCAGCCGACATGGCCCTTGCGGTCGCGTCGGACGAAGCGTTGCGAGCCGCCCTGGCCCCGCCAGTCGAAGGACATGACGTGGAAGCCGCGCCGGCGCAGCTCGGCGACCGTCTCGCTGTAGCGCTCGATGAACTCGGCCCGGCCCTGCACGACAACCACCGTCCCGCGCACCGGCCTTGCCGTCGGCCGCCAACTGGCGAAGCGCAACTGCGCCCCGTCGCGCGTCGTCGCGAACCAGACCTTGCCATGGCCGGGCAGGGGATAGCCGGGATGGGCGAAGAGCTCGGCGTCGGCCGGGGTCTGGGCCAGCTTTGGAGCCATGTCGGGCTTTCGAATCGGCGTTCGCCCCGTGGCGGCGCGACGCAGTTATGCCTGCCGAAAACGCCTCTTGAAAAGCCGAAAACGGGCTCCCAACTGATTGTCTGCGCAGGCCGGACACCGGCTGCGCAAAACTACAACCGGGCCCGTGCTCATGCCGAGGCGGGCCTGACCATCATGTCGCTTCTTAGGAGGACACCATGCGTCATTTCGATCTTTCCCCGCTCTATCGCTCGACCGTCGGCTTCGACCGCCTGTTCTCGCTGCTCGACCAGGCGACCGCCACCGACGCCGCGCCGAGCTACCCGCCCTACAACATCGAGCGCACCGACGAGAACGCCTACCGCATCACCATCGCGGTCGCGGGCTTCGGCGAGGCCGACCTTGCCATCGAGAGCAAGGAGAACACGCTCAGTGTGAAGGGCGAGAAGCAGGCCAACGACAATGGTGAGAAGCGCGAGGTCCTGCATCAGGGCATCGCCGCGCGCGCCTTCGAGCGCCGCTTCCAGCTTGCCGACTACGTCCAGGTGACCGGGGCCAGCCTCGAGAACGGTCTGCTCCACATCGACCTCGTGCGCGAGATCCCCGAGGCGAAGAAGCCGCGCCAGATCGCGATCGGCGGCAAGCCCGCCAAGGTGCTCGAGGCCAAGGTCGAGACCGCCAGGGCGGCGTAATCGGCACCGGCCTGAAACCAGAGCGGCCCCGGGAAACCGGGGCCGCTTTTTTTAGTTCGCAGAGGAAGGAAGCCGCCGCTCAATCCAGCGGCGTCACCGGCACGGCAGGCGTCTCCGGCCGAGGCGTCGCCGTGGTCATGTCCTCGATCTGGACCGGCGGCAACTGCACCGGCGCAACGGTGATCGCGGGCTGCTCGGCCTGCGCCAGCGGCGGCTTGCGCTCTGGTGTATCGGCGCCGCGCACATCCTGCGGATTGACGAGAGCCGGCTTGTCCGCTCCGGTCGCCGGATCGACCGGGCCCGGCGTCGGCACAGCCGGCCGCGCCGGAGCTGTCGGCGCGATCGTGGCGGGCGCGCTGGCGGCGGCGGGCGGCCTCTCGACCGGCCTTTCAGGCGCGGCCGGGCGGACAGGTGCGGCAGGTGAGGGTGGCACGACGGTCGCGGGTGCGCTGGCCTGACCCGGCGGCCTCAGCGTGGCCGGTCGTTCGGGCGGGCGCGGCACGATGCGGGGAGCCGGCCGTTCATCTTCGCGCGGATCGACGCGGGCGACGCGAGGCTGGGGCTGCCGGCCGGGGCCTTGCAGGATAATCCGGTCGACCAGCGCGCCGCTATAGCTGTCGAAGATCAGCCGGACGCGCGCGCCGTCTGCCCTGCGCCCGTCGACGATGGTCGAGCCGCGTGAGCGCAGCGTGCGCTCGACCTCGGCCAGACCGTAGTCG
>JBKJSB010000040.1:0-9296 GCA_046593015.1 Allobosea sp.
GCCCTCGGCGACCCAGGCCTCGCCGGTCCATTCCTTGTCGTAGCCGGCCATGATCTTGAGCAGGGTCGACTTGCCGGCGCCGTTGACGCCGAGCACGCCGATCTTGGCGTCGGGATAGAAGGACAGGTGGATGTCCTTCAAAATCGGCTTGCCGCCCGGAAAGGTCTTCGACAGGCCGCGCATATGGTAGATGAACTGACGGGACATGGGGCGTGCGGGCTCCGCTGCGGACAAGCGTTCGGGACGTGTCGGGAATGATGGCCGGTATGTAGGCGACGGGACGGCCGGTGGCAACGGCGGGGCTGCCTAGGGACGACGAGTGAAAAGTCAGTATTGGTCTGCTTCCGATCATCCAAGGGGTATTGACCTTAGGAATGGCCTTTGAGCCGCGAGGCGCCGTCATCGACTCGGCGACCTGTTGACGCCACAGAGGCTCAAGGCGCCTCGGCTTCAGCATCCTGCATTCGGGGCGCGGGCCGGGGCTGAAAATCGACCAGTCCGAAATCCCGCTGCGGCCCGCGGCTTCGAAAGCCGTCTGCATGACCTGCGCGCTACGCCCCCAAGCCCGGCACGCTGCATACAGCATGCCGGGCTTGCGGATCGACCGGCCTCCCGCTAGCCTTGGGTCAAGGTCGCCCGAGAGCGGCCGGACCAGATTTTTCGGGAGGACCACCATGAGAATGCTCGCCAGGGCGGCCGCGGCCGCCGCCATGACACTTGCCGCATCGACGGCGGCCCTTGCCTTCCCCGACCGTCCCGTCCAGTTGCTCGTGCCCTGGGCTGCAGGCGGCGGCATGGATGCGGTGATGCGGATTTTCGCGGCCGGCTACGAGGCCGAGTTGAAGCAGCCGGTCAACGTGATCAACCGCACCGGCGGCGGCGGCCTGACCGGCCACACCGCGATCGCAACCGCGACGCCCGACGGCTACACGGTCGGCGGCATCAGCCCGGAAATCTCCTTCTTCAAGACGCTCGGGCTCGGCGACATCACGATCGAAAGCGTCGATTCCTTCTCGCGCGTGTCGCTCATTCCCGCCGGCGTCACGGTCAAGGTCGACAGCCCGATGAAGACCGCGGCCGACTACATCAAGGCCGTGAAGGACAATCCGAAGGGCACCTTCATGGCGTCCGGCACCGGCGTCGGCGGCTCCTGGCACATCGCTTCGGGCGGGTTGCTCAAGGCGGCAGGCCTTGCTCCCGATGCCGTGCGCTGGGTGCCCAGCAATGGCGGCGCACCGGCCCTGCAGGATCTCGCTGCCGGCGGCATCAGCGTCTTCACCGGCTCGCCGATCGAGGCCAAGGCCATGCTCGACGCTGGCCGCGTCCGCACCATCCTGATGATGACCGAGGAGCGCCACCCGAACTTCCCCGACGTGCCGAGCGCCAAGGAGGCCGGGCTCGACTGGACCTACCAGAACTGGTTCGCGCTCGCCGCGCCCAAGGGCGTGCCGGCCGACCGGCGCAAGATCCTGTTCGACGCGGCCGAGCGCGCCATGCAGCGGCCCGAAGTACGCAAGGCGATGGCCGACCGCGGCATCACCCCGGTCTGGGACAAGCCCGGCGAATTCGAGGCCTACGCCAAGACCTTCGTAGAGCGTGGCAACGCCGTGCTCAAGGAACTCGGTCTGGCCAAGAACTGATCGGCGCAGGCTGACGCGCGCAGCCCCGGCCAATCACAACAGCGCAAGCGCGACCGCATCCCCCTTTCCCCGGCCCGGCATTTGCCAGAGACTTTGTCTCGGCCGGGGCGAGGAGGACGCAAGCGATGCACCTTTTGAAGACGCTGTCTCTCCTCGTGGCGGCGGTTTTCGCCGCCTTGGCCTGTTTGGGCCTGGTTTGTCTCGGGCTCGCCTCTCCCGCCCGCGCCCAGTCCGACGAGCCCGGCTGCCGGCCGGAGATGGCCTCGTTTCGCCTGCCGATCCAGCGCGCCAACCTGACTTTGGCCAATCTGGCCAAGGACGAGATCAGGCTCACCTTCGTCGGCCACGCCACCTTCACCATCGAGACGCCGGGCGGCGTCACCGCCGCGACCGACTACAACGACTATGTCCGCCCTCAGCGCACGCTCGACATCGCGACGATGAACAAGGCGCATTCCTCTCATAACTCGCGCAATCCCGACCCCGGCATCAAGCATGTCCTGCCGGGCTGGGACCCCACCGGCGTCGGAGCGGCAAAGCACGACGTGACGCTCGGCGACATGCGCGTGCGCAACGTCCCGACCAATATCCGCTCCTACAGCGGCGGCACGGATTTCGACGGTAATTCCATGTTCGTCTTCGAGATCGGCGAGCTCTGCGTCGCTCATCTCGGCCATCTGCATCACCCGCTGGAGCCCGGCCATCTCCGTGCGCTCGGCCGCGTCGATGTCGTGCTCTTCCCGGTCGATGGCAGCTACACGCTGGACCAGACCGGCATGATCGAGGTGCTGAAAACCCTTCAGGCGAGGGTGATGGTGCCGATGCATTTCTTCGGCGGCTCCAGCCTCGAGCGCTTCCTGCGCCTGACCGACGGCCAATGGCCGACCGAGCGCAAGGCAGAGCCCAGCATCGTGCTGACTAAATCGACCCTGCCAGCAAAACCGACGATCATCGTGCTGCCGGGGAATTGAGCGCCTTAACGCTCTGCTTAGGCTGATCGCAGGCCGTGCTGGTTCGCGCCGCGCCGATCCGGCAAGCTGACGGCGCCCGGAGGACCGCACGCCATGATCCGCCACCTGATGATCGCCGCCATTGCGACCGCGTTGCTCCCGGCAACCGCCGAGGCCGCCAAGATGCGTTATGGCGGCAGCCGTTCGACCCCGGCCAAACCGGCGGCGGCCGCCCCGGCGGCCCGTCCCGGCGTGGGCGTTGCGGTCGGTGCCGGCGCCGTGGTTGCCCCACGCGTCGTCCGCGCCTCTCGCACGAACGGCCCACCGGGCAGCGTCGACGAGCCCGCCCGCGTGCCCTTCCCGACCGCAAGCGCGCCAGCCCCGGTGTTGCTGCGCCTGACCACGGCCGAAGCACCAAAGGCATGGTGCGCCGGCGAGACGGTGGTCGGCGGATTCTGCGTTGTGAACTGAGGCGCGCCGTTCAGCCCGTCCGCGCCACACGCCCCTCCAGCGGATAAGCCGGGTCGCTGTAGCCCGGCGTCGAGGGATGGCCGGCCGGCACCAGCCCGTCCACCAACGCCTCGTCCTCGGCCGAGAATGTGATGTCGAGCGCCGCCAGATAGGCCTGCCACTGCTCCAGCGTGCGAGGTCCTGCGATCGCCGCCGTCAGCAGCCTGTTGTTGAGCACCCAGCCGACCGCGAACTGGATCGGCGTCATGCCGCAGACAGCCGCATGCGCCTTGATCGTTTGGGCGATGACGAGGCTCTCCTGCCGCCATTCGGTCTGCATGATGCGCTTGTCGCCGCGCGCCGCGCGGGTGCCCTGCTGCGGCGCCGCGCCGGGCTCGTATTTGCCGGTCAGAACGCCGCGCGCCAGTGGCGAATAGGAGGCGACGCCGAGCCCGTAGAAGCCGCAGGCCGGCAGATGCTCGACCTCGGGCATGCGGTTCATCGCGTTGTAATAGGGCTGGCTGACCACCGGTCGATCGATGCCGAGATCGTCGCAGAGCCGGCAGATCTCGGCGACGCGCCAGGCGCGGTAGTTCGAGACGCCGAAATAGCGGATCTTGCCCTGCCGCACGAGATCGCTGAGCGCGCGCACGGTCTCCGCAAGCGGCGTCGCGTGATCCTCCTTGTGGAGGTAGTAGATGTCGATGAAATCGGTTCCCAGCCGGCGCAGGCTGTCCTCGCAGGCCTGCATCACCCATTTGCGCGAGAGCCCGGCGCGGTTGGGGCCATCGCCGATCGCGTTCGCCAGCTTGGTCGCCAGCACCCAGTCGTGGCGATGGGCCGCGATGGCGCGGCCGGTGATCTCCTCCGAGCGGCCCTCTGTATAGGCGTCGGCCGTATCGATGAAGTTGATCCCGGCCTCGCGGGCGTGATCCACGATCATTCCGGATTCGGCTTCGCCGGTCGCGCCCCCGAACATCATCGTGCCGAGGCAGAGCGGCGAAACCCTGAGGCCCGAACGGCCGAGCTGACGATATTCCATGGCGACGCTCCTGCGATGCAAGCCTTGCAATTTCAAGGCGTCGAGCCTGCCCCACCGCGCCGCGCCGCGCCAGCGCGCCTGCGCATGCAGTCCATGCGGAGCGCCGGAGCGGCCGCAGCGAATGCAAGGAAATGCTTAACCTTTCCTGTCACCCTGCGGCATCGTTTCGCTCCGGATGTCATGACGCTCGCCGCGCTCGCCCAGAACCAGCTCCTGACCACGCTGCTGGACGCCCTCCAGCCGGCAACAGTGCTGGTCGCCGGCAAGACGCTGGCCGCGACCTTGCTCTCGCTGGACGGAGAGGGCCGCGCCACCGCTCAGGTCGGCGACGAAAAATTCTCGCTCCTGCTTGCGGGACCGCGGGCGAAGGGGGCCGCGCTGCAACCGGGCGCCACGTTGATCCTGCGGATGGACGCGCCCGAGACGCCCGGCGGCGCGCCGCGTGCGACCCTGCTGGAGGTGCGCCCGCCGCCGACTGGCGCAACGGTCGCAACGCCCGCAGCCGCCTTGCAGGGCCAGCCCGCCGATCCGGCTCCTCCTGCGCAGAACGGCCCCACCGCCTTGCTCCAGCGTGTGCAGGCGTCCCTTGCGGCAAACCCGCAGACGGCTCCCGCCAGCCGGTCCGCCGTCGCGCCGGCTCCCGTCCAATCCCCCTCCCCCCGCGCGCTCGCCGGACCTCTGCTGGGCCCGGCGCTAGCCAACCAGAACAGCCTCGCACCGCTTCTGGCCAATCTGCGCGCCGTCGCAGGCGGCGAGGTTTTGTTGGTGCTGCCCAAGCCGCTTCTCACCCTGATTGAAAGCGTGCTAGCGCAGACCGTTCCGGCCGAGCGGCGCGCGCCGACCGCCGAGGTGCTCAAGCAGGCCGTGGCGCGTTCGGGCGTCTTCCTCGAAGCGCGGCAGGCGCAGGGCCAGCCCGCCCCGCCGCAAGGCGACCTCAAAGCCAACCTGCAGGCGCTGCGCGCAGCGCTCGCGCCTCTTGTCGCGGCGCTGGCAGAAACGCCGGCTCCGAAAGCCGAAATCGCGGCAAAGCCCGCTGAGGCTGCCACGACCATCGGCGCGACCGATCCATCCATCCGCCCGGCCCCGCCGCGCCGCGACGGCCCTCTCATCGCCCAACCGGCCGCGGAGCCGAGCCTGTCGGCGGGCGACAAGCCGCTGGCTGTAACGCAGACGCTGCTGGAGCAGACGGAATCCGCGCTCGATCGGCTGACGCTGTCGCAATTCGCCTCGCTGCCGCTCGAGGCTGCGCGGCAGGACCCCAACCAGAGCCAGCGTCTGCTGACCGAGATCCCGCTCGCCTTCCAGTCGGGAACAGCGATCATGCCGCTACGGATCGAGAAGGAGCCCGAGCGGCGCGAGGCCGGCGTCACCGAGGGCCCGCTCTGGCGCGTGCGCTTCGCGCTCGATGTCGAACCGATGGGTCCGCTGCAGGGCGTCGTGACGCTGCAGGGCCGCAAGGTCGGCGTCACGCTCTGGGCGGAGCGCGAGGAGACCAGCCGCATGCTGCGCGGCGCTGCCCCCGATCTGGAATCGGCGCTGGCGCACGCCCGCTTCGAGAACGGAACGGTCGATATCCACACGGGCCAGCCGCACGTCATGCAGGCGACCGCAGGGCAGTTCCTGGACCGCATGTCATGACAATGCGCCAGCCGGACAAGCGCTCTCCGCCGCGCATAGCCGTCGCGCTCGAATATGACGGGCAAGGCGCGCCGCGCGTCACTGCCAAGGGCCGGGGCGAACTCGCCGAGCGCATCGTAGAGACCGGCCGCGAGCATGGCGTCGTGATCGAGGAGAACGCGGTGCTGGCGCAGGCGCTCTCGGCCGTCGAACTCGACGACCAGATCCCCGAAGAGCTCTACCGGGCCACCGCGCAGGTCATCGCCTTCGTGCTTTCGATGCGGAGCGAGATGGGGCGGAGCGAGATGCGGCCGACCAACCGGGACGGCGGCGCGTCTTGAGCATCGTCGTCAGGCGCATCCGGGCGGCCGACTACGCCGCGCTCGGCCCGGCCTTCGCGGAGCTGAGCGCTCGCGCGCTCGAGCCCAACCCGCACATGGCCCCGGCGGCTGTGACGGCCGCGATGGAACTCGTCGAGGCGGGCGATGTCGTGATCGTCGCGGTCTGGTTCAACGAAGCGCTCGGCTCCGAGCGGCTCGCCGGCATTTGGGCGTTGCTGCGCGCCCGCGACTGGCGCAGCGGCTTTGCAGCCGTGCTCCGCGCGCCGATACTGCCGCTCTACGAAGTCTCATCGATCCCGGTCGTCGACCGCGACCATGCCGACGACGTCATGCAGGCGATGCTCCGCCATCTCTTGTCCGCGCGCGACCTGCCGGACAGTTTGGCGCTGCCGCTGATGCCGCTGGAAGGGCCAAGCCATACCGTGCTCACGGAGGCCTGCCGCGTCACCGGCAGCCGGCTCGCGACCTTCGAGCGCTGGCAGCGGCCGATGCTGATCCCGCATATCGGCGACACGGCCGAAAGCTATCTCAGGCGCGCGCTTGGCTCGGGCTACAAGAAGCGCATGCAACAGGTCCGCGCCATCGCAAAGCATGGCGTCGTCGGCTTCCAGCGTCGGCGCGGCAAGGCGGCGCGCGAGGCGCTGGAGATCTTTCTGACGCTGGAGGCCGCAGGCTGGAAAGGCAAGGCCGGCACGGCGATCGCCTCCATTCCCGCAGACGCCGCCTATTTCCGGACGCTGGGCGATCGCTTCGCCGAAAGCGACGGTCTGCAGCTCGACGCGCTGACGCTGGACGGCGCGCCGATTGCCATGGGGCTGCTGGTCGAAAGCGCCGGCAGGCGCCATTTCCTCAAGATCGCCTATGACGAGACGCAAAGCCGCCATTCGCCCGGCCGGGCGCTGACCATCGCCATGCTGCAGGCCGATTTCGCCGGGACGCCGGCGACTGTCTTTGACAGCGGCGCGGGCGACGGCGTCGATGCGGGAACCTATATCTGGGGCGAGCGGCGTATGATGGGAAACGTCGTCATCGGACTCGGCCGAAAGCGCCCTGCCCTGCCTGAGTTCGCGGCGGCCGCGCGCCAGAACCTGCGCCGCCTGCGCGAGCGGTTGAAGCACTGAACGCAGGAACGGGCTAGCCCTTGGTACAGGGATCGGCCACATCTGCCGCAAGCACAACGAGGCAGGCCCACCATGAGCGACTTGATCAAAATCGGCATCGTCACCGTCTCTGACCGCGCCTCGGCGGGAATCTACGCCGATGAGGGCGGCCCGGCGATCGAGACCTATCTGAACAGGGCGCTGACCTCGCCATGGACGCCGGTCGCGCGCATCATCCCCGACGACCGCGCGCTGATCGCCAGGGCGCTGATCGCGCTGGCGGACGAAGAAGGCTGCTGCCTGATCGTCACCACCGGCGGCACCGGTCCCGCCCCGCGCGACGTCACGCCGGAGGCGACGGAGGACGTGATCGAGAAGCCGATGCCCGGCTTCGGCGAGCTGATGCGTCAGGTCAGCCTGCAGAAGGTCGCGACCGCAATCCTTTCGCGCCAGACCGCCGGCATCCGCGGCCGGTCACTGATCGTCAACCTGCCCGGCCGCCCGCGCGCCATCGCCGAGTGCCTCGACGCGGTGATGCCGGCGATCCCCTACTGCATCGACCTGATCGACGGGCCGTATCTGGAGACCGATCCGGCGGTGATCGTGGCGTTCCGGCCGGGACAGAAGGCCAAAGCCTGAGCAATCCCGCCTGAGCCCGGCTGCCCCGCGCAACCGCCCCCAGCATCACCGGGGCTGGCCAAGCCCGCCTTGTCTCGTCCATCATCGATCCCAACAGGCCAGATCAAGGCCATCAGGGAGGATGGAATGAAACGTCGCGATGTTCTCGCAGGATTGGGCGCAATTTCCGCAGGCGCGGCGCTGCCGCGCATCGCCATGGCGCAGGAGCCCTGGCCCTCTCGGCCGATCACCATGGTCGTGCCCTTCCCGCCCGGCGGCCAAGCCGATCTGGCGGCGCGGCCGATCGCACAGGCGCTGGAAAAACTGCTCGGTCGGCCGGTCGTGGTCGACAATCGCGGCGGGGCCGGTGGCGCGCTCGGCAATGCGGCGGTCGCCCGCGCCGCGCCCGATGGCTACACGCTGCTGATGACCCTGTCCTCGCTCGCGGTGCTGCCGGAATCGTCAAGGCTGTTTGGCCGCGCGCCCTCCTATGAGGTGACGCAGCTTGCGCCCGTCGCGCGCGTGCTGGCCGACCCGACTTTGCTCGCCGTGCCGGCGGCATCGCCCTGGAAGACGCTGAAGGACCTCGTCGAGGACGCGAAGGCACGCCCGGGCATGATCCCCTACGGCTCGTCGGGACCCTACGGCACGTTGCATGTCGCGATGGAGATGTTCGCCGTCGCAGCCGGCATCAAGCTGCTGCATGTGCCCTATCGCGGCGCTGGACCGGCGCTGACCGATCTCTTGTCTGGCCAGTTGCAGGCCATCGCCTCGGCGCCGGGCGTGCTCAAGCCGCATGTCGATTCCGGCGCGCTTCGCGTGCTCGCCAACTGGGGCGCGAACCGCATCCCCTCCTTCCCCGACCTGCCGACCTTCAAGGAGCTCGGCTATCAGGATGTGGAGTTCTACATCTGGGCCGGGCTCTTCACGCCAGCCGGCATGCCCGCCGCGATCGCGACGCGGATTCAGGCCGCGATGAAGACCGCTATGGCCGATCCCGACATCGTCAGGATTTTCGAGCAGGCCGGCAGTCCGCCAGCCTATCAGGATGCGGCCGAGTTCGCCCGCTTCGTCGCGGCCGACAGCGCCAGACTGATCGCGGCGACGCAGAAGATCGGCAAGGTGGAGTAACGCGGCTATAGCATTCCGGATTCAGGTTGAGGCTCCCGACTTCGATCACCTGCGCTTCAACCTCATTGCAAACTGATCTAGCCCCCGCGCTGCTTGACCCAATCAGCATAGGTCCCGCGCCTGAGGTCGAAGCGGTCGTTCTGGCGCGAATAGCCGTCGCCGAACATCCGGCCGACCGGCTTGTAGCCGTCCATGCTGACCCGCAATGTCTCGGGATCGACCAGGCCCGCGCGGGCATGGATGCGCACGACCTCGCCGATCAGCAGTTCGCGCGTCGGGCTGAAACTCATCGCGCTGTGCTTGCGGCATTCCAGCGCGAACGGCGCTTCAGCGATGCGCGGCACGGGGATGCTGACGCCCGGCAGGAGCGACAGGCCCGCCGCGTCGATTTCGCTGACCTCTGGCGG
>JBKJSB010000171.1:0-5913 GCA_046593015.1 Allobosea sp.
GCCATCGGCAACAAGCCGCCGATATCGCTGATGAACGGCTCTCCGGCGCCCCCGCCGGCATGAGCCTAACCCCGGAAGATTCCAGCTCGCGCTGGCCCAAAATCGGGGAGCACGTCACACGGATGATGCATCCTGTTTTTCAGCCGGCCCGGATTGGGTGCATTACCCGGCTTAGGCACTAGCGCTGCAGCAATCACTACTCTCTCGTATCGCTGGATCGGTCTCAAATCATCTGACGACGGACAGCCGTCGTGCGGTCCATAATGTCCACCATCCTCTTTCTGCGAACATGCCGCAACTTAGCAACTGCAAGCCGACTTTGGGAACATCCGCTCAGGGTCGGGAGCGGCCATGCGCAATGGGAACCAAGTGTCACATTCTGACCAATAGCGCGTCCGCGATCTCCTCGACAACCAATCCATAAGGTCCCTATATTCGGTGCAGCGCTCTTCGAAATGAAGAGATCAAGTAGCCAAGGAGGGGCTGGTGAGTGGTTCGGCGAGGCCTAAATCGCTCTTCGTAGTGTCATATCGCCAGACCTCGACCAGATCTGACTGTAGTCTGATGTATTGTCCCTTTAAACTCAAGATCATGGTGTTGGTATGATTCCTGTGAATGTTGAAATAGGCCACGACAGCGAAACAGAGCTTTGGTACGTGATTTCGTCTGACGTCGAGGGGCTCACCGCTAAAGAGAAGCGATATGAAGATTTCATTAAAATCGCAAAGGCCCAACTGGTCGAAAGAATTGCATCAGTAAGGCCTGATTACAATGGCGATCCTAATACTATTGACGTTCGGATAGTAATTACACGGTAACTATCACTGTCCGCCGTCAGCGCGACCTCAGGCCTGCTCCGGCACATAGCGCCGCGACAGCTCGTTCCTGTCGTCATAGGACGCCTCGAAGATCGCCGCCGCCAGCGTCGCGCGGACATGCAGCGTGTCCGTGCCGATGTTGCGGAAGCCGTGGCGCGCGCCTGCCGGGATCAGCACCGACTGGTTGGCGGTGACGACCATGGTCTGCCTGCCCAGCGTGATCTCGGCCGTGCCCGAAAACACCTCCAGCACCTCCTCGACCGCATGCAGATGCATCGGCGCGCCGAGACCCGGCTCGCAATACTGGTCGAAGATGCAGAGCTGGCGGGCGCCCACCGTGGCCGAGGCGCGCATCTGGGTCATCACGCCGTCGCGCCATTTTTCCGTCGGCTGGGTGTTGTGGTCGAGCAGTGCGTTGTGGTCGGGCAGTGACATGGCCGCTTCCTTCAGCGTGGGGTGATGTCGGGCATGGGGCAGCCGCGCCGGGGCTCAGGCCGCAAGCCGCAGCGCGCCTTCGCGCGCAATGCCGGCCTCGTCGAGCGCGCGCCTGATCCGGGCGATCTCGGCCTCGCCGAGCTTCATCAGCGGCGGGCGCACCACGGCCCTGTCGAGCCGGCCGAGCAGCACCAGCGCCTCCTTCATGCGGTTGTGCATGTCGAGGAAGGGCGGCGCGTAGAAGGCTTGGCTGAGCGGATGGATGCGGTCGTTGACGGCCTGCGCGGCCTTCAGGTCGCCGGCCTGAACGGCGCGGAACAGCGCCACCTGCAGATCGGCGATGACGCTGCCCGCGCCCGAGAGCAGGCCGTTGCAGCCCAGCGTCAGCGAGGCCATCAGCCAGGAGGAATGCGTGGTGAGCACGTTCACCGGCCGGGGCAGGCTCTGGAAGGTGCGGATATGCTTTTCATGGAGCATCGCATCGTTCGACCAGTCCTTGATCGCGGCGATCGTCGGCACGGCGTCGAACAGGGCCAGCAGCGTCTCGAACGTGTAGCCGAGATGGCTCGCCATCGGATACTGGAAGGCGATGATCGGCAGGTCGGTGGCGTCGGCGATGCGGCGATAGTGCTCGATCGCCATCTCGGGGCGCAGATGACCGCCCATCGCCATGCTGTTGGGCGGGAAGACCAGCAGCGCCGACGCGCCTTCCTGCGCCGCCATCGCCGCGATCCGCGCCGCCTCGAGCGAGCCGTCGGCATAGATGCCGTTGATCACCGGCACCGCGTCGCCGACCTCCGCCAGCGAGGCGGCGAGGATCCGCCTCTGCTCGTCGAAGGAGCAGGCATGGACCTCGGAGGCATGGCCGTTCACCGTCACGGCCGAGACGCCGTCGACCAGCGCGCAGTCGCGCAGATGCCTGCGGGTCTGGCGCTCGTCGATGCTCATATCCTCGTTGAGCGCGAGCAGGGTCGCCGGAATGACGCCGGCGGGCCGGAAATCCTTGAAGCGAGGCATGGCTCCTCCTGTCGGTCTGGCGGGTCTCAGTCGTTCCAGAGGCCGCCGGTGATGCTGATCGTCTCGCCGGTGATGTAGCTCGCCTGCTCGGAGGCGAGGAAGGCGACCGCCTTGGCGATGTCGTCGGGAAAGCCCGGACGCCGCAGCGGGATGCCTTGAGCCCGTTCATAGGCGTCGGGCAGTCCTTCGGCCTTGCGCTTCACCTCGGATTCGTCGCGCATCTTGGTGTCGACGATCAGGCCCGGGCCGACCGCGTTGACCCGTACCCCATGTTCGCCGAGCTCGGTGGCCAGCGACTGGGTCGCTCCGATGATCGCGAATTTGGAGGCGCAGTAGGCGCCGTAGGAGGCGACGCCGGACTTGCCCATCCAGGACGCGATATTGACGATCGCGCCCCTGCGCCGCGTCACCATCTCCGGCGCGACGGCCCGGATCATGTGGAACATCCCGTCGACATTGACGGCGAAATGCATCCTCCAGTCGGCCTCGCTGGTCTCCAGCATCTTGCCGACCTTCAGGGCGCCGGCATTGTTGACAAGGATGTCGATGGGGCCGAGCGCCGCGCGCAAGGAGGCCACGGCGGCCGCGACCTGCTCGGCCGAGGAAACGTCCGCGCCTGCCGTCGCGACCACGCCGCCGGTCTGGCTCAGGGTCGCCGCCGTCGCCTGCGCCGCAGCCGGGTCGAGGTCGAGAATGCCGACATCGCAGCCCTCCGCCAGCAGCCGCGCCGCGATCGCCTTGCCGATGCCGTGCGCGGCGCCGGTGACGATCGCCTTCTGTCCCTCGAGCCCATACATGCCGTCGATCCTCGTCAGTTCTTGCTTTTGGCCTTGCGGTCGCCCTGCGCGGTCCACCCGCCATCGACCACCATCACCGTGCCGGTGCAGAAGGAGGCGTCGTCGCTGGCGAGCCAGAGCATCGCCTGCGCGATCTCGGCAGGCCGGCCCATCCGCCCCATCGCCTGGCTCTCCTCCAGCCCGCGCCGCAGTTCGTCCGCGCCGGGCCTGTTCAGGATTTGCGTGAAGTAGGGCGATTCGATCGTGCCCGGCGCGACCGCGTTGATGCGGATGCCCGCATCGACATGGTCGATCGCCATGGCCCGCGTCAGCGCCGCGACCGCGCCCTTTGAGGCGACATAGGCCGCGCGGTCGTGAATGCCGATATTGGCCGCGGCCGAAGCCGTGTTGACGATCGCCCCGCCGCCCTGCCGCTCCATCACCGGAATCGCATATTTGCAGCCGAAGAAGACGCCCTTGACGTTGACCGCCATCAGCGCGTCCCACTCCGCCTCAGAGGTCGAGACCACGGTGCCGGCAAAGCCGAAGCCGGCGTTGTTGACGAGAATGTCGAGCCGGCCATGGGCGGACACCGTCGCCGCGACCATCGCCGCGACCTCGCTCTCCCGCGCGACATCGACGGTGAAGGCCATCGCCTTGCCGCCGGCCGCCGCGATTTCGGCGGCGACGGCCAGCGTCGCCGCCTCGTTTCGGTCGGCGACGACGACTGTCGCGCCCTGCGCCGCAAAGAGCTTCGCCGCCTCATGCCCGATCCCGGAGCCCGCTCCGGTGACGATCGCGACCTTGCCTGCCAGTTTCATGTCGTCCGTCCGGTTTCCGTCGTCGTCCAGTTTCGGTCAGTTGCCATACATGACCTTGGGCATCCATGTCGCCAGCCCCGGGAAGGCGATCAGCAAAGCGAGCACGAACAACTGGCAGCAGATGAACGGGATCACGCCCCAATACATGTGCTTGAGCTTCATCGTCGGTGGCGCGATGGCCTTCAGATAGAAGATCGAGGGGGCCATGGGCGGCGTCAGATAGGCCGTCTGCAGCATCACCAGCAGCACCACCGCGAACCAGAGCGGGTCGATGCCGAAGCTCTTCACCAGCGGGATCGCGATTGGCACGATGATCAGGATGACCGAGATCGAATCGACCAGGAAGCCGAGGATGAAGGCGACGCAGAGGATGATCGCGATCACCGACCAGGGCGAGAGGCCGAAGGCGTCGAGGATGGTCTTGGTCGCGCTCATGCCGCCCGAGGCGAAGAAGACGCCGGAGAACATGCCGCCCGCCAGCACGATCGCCAGGATCATCGCCGTCAACGAGACGGTCTGCTTTGCGGCCTGGAAGAGCAGGCTCAGGCTCATCCTGCCGTAGATGGTCGCCAGCAGCAGCACGCCGAGCGAGCCGCAGGCGGCGGCCTCGGTCGGCGTCGCCAGCCCCATGAAGAGCGTGCCGAGCACGGTGAAGATCAGGAAGGCCGGCGGGATCAGCGCGATCAGCGTGATTCTGATCTTCTCAGCCAGGGTGCGCGGGTCGGGCTCGGTCTCCGGCGGGGCGAGCGCGGGTCTGAGCGTGCAGATGATCAGGATGTAGACGATGAACAGGGTCGACATCAGCAGGCCGGGCAGCAGGATGCCGGCGAGCAGGTCGCCTATCGACATCGCCGCGATCGGCGCGAGCACCACGACCGGGACCGAGGGCGGGATGATGGTGCCCAGCGAGCCGCCGCCGCAGATGGTGCCGGCGATCAGGGAGTTGTCGTAGCGGCGCTTGGTCATGGCGGGGATGGCGAGCATGCCGACCAGCGTCTCGGTGGCTCCGACGACGCCGCTGGCGGCGGCGAAGATGGTGCACATCAGCAGCGCCGCCACGGCCAGCCCGCCCGGCAGCCGGCGCGTCCACATGTAGAGCGCGTCGAACAGCTTTTCGGCGATGCCGGCGCGCTCGAGGATCGAGCCCATGAAGATGAAGAGCGGGATCGCGCCGAGAACGTAGTTGGTGGCGAGATCGTCGACGCGCTGGGCGAACTGGTGGACGAGCGTGCCGCCGAAGCGCAGCAGGCCGAAGCCGAGCGCTGCGATCATCATCGAGAAAGCGACGGGGAAGCCGAGGAAGATCAGGCCCAGCAGGACCGGGAACATCCACAGGACGGTCTGGGCCGTCATCGGGCGGCCCTTTCCGTCTTGTGTGCTTCCGTCTCAGGGCTTTCGATCGTCTGGCCGAACAGGAGCAGCAGGTTCTCGATCGCCTTGGCGAGGCATTGCAGCGCAAACAGCCCGAAGCCGAGCGCGTAGATGATGCGATAGGGCCAGATCGGGGGGTTCCAGGCCGACAGGCCGGAGCCCTCGCCGCTCCGATAGACGCCGGCCGCGTTGGCGATCAGCACGTTGGTCAGCCAGGCCATCATGCCGGCCATCAGGATGTAGCCGACGGCGTCGATGGCGGCGACCGCCCGTCTCGGCAGAATCTGATGGATGAAATCGACATTGACGTGCTGGCCCATCAGCACGGCGTAGGACAGGCCCATCAGGAAGATCGTGCCCATCATCATGTAGCTGAGCTCGAAGGCCCAGGCTGTCGGCGCCGAGAAGGCGTAGCGGCTGACGACCTCGAACACCATGGCGAGGACGAGCGGCAGGACGACGAGCGCTCCCAGCCGGCCCGACCAGAGCGAGAGCTGGCCGATGAATCTGACGATGGGCATGAACGACCCCGGTCGGAGGGTGGCCGGGCCGGCGTCGCGCGAGCGTACGCCGGCCCGGAACGATCAGCGGGTGCCGGTGGCGAAGCGGAACTCGGCCATCGGCTTGACGCTCGCCATGAAGGCCTTCTGGCTGTCATAGGCCTTCTTGAACCAG
>JBKJSB010000175.1:0-15314 GCA_046593015.1 Allobosea sp.
CATCACGGGGACGCTGGCTCCGCCCTCGAAGGGCGATGAGGTCGCCGCCGAAGTGCCTGCCGACAGCGACAAGGACAGCGTCACGGGAACGCTGGCCCCGCCCTCGAAGGGCGACGAGGTCGCTGCCGAGACGCCGCCGGACAGCGACAAGGACATCATCACCGGGACGATCGCGCCGTCGCAGAAGCCCGAAGGTCTGGCGACGCGTCAGCCGCCCGATGTGCATGCGTCCCCCGGAGTGGTCGACGAGCCGGTGGCGCTCGACATTCCCGCCATCGAGATGCCGCCTGCCGACCCGGCGCTGAAGCCTGCCCTCGCGCCTGAGCCGCTGCGTCAAGCCCAGCCCGGCGCGTTGCTGATTCCGCCGCCCGATCTGCCGCCCGTCATCGTGGCGCTGCCGGCCGGGTCCGACTTCGCCGCCGATATTGCCGCCCGCGCGAGCGAGGCGCTCGCGCTGCCGCGTCTGGCCGAGCGCGAGCGGGCCGAGATTGTCGCCGCCTATGCGGCCAACCAGAACCGTCCGCTCTGGATCGACGGGCGCGGCTGGAGCGAGGCCGGCAAGCGCCTCGTCGCGCGGCTGGAGCGCGCCGGCGAAGACGGCCTGAAGCCGACCGACTATGCGCTGCCGGCGTTCGAGGCGAGCGACAAGGGCAGCCTCGCCGAGGCCGATGTCCGGCTCTCGGCGCTCGCCGTGCTCTATGCCCGCGATGCGCGCGGCGGCCGGATCGACCCGCGCCGGCTCTCCAAGCTGATCACGCCGACCCTGTACCTGCCCTCGGCGACCGAGGTTCTGTCCGAACTTGCCGCCGCCTCCGACCCCGGCGGCGTGCTCGGCGGCTATAATCCGCCCCATGAAGGCTATCGCCGGCTCAAGGCCAAGCTTGTCGAATTGCGCAGCCATCTCGACGACACGCCGCTGGTCCGCATTCCAGCCGGCCCCGCCTTGAAGCTCGGCATGCGCGACGAGCGTGTGCCGCTGGTCCGGGCGAGGCTTGGCCTCGGCCCCAGCGAGGAGCCGGTCTTCGACCGCTCGACCTCGCTGGCGCTGGCCGATTTCCAGAAGAAGGCCGGGCTGCCGGCCAATGGTGTGCTGAGCCTTCAGACGCTGGCCGCGCTCGGCACGCCGGCGCGGGCGCGCGGCGAGCAGGACATCATCGCCCAGATGGAGCGCTGGCGCTGGCTGCCGGCCGATCTCGGCGCGGCGCATATCATGGTCAACGTGCCGGAGTTCCGGGTGCGGGTGATGCGCGACGGCGGCCTCGTGCATGAGGCGCGCGTCATCGTCGGCAAGCCGGAAACCGCGACGCCGATCTTCTCGCACCGGATGGACCATGTCATCGTCAATCCGTCCTGGTTCGTGCCGCCCTCGATCCTGAAGAAGGAGTTCCTTCCCGGGCTCGCAGCCGATCCCGACTACGCGGTCAAGCGCGGCTATGTCGTGACGCGCGGGCGCAACGGCGCCGTCTCGGTGCGCCAGCCGCCGGGCGAGCGCAACGCGCTCGGCTGGATCAAGTTCATGTTCCCCAACGACCATGCGGTCTATCTGCACGACACGCCCAACCGCCGGCTCTTCGCCAATGAGCGGCGCGCCTTCAGCCATGGCTGCGTGCGCGTCGACAACCCGTTCCTGCTCGCCGACCAGATCCTCGGGCCCGTATGGCCGACGGAGCGGCTGAAGCGCCTGATTGGCTCGGGAGAGCGCCGGATCAACCTGCCGCAGCCGCTGGCGATCCACCTCGTCTACAACACCCATGTCGTGGGCGGGGATGGCGAGCTGACCACGTTCGAGGACCTCTACGGCTTCCATCGGCTGGTCCGGCAGGCGCTGGAACAGCGCGGCTGATGCCAGATCGCCGCGCATCCTGCCGGATGCGAGTGGCGATCGCACTCCTTGTTTGAGCATCGGATTGGTCCGAAAAGTGGATTCCACTTTTCGATTCGATGCATGCCGGCACGGTTTTGCCATGATCGACGGATAGCGAACCGCGACGGAGTTTTCCGTGGCGCTATGGTTGCCGGCTTGGTAACCTGCAGTTAACGCTTCTCCGCAACTGTTCGTTTACGGTCATCGCGCCGCCTGCCGGCGCAGCGAGACGGGTCAGTCATATTGGGCAGGTCTTCAGACACTCACGCGACATCCGACGCACCCGGTCCGCGGCGCGGTTCCGGGCGGGCGTTGCTATCGCGCCGGCTTCTGAGCCGGGTTCTGACGTGCGGCGTCGCGCTGGCGGCGCTGGTTCTGGGCGTTCGCGGCACCCAGAACGCCGTCGCCAATGGCGACACCCGCACCATCACCATCAAGCACATGCACACCAAGGAGGAGACGACCGTCACCTTCAAGCGTGACGGGCGCTATGTCTCCGAGGCGCTGGAGAAGTTGAACTGGGCCTTGCGCGACTGGCGTCTCGACGAGCCGATCCGGATGGATCCGCGCTTGTTCGACCTCGCCTGGGAGGTGCATCGCCAGGTCGGTTCGGACCAGCCCTTCCATGTCGTCTCGGCCTATCGTTCGCCCGGCACCAATTCGATGCTGCGGCGGCGCTCGCGCGGCGTCGCCAAACACAGCCAGCACACGCTCGGCAAGGCGATGGATTTCTACCTGCCCGACACGCCGACCGCCCGCATCCGAGAGGCCGGCATGCGCATGCAACGCGGCGGCGTCGGCTTCTATCCCGGCGCGCACACGCCCTTCGTCCATATGGACGCCGGCTCCGTCCGGTCCTGGCCGCGGATGACGCGCGACCAGCTCGTCAGGCTCTTCCCGGACGAGAAGACCGTACATCTCCCGGCCGACGGCCAGCCGCTGGCTGGTTACGAACTCGCCAAGAACGACGTGCTGTCGCGCGGCGGCTCGGTCGCCGGTTATGCCGCTGCCGATCTCGACGAGGGCGCGATCATCTCGTCGGGCCGCAAGAGCCTGTGGGCCTCGCTGTTCGGCGGCGACGAGGAGGAGGCCGACGCGCGGCCGACGCGCGGCCGCCGCGCCGCGCCCAAGCCCCAGCCGGCCGTCATGACCTATGCCAACAACAGCGGCTTCGTCGACAGCAATGCGTCCGATGGCGGCCGCTTCGCCGTGGCCTATGCGCCGCCTGCGGCGGAAGCGCCGACACGCTCCGTCCGCGGGGCTGCGCGACCGCAGCCGCAGCCGGAACCCGCGCCGACGCCGGTCCAGGCCGAGGCTCCCGCCGCGCCGGCTCCCCCGCCACCCGTCATCGACAACCGGCCCAAGCTGATCGACGCGCCCTTGCCGTTGGCGCGCCCGCGCGGGCTGACCCTGCCGCAGGCGCCGGCCGAGGCCGGGCCTGCCGTCGAGGTCGCGGCGCTGCCGGCCGCCGCCGGGGCGCCCGCCTTCGCGCCGCAGACCCCGCTGGCCGATCAGAAGCTCGTTCTGGCCTCGCTGCCGCCGCGCCGGCCAGGCGAGATGACCGCGCTGGTCGAGAGCATCGTCTCCGGCAAGCCCGTCGCCGCGCCGCTCCCTCCCGTGCGCCCGACCGAACTCGCGGGCGCCAATCCCGCCGGTTTCCGTCTCGCATCGGCCGAAGCTGCGCCGCTGCCGCCGGTCGAGGGCAAGCTCGTCACGATAACCCATGGGCTGCCGCCGACCCGCCCGCGCGCGGCGTCCGCGCCGGCCGTCGCCGAGGCCCCCGCGAGCGCGCCCGCAGCGCGGCCGGCGGCGAGCCCGATCGTGGCGCAGTACGATGCCGACCGCTCGAATCTCGATTCGCTCTTCGCGGCCGTTTCCCGCAGCCTGCCCAGCCAGGGCCGCACCGTCACGGTCGCCCGCGCCAGGCCCACGCCGGCCGCCAGCGCCGCGCCGATCCAGGGACCAAGCCCGGCGGCAGCGCTCGGCTTCAGCCATGCCGAGCCGAGCGACGCCCGCACCGGCTCGTTCAGCGGACCAGCGGTCCGCTCCCTGCCGACCAATTTCGTCCAGAACTAGCCCCAGGGCGTTCCGGCGGCCGCCTGACGCGACTGTCTGCGCTTCCGGTGCTCACGGACTTTAGTCCGCTGCGCTCTGGTTCTCGACAGCCACGCCAGTCGGCTCACCAGAACGCCCTGTGGCTCGCGGTCAAGGCTCTTCCCTGTCGATCGGCCAGTGCCTGAAGACGTCGAGCGCCTCGCAGGCCTTGGCCTGGGCCGCCAGCGCAGGCCAGCGCTCTTGCGGCGCGAACTCCGGGATGACGAAGCGGCAGAAGCCCCAGGCGATGGTGGCTGCGATGTCGGCCGGGCGTAGCTCCGGCCCGGAGCTGAGAGCGCCCGATGTCGCGGCTTCTTCCAGCAGATCGAGCGCGGTGTCGAGCTGGCTTTTGATGCGCTCCTGCCAGGGTCCGTAGCGCTGGGCTTCCGGCCGCTTGCGCTCGTACTCGATCGAAACCGCCTTGTCGGCGGCGACGATCCCGATACCGGTCAGGCTGAGGTCGCGGGTGCGTCCGGTCTTGTCGGCGGGACGCAGGGAACGACCGGCGACATCTTCCATATGCTGGATGATCAGGTTTGAATCGGTGATGACGACGCCGTCGTCGGCGACCAGCGTCGGGGCCTTGATCAGCGGGTTGATGGCGCGGAAGGCGTCCATGTGTCGGAACACCGAGACCGAGCGGTGCTCGAAGGTCAGGCCCAGAAGCGTGCCGGTGACGGCGGCGCGGCGGACATAGGGGCTGTCCAGCATTCCCACGAGCAGCATGGCGGTCTCCCGGTCGGCGATCCCGGCAGAGTGCCGGGGCGGGCCGGGAAAGCCACGCGAATTCGCGTGATTTCAAACATCACGCGGCGTGATGGGCTTCAGGCGCTCTCGCCGACGGCCTGCAGATAGAGATCGAGGATCGCCTCTTCCTCCGCCCGCTCGTTGGCGTCACGCTTGCGGATGGCGATGACCTTGCGCAGCACCTTGACGTCGTAGCCATTGGCCTTCGCCTCGCCATAGACCTCCTTGATATCGTCGGCGATGGTCTTCTTCTCTTCCTCGAGCCGCTCGATGCGCTGCACGATGCTCTTGAGCTGGTCGCCCTGAACCGGTTCGTCCATCTGATGTCCTCAATCGTCGGGGTAAATCTGGCGGCAGGGTTCGCGCGGTTTGGGGGCGGCCGTCAACCCGCCAACGGCCTGCTCTCAACAGATGCGTCGCCTCACCGGGCTCGCAGCGCCACGAGGCAGTCTGGCAGCACGGCTGCCAGTCTTTGGCCCCAGACGAATGCGTCGGCGCGCGTCGCGATCAGATCCTGCCGCACTTCGATGAGCGTGTCGGGCAGGCCGCGCCGCACGGCTTGACGGTCGATGGTGTCGCCCGGCAGGCCACCGGAATAGGGCTCGTTGTCGCCGACGATCAGCGCCGGATCGGCTTGCAGCGCGGTGATCAACAACTTCGAGAGCGTGCCTGGATGGTCCCACAGCACGCCGACATGCCAGGGCCGGGCGGCGTCTTTCCAGAACGGCGTGAAGGAGTGGATCGAGACTATGGCTGGCGGGTGGCCCGCCGCAATGGCGGTCTCGACGGCCGCGTCGATCGCCGCGTCATAGGGTTTGTAGTAGCGCGCCACGCGCTCGGCGATGCCTGTGACGTCGATCGCGCGGTTTCCGGGCACGATCGCCCCATCGGAGAGCCGCATCACCAATGTGGGGTCGTCGAGTCCGCGATTGGGGTCGATCAGCAGGCGGGAGAAATTCGAGAGGACGGCCGGAGCGCCCAGCGCTGCCGCAATGGCGCGGGTGACGTCGGCCGCGCCGATGTCATAGGCGATGTGGCGCTCGAGCTGGGCCGGCGGCAGTCCGAGCCCGTCGAGCTCGGGCGGGATCGCGTTGCTGGCGTGGTCGCACAGAAGCAGCATGCCGGTCGCCGGGTCGCCGGGAACGATCTCGACCTCGCCGCTCGCAAGCGGGCGCGTGACCGGAATGATGGCGAGGTCGGATGTCATGCGGACCTTCGATAAGTATGATTATTGCTGCAAATGCCTGATGACGGCCGGGCAGCCGCCACTTAAAAGAATCGGCAACGAAAGTCGATTGAATCGGCTTGATCACGGGCGGAATGCGGGGCGGCCTTGCACTCATCGGATGACGCCATTGCAGCGGCGAGGACGACCGCGCGCCGCATCTTCGATGCAGCCGTCGGACGTGCCCATCCGGCCGGCTGCCTGCCGGCGCATCTCCCTGAAGCCCCGGCCACGGGCCGCCTGATCCTGCTCGCCGCCGGCAAGGCCGCCGGCAGCATGACGACGCTGGCCGAGGCGCATTATCTCGATGCCGGTTTTCCGCCGGACCGTCTGGTAGGCCATGCCGTCGCCCGCCATGGCTACGAGGCGAAGACGCGGCGCATCCCGATGGTCGCCGCCGGCCATCCGGTGCCCGACCAGGGCAGCATCGACAGCGCGGAGCGGGCGCTGGAACTGGCGCGGAGCGCCACAAGCGATGATCTCGTGCTGGTGCTGCTCTCGGGCGGCGGCTCGGCCAATTGGGTCGCGCCGGCGGGCGGGCTGTCGCTTGCGGAAAAACAGGCGGTGAACAAGGCGCTGCTGCGCTCCGGCGCACCGATCGGCGAGATGAACATCGTCCGCAAGCGACTCTCGCGGATCAAGGGCGGCCGGCTCGCGCTTGCCGCCGCGCCGGCGAAGCTGCTGACGCTCGCCATTTCCGACGTGCCCGGCGACGAGGCGACCGCGATCGCGTCCGGCCCGACGGTGCCGGACCCGACGACCATGGCGCAGGCGCGGGAGATCGTGGCCCGCTACGGGCTGGACCTGCCGCAAGCCGCGCGCGCGCTGCTGGAGGACGATGCGAACGAGACGCCCAAGCCCGGCGATCGCGCCTTCGCCAACAGCGATTTTCATATCGTCGCGCGACCGGCCGATGCCATTGCGGCCGCGCGTGCTGCGGTCGAAGCCGCTGGCTACGCGGTTCATGATCTCGGCGCCGATTGCGAGGGCGAGGCGCGTGAGGTCGCGAGTGCCCATGCCGCGCTGGCGATGGAGTTGAAGCGGGGCGGGAGGCGCGCCTGCATCCTCTCGGGTGGCGAACTGACCGTGACCCTGCGCGGGCAGGGCAGGGGCGGGCCGAACCAGGAATATGCGCTGGCGCTCGCCATCGCGTTGAAGGCTGAGCCCGGCATCGTCGCGCTGTCGGGCGACACCGACGGCACCGATGGCGGCGGCGGCGAGGCGAGCGACCCGGCGGGCGCGCTGGTCGATCCCACGACTTTGGCGCGCGCCGCAGCGCTTGGCCTCGCTCCCGCCCAATCCCTGGCCGAGAATGATTCCACTGGCTTCTTCGCGGCGCTGGGCGACCTGCTGCGGACTGGGCCGACCTTGACCAATGTCAACGACTGCCGCGTGATCCTGATCGACCCGTGATGAACCGGAACCTGACCCATCTCCTGCGCCTGAGCATCCTGACGGCTGGCCTCGCCGGCCTGTCGACGCCGGCCCATGCCGATCTGCGGATGTGCAACACCACGGGCAGCCGCATCGGCGTTTCGATCGGCTATCGCGACGCGCAAGGCTGGGTGACGGAGGGCTGGTGGAACCTCGCCCCGCGCGGCTGCGAGACCCTGCTGCGCGGCACGCTGGCGGCGCGCTTCTACTACGTGCATGCCGTCGATTACGACAAGGGCGGCGAATGGACGGGGAAATCCGTCATGTGTACGCGCAACAAGGAATTCACCATTCTCGGCATCGAGGATTGCCTGGCGCGCGGCTATGACCGCGCCGGCTATTTCGAGGTCGATACCGGCGAACAGAAGAGCTGGACGATCCAGCTCACCGACGCAACCGGCAGCGCGCCGCAACGACAATGAAGGACAGACGATGAAGCGCGAGCGCCGGATCAAGATCATCGCCACTCTGGGGCCGGCTTCGGCGACCGTGGAGATGTGCGCAAAGCTGTTCGAGGCCGGCGTCGACGTCTTCCGGATCAATATGAGCCACACCCAGCGCGAGACGCTGCCGGAGCGCATCGCGATGCTGCGATCGCTGGAGACCCGCTTCAAGCGCCCGGTCGGCATCCTTGCCGATCTGCAGGGGCCAAAACTGCGCGTCGGCGTCTTCGGCGGCGATGGCGGCGTGATGCTGGAGACCGGCGCGAAATTCACGCTCGATTCAGACCCGGCGCCCGGCACGTTGAAGCGGGTGCATCTGCCCCATCCCGAGATTCTCTCCGCGCTGGAGCCCGGCCACAACCTCATCCTCGACGACGGCAAGATCAGGCTCGTGGTCGAGAAGGCGACGGCGACGCAGGCCGTGACGCGGGTGACGGTTCCCGGCCGGCTGTCCTCGCGCAAGGGCGTCAGCCTGCCCGATACGGTGATCCCGGTCTCGGCCATGACCGACAAGGGCCGCTCGGATGCGGAGGCCGCAGCCGAGGCCGGCGTCGACTGGATCGCCTTGTCCTTCGTGCAGCGGCCGGAGGACATGGCCGATCTGCGCAAGATCGTGCAGGGCAGGGCACTGGCGCTGGCCAAGATCGAGAAACCGCAGGCCTTGCTGCGGCTGGAGGAGATCATCGAGGCGTCGGACGCGATCATGGTCGCGCGCGGCGATCTCGGCGTCGAGATGCCGCTGGAGAAGGTGCCGGGCACGCAGAAGCGCATCACGCGGATGTGCCGGCGCATGGGCAAGCCGGTCGTCGTGGCGACGCAGATGCTGGAGAGCATGATCACCAGCCCGGTGCCGACCCGCGCCGAGGTGTCGGATGTCGCCACAGCCGTGTTCGAGGGCGCCGACGCCGTCATGCTCTCGGCGGAGAGCGCGGCCGGGCAATATCCGATCGAGGCGGTGACGATGATGAACCGCATCGCGGAGGAGGTGGAGGGCGAGTCGATCTATCGCTCGATCCTGGAGGCCCAGCGCGCCGAGCCCGAGGCGACAGGGGCCGACGCCATCGCCAAGGCCGCTCATGAGATCGCCGACACGCTCAACCTGAAGTCGATCGCGGCCTGGACCTCGTCGGGCTCGACCGCGCTGCGGCTCGCCCGCGAGCGGCCGAACTCGACGGTGATAGCGCTGACCCCCAACCGCGCCACGGCACGCCGGCTGACGCTGGTCTGGGGCGTGCATTCGGTGGTGACCAAGGACGCCAGCGACATTGACGACATGGCGGCCCGCGCCTGCAAGTTCGCCGTGCGCGAGGGGTTCGCGGCGCTGGGAGACCGCATCATCGTCGTCGCGGGCGTGCCCTTCGGAACGCCGGGCGCGACCAACATGGTCCGCATCGCCTTCGTGGCGAAGGAGCATGTCCAGCAGGCTTGAGGGTCACCCCGGCAGCACGAACGACGCCGCGTAGCAAAGTCCCCCGCCGATCGCGAAGGACAGCGCGAAGCGCCGGTAGATGTCATGCAAGGTGCGGCCGATGATCTGCTGGGCGAACTCGGCCCTCGGGCGCTCCGCAGGCGGCAGCAGGATCCAGAGTTCGGTGTGCTTGTAAGGCCGGCTGACCGATAGGTCGGCCTTGATGATCAGCACGGCGGCAACGGCCATCATCAGGATGGCGCCGCTCTCCAGCGCGATGCGCGGGTAGCCCGCCAGTCCGACCATGAAGCAGATGATGGCGAGGCCGGCAAAGCCGCAACCGCGCGAGATCGACAGCAGCGCCAGTTCTCTTACGCGCGATGGGCTCATACGGCGTCTCTCCGGGACGCTTGCGAGGTTAGGGCGTGGGAGACCTGCGCAAAATCACGAAATCGCGCGCATCGCGGCTCGTCAGGCCGGCCGTGCCGTCATCTGCAGCAAAGTCGGGATGGTCAGCAGCATGATGCCGCCAAGCCAGATCCACATCGAGGTCGCCGTGCTCTCCGTCAGGCCCTTGCCGCGCTCGTAGATAGCGGCCGGGATGCCGCCGATGGCGAGCGTCAGCGCCGAGAGGAACAGCGAGGTGAAGTAGAACACCAGCAGCGGCGAGGAGATGAAGAATCCGGGCGCGAACTGCTTCATCAGGATATAGACGGGATCGAAATAGGCCGAGAAATGCAGGCCGTTCATCAGCGACATGCCGGCGATGCCGATGGTGATGCCGTCGCGGCGCAGGATGTCCTCGCGGTCGTCGGTCATGGCCTCGGCGCTCCGACGATGGTCGGCAGCCAGCCCGCCGCCGCGAAGCCGATGAACATCAGCATCCGGATGAACATGATCCAGACGAATGCGAGCAATGTGAGGATGCGCTCATGCACCGCTGCAGGCGTGACGACGCGCACGGCCTCGATCGCAGGCTGGGTGATTTGCCGGAAAGTGCGCCAGATCACCTTGTCGCTTTCGTCGGGGAAGACCAGCGACAGGATGAAACGGCCCAGCAGCGTGTACATCAGCGCTGCGAGCGCGAGATTGGGCGCCTGGTAGAGCCAGAACAGGCCCTGGCTGTCGACATCGGCCATTCAGGATCGATCCTTGCGCTGTCGCGACTGGGGTTTCATCTGCCCGACATCCGGGGCCCAGGCAAGAGCCGGAGCCGGCCGTCCAGACGAAAAAGGGGCGGACCAAGGCCCGCCCCCGGAAGAGGAGGAGCCGCGGGCGAAGCGCCCGCGGCCGAGGCTCACTTCTCGATCAACACCGCGCCGCCGCTCGGGCGGCGGATGTCGTCGATGAAGCTCTGCAGCTCCTTCGTCGGCGCCGTGGTGAACTTCGAGACGATATACATCGTCAGGAAGCCGATCGGCATGCCGAACAGGCCGGCCGAGATGTTGGCGACGTTGAAGTAGCCGACCTTCGAGGCCAGCGGGTGGCTGATCGCCACCCAGCCCTGCTGGAAAATCGCCGGCTGCTCGGCCTTGAGCTTGACGAGGTCGAGGAGCGGCGCACCGGTCGCCGCGCTGACGTTCGAATACATGCCGAGCACGTTCACGCCGAAGCCCGGGAAGTAGCGGGTCACGACGAGATAGACCAGCGTCGCCAGGAAGCCGGCCCAGATGCCCGCCACGGCCGCGGCCGCGGTAGTCTTCTTGGACCAGATGCCCATGACCAGCGCCGGGAACAGGCCCGCCGCCGCCAGCGAGAAGGCCCAGGCGACCATCGCGACGATGTCGGCAGGGCGGTGCGACGCCACCCAGGCGGCAATCAGCGCCACAATGATCAGAATCACGCGGGCGATGACGAGCTTCCTCGCCACCGGCGCGTTCTTGTTGATCATGCGGGCATAGACGTCGTGGGAGAGCGCGTTGGCGATCGCCAGCAGCAGGCCGTCGGCGGTCGAGAGCGCGGCAGCCAGGCCGCCGGCGGCGACGAGGCCGGAGACGACATAGGGCAGGCCCGCGATTTCAGGCGTCGCGATGACGATCGCGTCCGGCTGGATGCCGAAGTTGGCGAGTTGCAGGACGCCGGTGAAGCCGGAGATCTTGCCGCAGGCCGCAGTGATGGTGGCGAGATCGACGGCGTTCGCGCCGCAGATCTGGACAAGGCCGATCTTGCCGTAGTTGTAGACCCAGCCCGGCAGTTCGCCGAGGGACTTGCCGATGACGTTCTCGAACACCTCGAGCTTCGCGAAGGCGGCATAGGCCGGCGCCGTGAAGTAGAGGATGAAGATGAACAGCAGGGTCCACGCCACCGAGGAGCGCGCCTCACGCACGGACGGCGTGGTGAAGTAGCGCATCAGGACGTGGGGCAGCGAGGCCGTGCCGACCATCAGGCAGAGCACCAGCGCAAAGAAGTTCAGGGGGTCGTAGCGGGCGAAGGGCACGACATGCGAGGCCGCCGCCGAGACGCCCAGCGCTGCTTCCTTGATCTGGATCTCGGAGAGAACCGAGCCGTAGGTGAGCTGCGGGATCGGGATGCCGAACTTCTGGGTCGAGAGGATCACGACCGGAATCAGGTAGGCGACGATCAGCACGATGTACTGCGCGACCTGCGTCCAGGTGACGGCGCGCATGCCGCCGAGCATGGAGCAGACCAGGATGCCGACAAGGCCGACGAAGACCGCGACCTCGAAGCTCATGCCGAGCAGGCGCGCGCCGATCAGTCCGGTGCCGACGATCTGCGCCACCACATAGGTGAAGGAGCAGCTCATCAGCACGACGATGCCGGCGATGCGTGCCGCATTGCCGCCGAAGCGGAAGGCGAGGAAGTCCGGCACGGTGTAACAGCCGAACTTGCGCAGATAGGGCGCGATCAGCGTCGCCACCAGCACATAGCCGCCGGTCCAGCCCAGGATGAAGGCGAGACCGTCATAGCCCAGCAGATAGAGCGTGCCGGCCATGCCGATGAAGGAGGCCGCCGACATCCAGTCCGCCGCCGTGGCCATGCCGTTGTAGAAAGACGGCACCTTGCGGCCGGCGACGTAATACTCGTCGACCTGCATGGTGCGCGACATGATGCCGATGGCGGCATAGACGCCGATGGTGAAGGCCACGAACAGGTAGCCGAGGATGTGGTTGGGAACGCCGGCGCGCTCCAGCACACCGATGAAGACGACGAATGCGACGAAACCGCCGGTGTAGACGCCGTAAATGCGTCCCAGACTGGAGGTGAAATCGCCCTTTTGTGCTTCCGTGGACATGAGTTTCCCCCTCAATCTTCTTCGGCCATGCCGTATTTGCGATCCACCTTGTCCTGGGCTTTGGCGAACCAGAACAGTTGGGCCACGAATACGATCAGGGAGCCCTGGGCGGCCATGTAGAACCCGAGCGGAAAGCCCATGATCTTGATGCCGTTGAGGGCGGGCGAAAACATATGGATGAAGAACGAAAAGAAGGCCCAGATGCCGATCATGATATAGGTCAGCCTGGTCGTTTCGGCCCAATGGGCTTTGATGTTGTCTTCTGGCGACATTCCCTGTCTCCCCCGTGAGGACGTTCGCATACGTCTCGTTCCCCCGCCGGCGTGGCCGAGGGTTGGCGTCGTTACGTCACAACTTGACTAAAGCAGCAGGTTAGCTTGGATGAATCCCGCCGGCCCGAACAGCGCTACTAAAGGCTTATGATCGTCGGCGGTCACGGACGCCCGGTGGCCAGCGTTCAGCGGCTGGCGAGACCCGAGCGCGGCGCAGCGAGTTCGTCGATCGCCTGCACCACGATTTCGGGCGCGGCGTGGTGCGGCATGTGGCCGGTGCCGGGCAGCAGCACGAAGCGGCCCTGCGGCGCCTGCTTTGCGATCGTCGCCGAATGGATCGTCGGAGACACGACGCTGTCGCTGTCGCCGGTGATCGCGATGACCGGCACCTTCAGATCGCCATAGCGCGGCGCCTGGCCTGAGACGAAGGCGTGCGTCGCCGCGATATCTTCCGAGTTCGCCCGGAAGGTCGCAGGGCGCAGCAGAAGCCTGATCTCGCCGGTCTCGACGTAACCGGGCGTCGCCTCGCGCGGGGCGAAGACGCTTTTGGCCCCGGCTTCGAGCTGGAGATCAGCGACCGGCAGCGCGACCAGCCGCGTGAACAGCGGGCCGATCAGCGGAAGCGCGGTGATGTGGTGATACCAGGCGATGCCGCCTGGCCAGGGATGGGTCACGCCGCCGAGAAGAACGAGGCCGCGCAGCCGCTCCGGCCTGTCGAGCGCGATCCGGGTGGCGAGCGCGCCCGCCAGCGAATGCGCCACCAGCACGAAGCCTTCGGGCGCGACCCTGTCGAGGGCCTGCATCAGCACGGCGGCCTGCCTGCCGGGATCGGCCATGGCCGATCCTTCCAGCCGGTCGCTCCAGCCATGGCCCGGCCGGTCCAGCGCGATGAGGCGATAGCGCGAGAGCTCCGGGCCCAGCGTCGCCAACAGATCGGCATGGTTCGACGACGCGCCATGGACCAGCACGACGGTGCCGCGATCGTCTCCGACAGGGGCGCGCTCGCGATAATGCAGCCGCCCGCCGGGCAGGTCGATGAACGCGCCCCTGGATGGGTAGGCGCGCGCGACCTCCGCGGCGACCCACTCGCTGCGCAGGATCAGGCCTGTGGCGGCGAGGACGACGAGAAGAAGCAGGATGCGCAGCAGCATGGACTGCCTACGCAGATCCGGAGGCATCGGTTTCGCCAGGGATCATGCGAGCCGCTCAGGCGTCGCGCCCGTCGACCTCGGTCTTGAGGGAATCGACCGCGTTCTTGATCGCTTCCATCTGCGGATAGATTTCGAGCGCCCGGCGATAGGCGACCATGGCGCGCTTGTCGTCGCCCTGCTGGCGCAGGATCGTGCCCAACCCCATCATCGCGCCGTAATGCCGAGGCTCGCGCTTCAGCGCCTCTCCGATGTCGAGCATGGAGCGAATCGGGTCTCCCGCCACGAACAGCGCGCTGGCGCGCTGGTTCCAGCCCTCGGCCCAGTCGGGTTCGAGACTGACGACGCGGTCGAGCAGTTCGATGGCGATCTCGGTCTGCTTCTGGCGCAGCGCGCTCTGCGCGCGCGTCATCAGCAGATCGGCGGTGTCGGATCCGGAGCGGGCCCAGCGGCGCTGGATCAGATTGGCTATGCCCTTGGCTTCCTCGGCGCTCTTGGCGGCGACGAGGCGCTCGAACAGACGGTCCAGCGTGGCGGCAGGCGAACGGGGCGCGGCTGGCGCCGGCGTCGCGGGACTGTCGTCCTTGTCGGCGGGGGCGACGGCGCCCGGTCGCTGCGGGGCCGCGTCCTGTGCCATTGCTGGCCCGTGGATCGCGGCAGCCGCCATGACAAGTGCGACAATGCTCGAAGAGAGGCGTGCGGTCATCATCCGCGAAGATTGTCACGCCGGGCCCGGCGACGTCAATTCACGGCACGGCGAGCTGCACAACGCAGAAGGGCGGGCACGCCCGAAAGCGCCCCGCCTGGCAGACAAGACCCGGTCGAAATTACGCGCGGTCGAAGCGGACCGCGCCGAAATCTCAGCCCTGGCGCGCCTTGAAGCGCTTCTGGACCTTGTTGATGATGTAGACGCGGCCCTTGCGGCGCACGAGCTGGTTGTCGCGATGGCGGCCGCGCAGCGACTTCAGCGAATTGCGGATCTTCATGGTCGTCAACTCCATCGATCCGCCTTGCGCGAATCGGTCGAAAAACGTGTCCGCTGCGATGCGGACCGGATGCCCGGTCCTCATCACCCACGCGAATGGTGCGGTCGGTGCGATGCGGGCTGTATACGGATTTCTGCGCGGATCGCAAGAGCCGGGCATGGTTCGCGGCGCATTTCCAGGGCATCGACGCGGATATCGATTGCCGTCTGGCGAGGCGGGCAGGGAACCTGCCGCGCATCGACGCGTTCCCATCCCACCAGATCATTGGGGGAAGCATCATGAAAATCGTCACTCTCGGCCTCATCGCGGCCTCGGCCGTTGCGCTCGGCGCATGCGGCAGCACCACGGAGCAGCGCATCGGCGGGGCGGCGGTAGGCGCGGGCACCGGTGCCGTCGTCGCCGGGCCTGTCGGTGCGGTCGTCGGCGGTGCGGCCGGCGCG
>JBKJSB010000314.1:0-2838 GCA_046593015.1 Allobosea sp.
CGATCAGCGCGCCGAAATCGAAGGTCATGTCGACGCCGGCGTCGGGCCTGCCAAAAGGCTTGCCGTTGACCTGCGTCATCAGCGGCAGATGGAGTTTTCCGTCCCGCCATGATGCGCCCAGTTCGTCGGGCGTCACGGCGACCGGTGAAAAGGCGCTGGGCGGCTTGGACTGAACGAATCCAAAGCCTTTCGCCAGTTCGCTCGCGATCAGATTCCGCAAGCTCACATCGTTTGCGAGCATGACGAGGCGGACATGGCCGAGCGCCCCGGCCGCCGTCACGCCCATCGGGACGTCGCCGGTCACGACCGCGATCTCGGCCTCGAAATCGATGCCATGCTCCTCGCTGCGGGCATGGACGGGACTGCGCGGGCCGAGGCTGGCGTCGGAGCCGCCCTGATACATCAACGGATCGGTCCAGAAGCTCTCGGGCATCTCAGCGCCCCGCGCCTTCCTGACCAGATCGACATGGTTCACATAGGCCGAGCCGTCGAGCCACTGATAGGCGCGCGGCAAAGGCGAGGCGCAGTCATGCTCGTGGAAGCGGAAGGAGGGCACCGAGCCGTGCTCCAGCCCCTCCGCCAGATCGGCGAGGCGCGGCGAAAAGCGCTCCCAGTCGTCGAGGGCGGCCTGGAGCGTCGCGACGACCGGGAAGGCGTCGGTGGCGCGCGTCAGATCCCTGGAGACCACGACGAGGCGGCCGTCCCGGCCATGCGCGAGCGAAGCGAGCTTCATGTCTTTTCATTCCTTCCCGGACGCGCCAGAAATAGCGCAAGGATAGCGTCAAGAATGGCAGCAAGAATTCTTCTGGGAGACGAGCTTATGAAACGCCGCGACTTTTTGAAAACAGGCGCTCTCGCCGCTGCCGCCACACCCGTCGCCATGCCCGCGATCGCGCAGGCGATGCCGGAGGTGCGCTGGCGGCTGACCTCGAGCTTTCCGCGGTCTCTCGACACGATCTACGGCACCGCCCAGATGTTCGCCAAGTTCATGGCGGACGCCACCGACGGCAAGTTCCAGGTCCAGGCCTTCTCGGCCGGCGAGATCGTGCCGGGCCTGCAGGCGCTCGACGCCGTCACCTCCGGCACGGTCGAATGCGCGCATACGCCGACCTATTTCTATGTCGGCAAGGAGCCGGCGCTGGGGCTCGGCACCGGCATCCCCTTCGGCCTGAACGCCCGCCAGCAGCACAGCTGGTGGTATTTCGGCGGCGGCGAGCAGATCGTCAACGAGGCGCTGGCCAAATTCGGCGCCTATTCGATCCCCTGCGGCAATTCCGGCTGCCAGATGGGCGGGTTCTTCCGCAAGGAGATCAACACGGTCGACGACCTCAAGGGCCTGAAGTTCCGCATCGGCGGCATGGGCGGGCAGGTGCTGGCCAAGCTCGGCGTCGTGCCGACGCAGATCGCGGCCGGCGACGTCTACCCGGCACTGGAGCGCGGCACGATCGACGCCGCCGAGTTCGTCGGCCCCTATGACGACGAGAAGCTCGGCTTCGTGCGCGTGGCGAAGAACTATTACTACCCCGGCTGGTGGGAAGGCGGCGCGATGCTGCATCTCGTCATCGGGCAGGAGGCCTGGAACAAGCTGCCCAAGCACTACCAGGCGATCGTCCAGCACGCCTGCGAGGCGGCCAACAACTGGATGCTGGCGAAGTACGACGCCGTCAATCCGGGCGGCCTGCGCCGTCTCGTGGCGCAAGGCGCGCAACTCAAGGCCTTCCCGATCCCGGTGATGGAGGCCGCTCTCAAGGCTGCCGAGGAGTATTACGCCGAGACCTCGGCCAAGAGCGAGTTGTTCAAGAAGGGCTACGATTCGATGGTCGCCTTCCGTGGCGAGAACCTGCTCTGGTGGCAAGTGGCGGAGCTGTCCTATGACAGCTTCATGAACCGGCTCAGGGCGCGCTGAGGGTCGCGTCACGGCTGGGCAATCCTCTCGCGGCGGATGGCGCGCTTCGGCAAGCGCGCCAATTAGTTGCGTTTGAAACTAATAGCGAAGCGGAGCCGATGTCAACGAAGCCGAGCGAGCCCGCACTGCATCTCGAGCAGTTCCTGCCCTACCGGCTGAACGTCGTCGGCTTCTTCGCCAGCCGCGCGCTTGGGCGGATCTACGGGGCGCATTTCGGCATCGACATCCCGCAATGGCGGGTCGTCGCGCAGCTCGGCGAGTTCGGCAAGCTGACCTCGCGCGACATCGGCGAGCTGGCGCAGATGCACAAGACCAAGGTCTCGCGCGCCGTGCGCGAGCTCGAATCGCGCGGGCTCGTCTCGCGCGCCGAGAACCGGCAGGACCGGCGCGAGGCCTTCATAGCGCTGACCCCGGCGGGAACCCGCGTCTACGCCCAGATCGTGCCGCTGGCGCTGGCGTTCCAGGCGCGCTGGACGGAAGGGATCGCGGCCGAGGAACTCAAGGTGTTCGAGCGCGTGCTGGCGACGCTGACCGAACGGGGCCGGCATCTGGCAGGAGGATATCGCGAGGAGGAGGCGTGACCCGTCTGCCCGCCCCGCTCAAAAATACCGCGCCAGGTTCCGCCTGATCCGCTCCAGCGGCGGCTCGCCGGCGGGCGGCGGGACGAAAATCTGGCCGGTGATGGTCTCATAGGCGCGGACATAGACGTCCGAGGTTTGTGCGATCAGCTCCGGCGGGATCGGCGGAAGCTCTTCCTTGTACGGGTCGCAGCGGGCGACGACCCAGTTGCGGACGAAATCCTTGTCGAAGGATTCAGGCTTTTCCCCCCTCTCGAAGCGCCCGGGATAGCTCTCGCCGAACCAGTAGCGGCTGGAATCGGGGGTGTGGATCTCGTCGGCGAGCAGGATGCGACCCTCGGCATCGGTGCCGAA
>JBKJSB010000021.1:0-18701 GCA_046593015.1 Allobosea sp.
GATGATGTCCTTGACGTGACGCAGCCGCGACAGATAGCGCCCCTCCAGCCCGGTGATCATCGCATCCGCATCGCCGCGCGCCACGGCAAGCGCCGCGATCACCGTGTTGTTGGTGCGCACCAGCGCCCGCGCCGCCTCCGGTGTGACGCCACGGCGGCCGGCGATATCGAGATAGGTCTGAACATAGTCGCGATAGCGCGGGTCGTCTTCCGGATTGACCAGCTCGCAATCGATGCCGGGCCGGATCGACAGGCCGAAGCGCTTGACGCGGCTCTCGATCACGCTCGGCCGGCCGATCAGGATCGGGATGGCGAGCCCTTCCTCCAGCGCGACCTGGGCGGCGCGCAGCACGCGCTCATCCTCGCCTTCGGCATAGATCACCCGCTTCGGGTCGGCCTTCGCCTTGGCGAAGAGCGGCTTCATGATGAAGCCGGAGCGGAAGATGAAACGCGACAGGTCCTCGCGATAGGCCTCGATGTCGAGCAGCGGCTTGCGGGCGACGCCGGTCGCCATCGCGGCCTCGGCGACGGCCGGCGCGATCCGCAGGATCAGCCTCGGGTCGAACGGATTCGGAATCAGCGAGGTCGCCCCGAAAGTCGAGGCCTCGCCGCCATAGGCGCGCGCCGCGATGTCGGAGGTGGCCTCGCGCGCCAGCGCGGCGATGGCGCGCACGGCGGCGAGCTTCATCGCCTCGTTGATCGTGGTGGCGTGCACGTCGAGCGCGCCGCGGAAGATGTAGGGGAAGCACAGGACGTTGTTGACCTGGTTCGGATAGTCGGAGCGACCGGTGCAGATCATCGCGTCGGGCCGGACGGCGAGCGCGTCTTCCGGCGTGATCTCGGGATTGGGGTTGGCGAGCGCCAGGATCAGCGGTTTTTGCGCCATCCGCTTGGCCATCTCGGGCTTGAGCACGCCCGCGGCCGACAGTCCGAGGAAGATGTCGGCGCCGCCGATGACATCGCTGAGCGTGCGGGCGTCGGTCTCCTGCGCATAGACCTCCTTCCAGCGGTCCATCAGCGTGTTGCGGCCCTTGTGGACCACGCCGTCGAGGTCGGTCACCCAGATGTTGGCGCGCTTCGCGCCGAGCTCGACCAGAAGGTTGAGGCAGGCGAGTGCGGCTGCGCCGGCTCCCGAGACGACGATCTTGACGTCGCCGATCTGCTTTCCCGAGAGATCCAGCCCGTTCAGGATCGCGGCGCTGACGATGATCGCGGTGCCGTGCTGGTCGTCATGGAAGACGGGAATCGTCATCCGGGCCTTGAGCTGCTCCTCGATCTCGAAGCATTCCGGACCCTTGATGTCCTCGAGATTGATGCCGCCGAAAGTCGGCTCCAGCGCAGCGACCACCTCGACGAATTTCTCGATGTTCTTCTGCTCGACCTCGATGTCGAAGCAGTCGATCCCGGCGAACTTCTTGAACAGGACCGCCTTGCCCTCCATCACCGGCTTGGAGGCGAGCGGGCCGATATCGCCCAGGCCCAGCACGGCAGTGCCGTTGGTGATGACGGCGACGAGGTTCTGGCGCGAGGTCAGTTCAGCGGCCTGGGACGGATCGTCCACGATCGCCTCGCAGGCGGCCGCCACGCCGGGCGAATAGGCGAGCGCCAGATCGCGCTGGTTGCCGAGCGGCTTGGTCGCCTGGATCTCGATTTTGCCGGGGCGCGGCAGGCGATGGTAGACCAGCGCGCCCGAGCGCAGATCCGCCGACAAGGTGCTCTTGGCCATCCCCACGCTTCCTTCGCGTCATCAATCCGAGGCAACGAGGTCGCGCGTTCGGGGCCGTGCGTCAAGACGCACCGGCAGCGAAGGTCTTGCGCGCGTCGGGAAAGCGCTTCGATCGGCAGGAGAAGGAGGTCAAAACGCGCAACATGAACGACCGATTAACGGCCGAAACATCTCAAAAAAATAATGATTTCAATGCACTATGGCGCGTGGGATCGCGCTCTCCCAAAGTATTCGTCGCCGTGCCGCTGGCCGGCGTGATGGCTGGGAGGTGGTTATGGAATCCGGGCGCTCCGCATTCGACGAAGTCGTCTCCCTGCGTCAGGCCAAGCAACTGATCCAGTGCATGGCGCATGAGCAGAGCTTCCTGCTGCTCTCCCCGCCAGGTCTGGGGAAATCCGAACTGGTCTACGAGGCGGCGCGCGAGGCGGGCCTGCCCTGCCGCTCGCTGCTCGGCACGCAGATCGCACCGGAGGATGTCAGCGGCATTCCGCGCATCATCGGCGAGCGCTCGGTCTTCTGCCCGCCGCGCATCCTGTTGCCGGAGAAGCCCGAGCCCTTCTGCCTGTTCCTCGACGAATTGCCGGCCTGCTCGCCCGACGTCCAGAAGGCGTTCTATTCCCTGCTGCTGGAGCGCAGGCTCGGTGAGCACGCGCTGCCGAAAGGCACCTGGGTGGTGGCTGCCGGCAATCGGCTGCAGGACCGCGCTCTGGTGCGCGCGATGAGCTCGGCGCTGGTCAACCGCGTCACCATCCTGCAATTGCGCGTCGATGCCGGCGACTGGCTCGCCTGGGCCCAGCGCGCCGGCGTCAGGGCCGAAATCCGCAGTTTCATCGCGACCATGCCCGACGCGCTGATGCGGCCGGTGCCCGCCGAGCCGCAGCCGTTCTCGACGCCGCGCGCCTGGGCCTTGCTCTCGCGCGCGCTGGACATGGCGCAGAAGGCCGGCGTGCTCTCCGGCGAGACCCGGCGCGCGCTCGCCTTCGGCCGGCTCTCGCCGGAGGATGCGGTGGTGTTCTGCGCGCTGGCCGAGGATTCGATCGGCGCGATCCGGCCGCTGGAGGAGTATCTGCGCAAGCCCGAGCATCTGCCCAAGGGCGATGCCGCGCGCTGGTTCATCCTCGACTGCATCCGCCAGTTCGTGCGCGACGGCAAGGCGCAGGGGCTGAAAGCCGCGGTGGTGAACCGATTCCTGCGCAGCCTCTCGTCGGAACACCAGTTGCTCGTCCTGAACGACATGGTCGAGACATGGGGCGCGCTCGGGGCCGACCGCGCCATGCTCGCCTTGCTGCGCAAGGTCGCCGCTGTATGAGCGCCGTCCCCGATCGCGCCAGAGGCGAACGCGCCAGTGACAACCGCGCCACCCGCGCCCGCATCCTGAACGGATTGCGGCTCGTCACCGCGCCGTTTCCGCATTTGGCGGGTCTGGCGGCGGCGGTGCGCGTCGAGATCGACGACCGTGTGCCGACGATGGGCGTCTTTGCGTCCGGCCGGCTGCTGGCGAACCCGGCTTTCACGGCGCGGCTGTCGGCCGACGATCTCGTCTTCGTGCTCGCCCACGAACTCCTGCATCTCGCCTTGCGCACCCATGACCGGGCGCGCGGCAGCGCCGCCATCGAGTTCAACTACGCCCATGACTACATCATCAACGACATGCTGCGGCATGCGCTGGGCCGGACGACGATCCCGGCCGGCGGGCTCGACATGGCCGGCGCGCGCGACAGGGCCGCCGAGGAGATCGTGCTGGAGATGCGGCGTTCGGGCCAGTTCATGTCCTCGCGAAGCCAAGTCTGGGAAGGCGCGCTCGTCAGCGTCGAGCAGGTGCTGGGCGCGGCGCGGCAGGCGCCGTCGGGCGCGATGGGCGATGCGCTCGACGCTGCCCGCGAGCGCGAACTCTTTCCAGACGATGCGGCCGGGCAGGCCGAGCGCGCCCGTGCGATCCGCGATCTCGCGGCGCGCGGCATCGCGCTCGCCAGGGCGATGGGCGCGATGCGCGGGCGCGGCGTCGGGACAGGCGACAGGCAGCAAAACGTCAGGGCGCAGCGCGGGCTCCATGCGACGCCCTGGCATGTCGCTCTCCAGACCTGGCTCGAGGGCGTCGCCGCCGGCGAGCGCACTTACACACGCGCCTCGCGGCGGGGCGCGGAACGCACCGATCTCGTCGCGCCGGGGCGCAAGCGCCATTCCTGGATGCTGACCGTCATGCTCGACACCAGCGCTTCGATGACCGACGAGATCCCCCACGCGCTCGGCGCCATCGCCGATTTCTGCGACGCGGCCGGCGTCGACGAGATCCGGGTGGTGCAATGCGATAGCGTCGTCACCTGCGACGAAATGGTCTCGCCGGCCGCGCTCGCCGACTATCGGATCAGCGGCTATGGCGGCAGCGACCTGACGCCGGCGCTGCTGGCCCTGGCCGAGGATGCGCGCGTAACGGCCGCGATCGTCATCACCGATGGCGACATCGGCTACCCGGCGGAAGCTGTTCCCTATGCGGTGCTCTGGGCGCTGCCCAAGCCGTCGGCGTCCTTCCAGCCGTCCTATGGGCGGGTCGTTTCCATGCAGCCGGGGGCAGCGTCATGAAAGTCGTTCAGGATCTCGTCGCCTATTTCGACCGCGGCGGACAGCTCTCGCGCCGGCAGCTCAGGCGGCTGCTCGACAAAAACGCGATCGCCTCCGACGCGCCGCCCAACATGCACG
The DNA here is from genome assembly GCA_046593015.1 of Allobosea sp. GTDB lineage: Bacteria > Pseudomonadota > Alphaproteobacteria > Rhizobiales > Beijerinckiaceae > Allobosea. Next base: position 4,423 of record JBKJSB010000021.1, read on the forward strand.
GGCTCTGCGAGAAAATCGGCGCGACCTACTACTTCCGCATCACCGGCGTGGCGGAGGGCCAGATCTGGGGCACCGACATCTATAGCGGCGATTCGATTCTCGGCGCGGCGGCGGTCCATATGGGCCTGCTCAAGCCGGGGCAGAGCGACGTCTTCCGGGTCAGGGTCGTGGCCCCGCCGGAAGAGTTTCCGGGCACCGAGCGCAACGGCGTCACCAGCACGCCCTATGGGAAGTACCAGTATGCGTGGGAGCTGTCGGCGATCTGACCACCCGGTTCGCTGTTGGGAAGGCGGCAACGGCCCGACTGCCGTCTGTCACAGTCGCCCGGTGGTTTCGGTCTGATCGTCCGGAGCCCGCTTCACCTTCAAAGACGTGCTGGGCGGAGCGAAGCCAGCCCGACGAGGCGGCCTTGTCGCATGCGCTCAAGCTTTGTCGTCGGGGTGCCGGCAGGCACGTCGCCACGAACGGCCCTTGCCCGGCGGGAGGCCGCGACGCCATATTTGTCGGGCTCTGGAACTGGCTATCAACATGGAGAGGACAATGCCAAATCCCCCCAAGAACCTTGTGGGCGGCCATCGTGGCAAGCCGAGTTAGCGTCCGGTCTCGCCTGCCAAGGTGATGGCTCCGGTCCTGCCAGCCGCGCCATCCGGCGATCCCAAAATCGATCTCATTCTGAAGCGGCTGGTCGCGATCGAAGCGAAGCTCAACGATCTGCACGACCACATCTCGCATATGGAAGCCAAACACACCGACCGCATCATCGAGGCGATAGGCGAAATGCTTTAGCGTCCGCGACGGCCTCGCCTCCCAATCTCGCGGTCAGAACGCCTTGAAGGTGATGATCGTGTGCGTGTCGGCGATCTCGGGCACCGACTGGACCTTCTGCGCCACGAAATGCCCGATATCGACGTCCGCCCCGACATGGAACTTGGCCAGGATGTCGTAATTGCCGGCGGTCGAATAGATTTCCGAGGCGATCTCGCGGTCGGCGAGTTCGCTGGCGACCTCATAGGTCTTGCCGAGCTTGCATTTGATCTCGACGAAGAAGGTCTGCATCGTGTGCTCCGCGCTGCCAGTGGCTTCTGGATAGAGCCTCCAGCCTGAAGATCAAGCGCCGGCGAGCGCGGCCAGCCTAGCGGTCATGGCGCTGTCGGGATCGGCAAGGCCGGCGACGACCGTAAAATGGTTCGCGCCCGCGATCTCCTCATAGCGCGTCTGCACGCCTTCCAGCCCCCAGACATCGACGATCCGCCGGCTCTGCTTGAGATACTCCTCGCTCTCGGCGCCGCCGACGACTGCGTCCATGACGAGGCGCGATGGCGCGGGCCAGAACAGCGGGCTGTCGCGCTCGGCCGCCTCGTGGGACAATCCCAGCGCCGTGTTCACGCTCGTTTCGGTCAGCGGCTTGAGGTTGTAGATCCCTGAAATACCATAGGCCGCCGGCACGAGCTGGTCCGGCAGTTCCGGATCGACGTTTGTCCAGTCGGTCGCCAGCAGGCAGGCGGCGAGATGGCCGCCGGCGGAATGCCCGGCCGCGACCACCGGCAGCTTGTAGGAATGCCACAGGGCGGCCGCCGCCTGCTGCAGCTCCCAGACGATGTGGCCGAGTTCGACCTGCGGGCACAGATCGTAGCCGACGACCGCGACGGGCACGCCGCGCCGGTTCAGCCCGCATGCCATATGCGAGAAGAAGCTGCGGTCGAGCGCCTGCCAGTAGCCGCCATGGATGAACATGACGATGGCGTCGCCCCTGATCGCGTCCGGCTTGAACAGATCGTAGCGCTGCCGCTCGCTCTCGCCATAGCTCACGCCGAGTTCGCAGAACGCAGCCTCGCGATAGGCGGCGGCGTCGCTTGCCCATCCGGCGATGATGGCCGGATGCTCCGGCACGCGGGCGCGGTTGTTGTATTCGGTTTCGTAGTCGGGCGAGGTCTGCGGTTCTGGCTGCATCGGTTCTTTCGGATTGGTCGGATGGCGGCGGGCAAACCGGCTGTCCCATCGCAGGCGGCGCCAGTTTGCGCCATAGCTTTTGACAGGTCGAGCGCCAAACGCCACAAGGCGGCCATTCCGGCGACGACGCCCCAAGCCCTGGAGATGATGATGGACAACCCGGTTCTGGCCGAGGTCCTGCGCGGCGATGTCGTCGAATCGCGCCATCGCGGCGCGGCGATCGTGGTCGATGCCGATGGCGGCGTGGTGCTGTCGCTCGGCGATGTCGCGCGGCCGGTGTTTCCGCGCTCGGCGGTCAAGGCGCTGCAGGCGCTGCCGCTGTTCGAGAGCGGCGCGGCCGATCGCTTTGGCCTCAGCGAGCCCGAGATCGCGCTCGCCGTCGCCTCGCATTCAGGCGAGCCGGCCCACGCCGAAGCGTCGCTGTCGATGCTCAGAAGGGCCGGCCGCGACGCCGGCTGTCTCGAATGCGGGGCGCATTGGCCGATGAACGAGGCTGCGGCGCGGGCCATGGCCAAGGCCGGGGCCGAGCCGAGCGCGCTCAACAACAACTGCTCGGGCAAGCATGCCGGCTTCGTATGCCTCGCCTGCGGGCTCGACGAGGATCCGGCCGGTTACGTCAAGGCCGGCCATGCTGTGCAGCAGGCGGTGCGCGGCGCGCTCGAGGACGTTACCGGTGCGGCCCATCTCGCCGAGCGCTCCGGCATCGACGGCTGCTCGATCCCGACCTATGCCGTGCCGCTGCAGGCGATGGCGCTGGGCTTCGCCCGCTTCGGCACCGGGCATGGCTTTGGTCCCGAGCGCGCCAGGGCCGCCGCACGCATCCGCAAGGCGGTCGCGGCCTATCCCTTCATGGTCGCCGGCACGGGACGTTTCGACACCCGCGCTATGGATCTGCTGGGTGCGCGCGCCTTCATCAAGACCGGGGCGGAGGGCGTCTATTGCGGCTCCCTGCCTGAACTCGGCTACGGCATCGCGCTGAAATGCGACGATGGCGCGGGCCGCGCGGCGGAGGTCGTCATGGCGGCGCTGATCGCGCGCTTCCTGCCGCTGGACGAGACGCAAGGCGCGGACTTCGCGCCGCTGCGCGAGAGCGTGCTGACCAACTGGACCGGCATAGAGGTCGGGCGGGTGAGGGCGGCGCAGGTTTGACGGCTGAAAGGTCACGCGTTACCTTTCGAGACCGAAGGAGATCGCCATGCCGCGCCCCGCGATCAAGGATGGTCTGAGCAAGCAGGCCCGTTACCGTGCCGCCAAGAAGGCGGCGGGGTTGAAAGAGGTGCGAATCTGGACGTTCGATACAAAAGATCCTGTGTTTATGGCTCAGTTGCAGCGCGATATCGCGACCATTAATGCCGATCCGGACGAAGCTGCGGTCATGGACTGGATCGAGGCAGTTGCCGCCTGGCCGTCCGACGACGAATGAAGCGCGGCGATATCGTCACGGTCGCCATGCAGGGCGACTTCGGTAAACCGAGACCAGCGGTTGTCGTTCAAAGCAACGCCTTGTTCGGCACGAGGCATGTCATTGTCTGCCCATTTACGAGCAGTTCCGACGACGCACCGGCGATGCGCTATAAAGTCAAGGCGACTGCCGAAAATGGATTGCACGCTGATAGTGCCATAATGCTGAACAACCTTTCGACGGTCAGTCGGAATAAGTGCAGTCGAGTTATGGGCAGGCTGACTGACGAGCAGATTCTGATGCTGAACGAACGCTTGGTCTTCATCCTTGGCCTTGCCGACTGATTTTTACGCCACCGCGTTGTTCTCGATCCTGACGCCGGCCGCACGCTGATCGGCCGCCTTCGTCAGGTCGCCCGTCACCACCTTGCCGTACTCCGTGCCAACGACCGCGCCCTTGCTCGCATCGGCGATGACGTTGTTGGCGATCAGGGCGTTGCGCTCCTTGGGCACCAGCGAGACCGAGATGCCGATGCCGGTCTTGCGCACCATGTTGCCGGTGGCGACGAGGTTGCGCATGCCCCATGACCAGCCGAGCGAGATGCCGATCTCGCTGGCGTTCTCGATGACGTTGCCGGTCACAGCAGCTTCCGCCTCGACATGCACGCCCATGCCGCCGATCAGCTCCGTGCCCTTGGGGGCGAAGCCCCTCCGGGCGTTGCGGATGATGTTGTTGGCGAAGACGCTGAGCCTGCCGCCATGGTCGAGATTGGTGATGTTGGCTCCCTGCGCACAATCCTCGACGAGGTTGCCGGTGATGATCGCGCCCTCGAAGGCGAACTCCGAATAGAGCCCGACCTCGCCGCAGCGCCGGCCCTGATTGCCGATGATCTGCACACCGGAGCCCGAATTGTTGCGGATGAAGGTCAGCGCGCAGTCGCGGAGCGTGTTGCCCTCGATGATGACGCCGCCGGCCTTGTAGAGGCTGATGCCGTTGCCGTTGGGGCCGTCGCCGCCGGCGTCCGAGCGGATGCGGTTGATCCGGTTGCCGCGCACGATCGACTGGTCGTCGCCGGGCTGGCTGCGCCAGAGCTGGATGCCGTTATTGCCGCAATCCTCGACCTGGTTGGCCTCGATCGAAAGTCCGCGCGAATCAAGCGAGAACAGGCCTGAGTCGCGCATGCTGCGGAAACGGCTCTGCCGGATGCTTCCGGCGGTGCGGTTCAGCATCAGGCCGACCGAGCCGGCATTGCCGAATTCACAGTCCTGCAGGCTGAAATCCAGCACCTCGTCCGCGACCAGCAGGCCGGTGCGCTGGCCCGGGCGGATGTCGAGCCCGTCCAGCATCAGCCCCGACAGGGCTGCGCGCCTGATCCGCCGCGCGACCAGCATCGGCCCGGCCTGGGCGGCGATGAAATGGCTGGCGCCCGGAACGCCGATGAGCCGCGCCCCTTCCGGCAGCACGACATTGGCGATGCGATAGCGTCCCGGCGGCACCATCAGCGGCGCGTTGCGTTTCGCGGCTTCGGCCAGCGCATTCTGGAGCGCGCGCGACTGGTCGTCAGCCGAGCCGGGGCGCAGGCCCAGCGTGGTCGCATCGAGGCCGAACTGGCCAAGCGGCACGGGCGAGGCGGCGCGCGGTGCGCTTTGCGCGCCGGCGCGGGCCGACGCGAGACCGGCTGTCCCGAAAGCTGCCGTTGCCAGCAGGGCGCGTCGCGAAATCAGCATGGCAATCTCCTCGGGCCTGCCAGGCTTCAAGCGGCATGCCAGCGGTACTGTGCCGTTCTGGAGCAGCGAGTCGCCCCAGAGCGACTGATCAGCTGCGTTGCCGGCCGATGCGCGCGAGATCGCGTCCGATCGCGGCGAGAGCCACGCTCAGACCGGTTGCGCCCGGCCGGAACGAGCGGGTTCGCGCCAGCGGACGCGACCCTGGCAACGGCCGCAGCCACGGCACATGGATGAAGATCACCGGCACGCCGCTTCGCGCCGTCTGGCGCAGCGCCGCCGCATAGCAGGCGTCGCAGAGATAGCGCCCGGCCGAGGCCGAGAGGCGGGTGCGGATGCCGACGCGCCTGAGCGCCGGCCGGGTTGCCGCTCGTGCGCAAGGGCAGGGCGCTTCGGTTCGCCGGGGCATCCGTCGGGGTCGCGCCCGTCGCATCGGGATGGAGCCGGCTGGCATGGCCGCGTCCGAACAGCTCGACCCTGACGAAACGCGCACGGGCGGCGAGCCCGAGCATCAGAACTGCCTTGGGCCGGGTCTGCGCCAGATGGTCCTTCAGTGCCGGCAGGCCGACGGCGTAGCTCGTCTCCATCACCAGCAGATCGGCCTTGAGCCTGGCCTGGGCCAGTTTCCTCGAGACCCTGAGCGCCAGCGCCGTCGTCGGGTTGACCCTGACATGGGGGAAGGGGCCAAAGCCGGTGATCAGGATGCCGGGTCGTCCGTCCATCACAGCCTCACAGTCCCAAAGCCTGCGCGATTTCTTCTGCCGCTACGCCGGCCGCGATTTCGCCCTTCGCGACCGCCGCTTCCAGTTCAGGAGCGCGCGCCTTCAGGGCGGGGTCGTGGCGAAGCTTCGCCTGCAGCCGGTCCTCGACCATCGCCCACATCCATTTCACATCCTGCCGGCGGCGCTTGTCCGCGATCAGGCCCTTGGCCTCGTGGCGGGCGCGATGGTCCTCGATCATGGCCCAAAGCGCGTCGAGCCCTTGCCCGGTCAGCCCAGATATCGTTACGGCCGGCGTCGTCCAGAGCGGCGAGGCGGGGGCGAGAATGTGCAGCGCCGCCTGGTACTGCGCGGCTGCCGCGCGCGCAGCCGTCGCGCCAGCGCCATCGGCCTTGTTGACCGCGATCATGTCGGCGAGTTCGATGATGCCCTTCTTGATCCCCTGCAATTCGTCGCCGGCATTGGGCAGCATCAGCACGAGAAAGAAGTCGGTCAGGTCGGCCACAGCCGTCTCCGACTGGCCGACGCCGACTGTCTCCACGAGAATGACGTCGAAGCCCGCCGCCTCGCAGAGCAGCATGGTCTCGCGCGTCCTGGCGGCGACGCCGCCGAGCGTGCCTGATGACGGCGAGGGCCGGATATAGGCGTTGGGATCGACCGCAAGCCGCGCCATCCGCGTCTTGTCGCCGAGGATCGAGCCGCCGGTGCGGGTGGAGGACGGATCGACCGCGAGAACCGCGACCTTGTGGCCTCGTCCCGTGAGATGGCTGCCGAGCGCGTCGATCGTCGTCGATTTGCCGACGCCGGGCACGCCGGTGATACCGACGCGGATCGCCCCGCCCGTGTGCGGCAGCAGCGTCTGGATCAGCGCGCGCGCCTGCTCGCGATGGTCGGCCCGGCGCGATTCTGCCAGCGTGATGGCGCGCGCCAGCGCCGCGCGCTCGCCGGCGAGGACGGCGTCTGCAAGGCTGGCTGGGGAAGCGGCGGAGGCTGACATCACTGGCCAGTAGCAAGCCTCCTGCGGCTCCGACAAGCGCAACCTGCCGTCGTCACTGTGTCATGCTTGCATCTTGATGATCGGCCGGTTTGGTGAGACCAGTTCCCTCATGATGCGTGCGGCCTGCCGGTTTCGTTTTGTCGTGTTGGCGTTGCTGGCTCCGCTCGTACTGGCGGGCTGCGGCGGGCCGGCGCGCACGCTCGTTCTCTCCGCCGCCAAGCCCGACGAGATCGCCGGAACCGTCAGGGTTTTCGTCGCCACCACGCGCGAGGCCGCCGACCAGCCGCAGTATTTCACCGGGGAGCGCGGCCCCAGGCTCGCCTTCGCCAAGCTCGACATCACCGTTCCGCGTGCCCACAGGCCGGGTGAACTCGAATTGCCGGGCAGCGGCGGCCAGACCGTTCCGGGGCAGCATTTCGCCGTGGCCTCGGTCGAACCCCTCGCGCTGCCCGAGACGCTGGTCGCGGTGCGCCGCGAAATCCAGCGGCGTCCGGCAGCGGAGCGGGACGTTCTCGTCTTCGTCCATGGCTACAATACGAGCTTCGCGGATGCCGCCTATCGCTTCGCCCAGATCGTCCATGACGCCGGCTTCAAGGGCGTGGCGGTGCTCTTCACCTGGCCCTCGCGCGGCCAGTTCCTGCAGTATCCCTACGACCGTGAGAGCGCGATCTATTCGCGCGATTTCCTCGAACTCAACCTGCGCGCCATTTCGCGCGACCTCGGCACAACCCGCATCGACATCCTGGCGCATTCGATGGGGACGTTCCTGACGCTGGAGGCGTTGCGGCAGGCGTCGATCCGGGGCGATGGCAGCTTCGGCGGCAAGCTGCGCGACGTCATGCTGGCCGCGCCCGATGTCGATGTCGATGTCTTCAAGACGCAGATGCGGCAGATCAGGCGGCCGGTCACGGTCTTCGTCTCTGCGGACGACCGCGCGCTCGATTTCTCGCGCCGGTTCGCCGGGGACAAGACGAGGCTTGGTGCGGTTGCGGCCAAGGACACTGAACTCGTCGCGGAACTGGAGCGGGCCGGCGCACGCATCATCGACCTCTCGGAGGTTTCCACCAGCGACCGGCTCAATCACGCGAAATTCGCGGCCTCGCCCAAGGTGGTGCAGATGATCGGCCGCAGATTGCAGGCCGATGGCGGCATCGCCACGGCTGGACCGGGCTTCGGCGACAAGCTGGGCGATGTCGCCAGCGGGCTCGTCGGCACAGTGGGCTCCACGGTCAATCTGGTGGTGTCGGCTCCCGGCGCCGTCATCGGACGGTAGAACGAGCGCCGCAATCTGGCCGCGTTAGCCTGTCCTTAAGACGCGGCTGGCCAAGTCGGCCGTCCCCATAGCTCGCGACAGGTTCCGCCCATGCCCGATTCCCGGCACGCTTCCCTTTGCCGACGCTCGGTTCTGCTGGCGCTGCTGTCGACGACGCTCGCCGCCTGCGCCCAGACGGAAGCCGCCGTCTCGCCGTTTTCCGAGCCGACCCGCGCCGACGCCTCGGCGCTCGGTAAGGAGTCATCGATTCTGGTCGCCACGACCCGCAAACCCGCTGGCGATGGCAGGCCGCCCTTCTTCGGGCGCGAACGCGGCGACGGATTGAGCTTCGCGGAGGCGAGGCTGTCCCCGCCGGGGCGTGGCATTTCCGGGCGGGTGTCGTCCGCGGTCAGCGGCGACTGGGCCGTGCTGGGGCTGGAGAGGCGCACCTCGTCGGCCCCGGCGCTGCGCTTTGCCGAAGCCGCGACCGGGCGCGACGTGCTGCTCTACGTCCATGGCTACAACGAAACCTTCGAATCGGCGGCGCGCAGCGCCGGCCAGCTCTCGCACGCGCTCGAGTTCCAGGGCAGGACCGCGCTGTTCGCCTGGCCGTCGGGCGGGGGGCTGCTCGACTACGCCTACGACCGTGAAAGTGCGCTGTGGTCGCGCGACGGTTTCGTGCAGTCTCTGCGGGCGCTGGTCAACAATCCGACGATCGGCCGCATTCACATCGTCGCCCATTCGATGGGCACCTTCCTGACGCTGGAAGCCTTGCGCGAATTGCGGCTCGAGTCGGATGTCTCGGCCCGGATCGGCTCTGTCGTCTTCGCTTCACCCGATATCGACATCGACGCCTTCGAGCAGACCGTTTCGAAGCTCGGTCCGCTCGCCCGCCGGATGACGCTGATCATCGACCCGGGCGACCGGGCGCTGGCCGTCTCCGCCCGCATCGCCGGCGGCGTCGCGCGGGCCGGCGCTGCCGACCGCTCCCGTTTGGAGGCGCTGGGCGTGCGCGTCGCCGACACTTCGGGGCGCGGCTGGAGCATGCTGCGGCACGACCTCTTCCTCTCCGACGGCGAGGTGACGCAGGTGGTGCGCCGGGCGATGGACCGCGACGGCGCCTGATACGGCGCAACCTGATTTGCCTCGCAGGCCGGTTGTTCGTAGCGTCCAGCGATGTGGCCGCGCCTGATCCTGTCTTTGGGAATCCTGATCGTCGGGCTCACCCTCGTCGCCTGGTGGCTGCTCAGCGGCTTCGGATGCGAGATGAACACCAGCGGGTGCAGCGTCGTCAGACTCGATCTGGGTCGGGATGCGCTTCGGATATTCCTGCCGCCGATCGGTCTCGGCGTCGGCCTGATCGTCCTTGGGTTCTGGAAGATGCGTTAGCATCGTCGCGGAACGCCATGTCTCCACTCAGATCGGCGGCAGGCCGTTTCGCTTTTTGATGATCGCCAGCGCGAAGTTCGATTCGACCGACTGGATGCATTTCAGCCGCGTCACCTTCAGTTTCAGGAAGCGCTCGTAGCCCTCGATGCCATCGGTGAGCACACGCAGGTGATAATCCTGGCTTCCGGTCATCAGGTAGCATTCGGTGACCTCCGGCCAGCTTTCCACCGCCCGCTCGAATTCGGCGATGTTCTCCTGCGTCTGCTGCGACAGGCGCACCGAGACGAAGACGCTGAAGGGCAGGCCATAGGCCTTGGGATCGACGATCGCGGCATAGCCGCGAATGACGCCGGTCTCCTCCAGCCGCTTCAGCCGGCGCAGGCAGGGCGTCGGCGACAGTCCGACCTTTTCGGACAGCTCCTGATTGGTGATCCGGCCGTCCTCCTGCAGGGCGGCCAGCATGCGGCGATCGATTGAATCGAGCATGGACTGCTCCCAGGCGGAACGAAATTAGCAGATACCTGCTTCGATGCCGTGTCGTCCAGCGAAGATCGGCCATGCAATGATGTGGTGAAGCGCGTAGGCTGTCGGCATTGCAAGGCTCCAAAGAGCCCAAGCCACGCGAACAAGCCACGCGAAACGGAGATCAGCGATGAGCGACAACAACTATCACAAGGACCGCATCGCCAACCGTAAGCTCCATCCCGAGACGCTGATGATGGGCTTCGGCTATTCGCCGGCGATGTCGGAGGGCGCGCTCAAGCCGCCCGTCTTCCTGACCTCGACCTTCGTTTTCGAGAACGCGCAGCAGGGCAAGGACTTCTTCGACCTGACCTCGGGCCGTCGCCTGCCCAAACCCGGCGAGAAATCGGGCCTGGTCTATTCGCGCTTCAACCATCCCAACATGGAAATCCTCGAGGATCGCCTCGCGATCTGGGACGAGGCGGAGAAATGCGCCGTCTTCGCCAGCGGCATGGCGGCGATCGCGACGACCTGCTTCGCCTTCCTGCGTCCCGGCGACACCATCATCCATTCGCGCCCGCTCTATGGCGGCACCGAAACCCTGCTGAAGAACCAGATGGGCGCCTTCGGCGTCACGCCCTTCGGCTTCACCGACGGGCTCGACATCGCGCAGATGCGCGAGACCGCGAAGGCCGCCGCCGCCAAGGGGCGCGTCGGCATGATCCTGGTCGAGACGCCGGCGAACCCGACCAACGGGCTGGTCGATCTCGAAGCCTGCGCGACCATCGCCGCCGAGCTGGAAAAGAGCCAGGGCCATCGCCCGCCCGTCGTGGTCGACAACACCATGCTCGGCCCGAAATACCAGAAGCCGCTCAAGCACGGCGCGGATCTGACGCTGCTCTCGCTGACCAAATATGTCGGCGGCCATTCCGACCTCGTCGGCGGCTCGATCTCGGGCTCCGACAAGCTGGTGCGGCAGGTCAAGGGCTGGCGCGGCTCGCTCGGCACCCAGGCCGACCCGAACTCCTGCTGGATGCTGATGCGCTCGCTCGAGACGCTGGACATCCGTATGAGCCGCGCCAACGAGAACGCCAAGCTGGTGGCGGACTATCTGCGCAGCCATCCGAAGGTGGCCAAGGTGCATTATCTGGGCGACCTGCAGGACGGCGACCCGCGCAAGGCGGTGTTCGACCGGCAATGCTCCGCGCCGGGCTCGACCTTCGCCTTCGACGTCGTCGGCGGCGAGAACGAGGCGTTCGCGGTGCTCGACAACCTCCAGATCATGAAGCTCGCGGTCTCGCTGGGCGGCACGGAGACGCTGGTCTCGCACCCCGCCGCGATGACGCATTCGGGGGTGGCGCGCGAGTTGCGCGAGGAAATCGGCCTCACCGACGCGCTGATCCGCATCTCGGTCGGCATCGAGAACATCGAGGACCTGATCTCGGATCTGGCGCAGGCGCTGGAGGCGGTGTGAGGTCTTTGGAGCGCCTACCGTCATGCTCGCCCTTGTGGCGAGCATCCACGTCTTGTCGTAGCGCTCGACGACGGAAGACGTGGATGGTCGGGACGACCCGACCATGACGGAGAAGGGCTTGGTGGAGAGAGGCTAAACCCCGACCCGACCCCAGCCCGGCAGCTTCAGAGCCGGGCTGCGCAGGTCGAAGCCGGCGACGAGCCCGAGCAGGTTGATCTCGACGCCCTCGACCCAAGCCAGCGTGACGCCGGCGAGCCCATAGAGCGAGGCCTGCACGCCGGTGCGGCTCGGGGTGAGCCCCGCGAACAGGCCGGCCTCGCGGAAATCCTTGCCGATCGCGGTCGGCGGCAGGGCCTGACCGAGTTCAGGCACCTCGGCCAGCACATGCTGGACGAAGCTGTTGGAGTTCGGGCCCGGCCAGGCGAGATAGCTGCCCGGCGCGTTGTAGGAATAGCTCGCAACGGCGCCGCGGATGCGCGGGATCAGGTGTTCGGCAGCCTCGCCGCGCACCTCGGTCACGAGTTCGGGCGTGTTGCCGTACCAGCGGCCATCGGCCTCGCGATGGTTGACGCGCACCGGCGTGCCCCAGCCGACGACGTCGAAGCGGGTATAGGCGCGCGCGCCCTTCTCCTTGACCACCACCCATGAGTGATGCGCGAAGACACCGCGCCAGCGACCGACGCGGGCGGCGAAGACATGCACCGTCGCCTCCGGCTCGATCGCGGCGGCCGGCAGCAGCTTTGCGCTCGACCAGTCGGCGCGCCGCCAGTCGCCGGCAAGCGGCTGCCACGACCACCACGCCGCATGGGTCGCGACCGGGATCAGGAACAGCAGGGCGAAGGCAAGCAGGAAGCGGCGGAGGAAGCGCATGGACGAGGATATGTGGCGGGCTTGTTGCATCGCAAGATGGCGCGAGCGGCTGCGGCGTCGCCGCCCGATCAAAATCCGTTGAGGCGCGCGGCCAAGCTGCTAGCCTTGGCGACCACTGTAAAGGGCGAGGCGACTCGCCGGGAGAGACATGACGATGGCAGGGCAGGGTTGGCTGAAGGGCTTTTTGGCTGGCGCGGCGATGGCGCTGATGGCGGCTGCGCCCGTGCTGGCGCAGGTCAAGGAACTGCGCATCTACAACTGGTCCGACTATGTCGATCCCGAGGTGCTGGACGCCTTCAAGAAGGTGACCGGGATCACCGTCGTCTACGACACCTTCGACCAGATGGAGACGGTCGAGACGAAACTGCTCGCCGGCAAGACCGGCTACGACCTGATCGTGGTCACGGCCTCGTTCCTGCCGCGCCATATCCCGCTTGGGCTCTACGCGCCGATCGACGCTGCGAAAGTCCCCAATCTGAAGAATGCCTGGCCGGAGATTCAGGGGCGGCTGGCGAAATACGATCCCGGCAACACGTTCGCCGTGAACTATATGTGGGGCACGACCGGCATCGGCTACAACGTCGCCAAGGTGAAGGAGCGGTTGGGGCCGGACGCTGTCATCGACAGCTGGAAGATAATGTTCGATCCGGAGCAGTTGAAGAAGCTCTCCAATTGCGGGGTTCATGTGCTCGACGCGGTCGAGGAAATGTTTCCCGCCGCCTTGCGCTATCTCGGCCTGAACCCGGACTCGAAGGCGGAGGCCGACCTCAACAAGGCCGGCGAGCTGCTGCGCAAGATCCGCCCGCATATCCAGAAATTCCACTCCTCGGAATACATCAACGCGCTGGCGAACGGCGATATCTGCCTCGCGGTCGGCTATTCCGGCGACGTGCTGCAGGCGAAGAAGCGGGCGGAAGAAGCCAAGAACAACGTCCAGATCGCCTATTCCATCCCGAAGGAGGGCGCATTGATGTGGTTCGATTCCTTCGTCATCCCGAAGGATGCGGCCAATGCCGAGGCCGCTCTGGCCTTCATCGACTTCGTCAACCGCCCGGCGATGGCGGCGAAGAATTCCGACTTCATCCAGTACGCCAACGGCAATCTCGCCTCGAAGCCGCTGCTGTCTGCGGCCGTACGCGACAATCCAGGCATCTATCCGACCGACGCCGTGATGGGGCGGCTCTATACGATCACGCCCTACGACCAGAAGGCGCAGAGGCTGGTCAACCGGCTGTGGACCCGCGTCAAGACCGGCAAGTGAACCAGGACGTGAGCGCGGGCGGCGGGGCGATCCGCAAGGCCTCGTTCGGCGGCCTGCGCCGGTCCTTCCAGCCCTGGAACGACCCTGCCGCGCAGCCGCTGGTCGAGTTCCGGAACGTGTCCAGGCGGTTCGGCGCGGTCACGGCGGTCGCGGACCTGTCGCTGAAACTCTATCCGCGCGAGTTCTTCGCGCTGCTCGGCCCATCGGGCTGCGGCAAGACCACGCTGATGCGCATGCTGGCCGGGTTCGAGCAGCCTGACGAAGGCCAGATCCTGCTGGACGGCGTCGAGATCACGCTGGATGCGCCGCATCTGCGGCCGGTCAACATGATGTTCCAGTCCTATGCGCTGTTTCCCCATCTCAGCGTCGCAGACAACATCGCCTATGGGCTGAAACGGCAGGGCCTGCCGAAGCCCGAGATCGCCGGGCGCGTCGCGCAGATGCTGGCGCTGGTCAAGCTCGATGGGCTCGGGGCCCGGCGACCGGACCAGCTTTCCGGCGGTCAGCGCCAGCGCGTCGCCCTTGCCCGGGCGCTGGCGCGGCGGCCGCGCCTGTTGCTGCTCGACGAACCCTTGGCGGCGCTCGACCGCAAGCTGCGCGAGGAGACGCAGTTCGAACTGGTCAACATCCAGCATGAACTCGGCACCACCTTCATGGTGGTGACGCACGACCAGGACGAGGCCATGACCATGGCCGACCGGATGGCGGTGATGGATCGCGGCCGGCTCGTCCAGATCGGCCCGCCTGACGTGATTTACGAGGCCCCGGTCAACCGCCAG
>JBKJSB010000335.1:0-3188 GCA_046593015.1 Allobosea sp.
AGCCGAAGCAGGGCCGCATCTCGACCTATCTCGCCAAATATGAAGATGAGGAAGATTCGTACATGCGCATCGCCACGCACGGCGAGAAAGATGCCGTGCACGCGGTGACCTATTATGCAGTGGTCGAAACCGCGGCACAGAAGCTCGCTTGGGTTTCGCTGAAGCCCGTCACCGGCCGCACGCATCAATTGCGCGCGCACATGGCGCATGTCGGCAATCCGATCATCGGCGATCCGAAATATTTCAACATTGAGAACTGGGAACTGCCGGGCGGCATCCAGAACAGGTTGCATCTGCTGGCGCGCCGCATCGTCGTGCCGCATCCGCGCGGCAAGGGCACGATCGACGTCAGCGCACCGCTGCCGCCGCATATGCGCCAGTCCTGGAATCTGCTCGGTTTCGAGGATGCGCATTACGACCCGATCGTGGACGCGCCGGACGAGTAGGAACGAAACGCGACATCGCATGACCAAGCGTAAGAGAACAGTTGCGGAACAAACTGGATTATGTTCTAATTTTGTTCCCATCACTCTCACGCAGGTGCTCCGATGTTACGTCTCGCTTCCGTGCTTGCCGGCCTGACCCTTTCGCTTCTCGCCATTCAGCCAGCCGCCGCCCAGACGGCTCAGCCGCGTCCGGCGGCAGCAGCAGCCGGAGCTGCGGCCGACGCCAACGACCCCATTCCGCGCGCCGCCCGCGCAAAGGCCCGGCAGGAATGCCTGTCCGACAATGTCGCGCTCTCGGGCGACGATCTGCGGGGCGCGATGCGGGTCTGCATGCAGGCGAAGTTTCCCGGCATCCAGCTCTATGCCCGCGACGGGCTGACGCGCGACGGCAAGCCGACGGCCGCGACCGCGCGCGCCGCCTGCAAGACAGAGATCGACGCGCGCGGTCTCGATGGCTCGGCCCGTACGGCGGCGCTCGTCGCCTGCTTCAACGGGAAACGGCCCGATCTCGCGGCGCTGGCCGAATGCCGCAAGGATGGCCGGGCGAAGGGGCTCGACGGCGAGGCGCTGCGCAGCGCGGTCAATGACTGCGTCCGCAGCAGGCAGTCCTGATATCGATATAAGGCGCGCCGCGCATGAGCGGGGCGCGCCGGTCTCGATGGCGATCCGCGTCGATCCGCGCTACTGCGCGGGCATGGAACTCGTCATCTTCGACCTCGACGGCACGCTGATCGATTCAGAGGCGATCATCCTTGGCGCGCAGGTCGAGGCGTTCGCGCAATGCGGGCTGGTTCATCCCGGCCGCGAGGCGGGCTTGGGCGTCGTCGGACTGACTCTCGATATCGCGCTGATGCAGTTGGCAGGGCTCCAGCAGCCCGACGACCGGTTGACGGCGACATACAAGGACGTCTTCAACGCGATGCGCCATCGCGCAGAGACCGATCCTGCGCTGGACGAGCCGCTCTATCCCGGCGTCGCGGCGATGCTGGCTGCGCTCAAGGCGCGGCCGGGGCTCAAGCTCGGCATCGCCACCGGCAAGTCGCGGCGCGGGGCCGACTACATCGTCGAGCGTCATGGCTGGGAGGGGTTTTTCGCCACGATCCAGACCGCCGACGATGCGCCCTCCAAGCCCGATCCCGGCATGATCCTGCGGGCCATGGCCGAGACCGGAGCCGCACCTGAACGCACCGCGATGGTCGGCGATTCCTCGTTCGACATCGAGATGGCGGTTGCCGCCGGGGTCGTTCCAGTCGCGGTGTCCTGGGGGTTCCAGCCGGTGGCGCGGCTTCAGGCGCTGGGTGCGCGCTTCACGATCTCGCAGGCATCGGACCTGCCGGCGCTGATCGACGGAATGGCGCAGGGCATGGCTGGCTGAGTTTGAGAAGCGTCCCGCGACGAGATGCTTTCCAAAATCCTACAGTCATCTTTGCGCAACCATCTCGGCTCAGACCCGTTTAACCTGAATATCCGTTCAGACATCGGAATTAACCTCCTGCTGGGAAGCGGCTCCCATAGTGTTCCTGCAACAGGGACATACCGGCACATAACAAAGCCGGACAGGGGTTGAATTATGATTGGTCATGAACTTCGTGAATTCGTCGATCGTGTGCTGGATCAGCGTATGATCGACGAAGAAGACGTCAAATTGCTTCAGCGTGATGTCATCGTCGATGGCAGCGTCAACCGTGATGTGATCGACGTTCTGATCGCACTCGACCGCGCCGTCAGCGACAGCTGCAGCGCCTTCGCCGACTATCTCGTCGCGCTGGTCGTCGATTATGCCGTCTGGGAGAACCGCCCGACCGGCGTGATCGACCGCGACAAGGCGCATTGGCTGGTCACGACCCTTTCGGCCGGAGACGGCCCGACGGTGACCGCCCAGCGCATCGCCTTCGAGATCGTCCGGGAGGCCGAACGCTGCGACGAGGCGCTGCTGGGTTTCGCCCTGCGCAAGGGCACGTCCAAGCCGCGCGGCTTCGACGCCGGCCGTGTCCTGCTGGCCAGCTGAGCGCACAACAAGGGTCGCGATCGGGCATGTGCCGGATCGCCGAGGTGGCATCCGGCTTTTCGGACCGTCCAGCGACTTGCCAGCGGCCAAACTTTTGCATCAATGGACGCAGGCTGCGGCGTCGCATAAACCCCGGCTGTGACAGTGCCTTTTGGCCGCCGGGAGACGCAGCCGATGTTCTCGAAGATCCTGATCGCGAACCGCGGCGAGATCGCCTGCCGCGTCATCAAGACGGCGCGCCGCATGGGCATCGCGACGGTTGCGGTCTATTCCGACGCCGATCGCGATGCGCTGCATGTCGAGATGGCCGATGAGGCGGTGCATATCGGGCCGCCCGCCGCCGCCCAGTCCTATCTCGTCATCGAGAAGATCATCGACGCCTGCAAGGCGACGGGCGCACAGGCCGTTCATCCGGGCTACGGCTTCCTCTCCGAGCGCGAGGCCTTCGCCCAGGCGCTGAAGGACAACGGCATCGTCTTCATCGGCCCCAATCCGGGCGCGATCGCCGCGATGGGCGACAAGATCGAATCGAAGAAGGCGGCGGCCGCGGCCAACGTCTCGACCGTGCCGGGACATCTGGGCATCATCGAGACGCCCGAGCATGCGGTCACGATCGCAGACGGGATCGGCTATCCCGTGATGATCAAGGCCTCGGCCGGCGGCGGCGGCAAGGGCATGCGCATCGCCCATTCGGCGGGAGAGGTGGCCGAGGGCTTCGCCCGCGCCAAGTCGGA
>JBKJSB010000355.1:0-8908 GCA_046593015.1 Allobosea sp.
GCGCGGCAGCAGGTCGAAGGCGTTGCCGTCCGGCATCACCACATCGGTGATGATCAGGTCGCCAAGCCCTTGGGCGGCCCAGGTCCAGAGCGTCGCCGCCTGGCCGGTGGTCCGCACCTCGTATCCGGCCCTGGCGAGGGCCTGATTGAGCACGGTGCGGATCGCGGCGTCGTCATCCGCGACGAGAATGTTACCGGTCGGCATTCAATCTGGTCCTGTAGTCCTCAAGCCGTCTGCCGGATGCGGGGCTGATGCAGCGGCAACAGAATTCGGAAAATCGTCCGGCGGGGAACGGAGTCGCATTCGACGATCCCGCCATGATCGCCGATCACCTTGGCGACGAGTGCAAGTCCAAGGCCACTGCCCTGCGCCTTGGTGGTGACGAAGGGATCGAACAGGTGCGGGAGCAGATCGCTCGGCACGCCGGGCCCGTTGTCGCGGATGCCGATTTCGAGCGGCAGCGCGATGCGGCCGGGCGAGCCTGCAAGCTGCATGCGGATGCCCGGACGATAGGCCGTCGTGAGATTGATCTCACCGTCGATCGCTTGCGTACCAATGGCTTCGGCCGCATTCTTCACCAGATTAAGCAGGACCTGAACAAGCTGGTCGCGGTTGCCGGCGACCGGCGGAAGCGACGGATCGTAGATTTCGTTGAAGCGGATGTGCCGGGCGAAACCCGACTGCGCCAACCGCTTCACATGGTCGAGCACGTCATGGACATTGACCGCGTCGCGCTCGCTCGGCCGTTCGTCGCCGAAGAGTTCGACGCGCTCGACGAGCTTCACGATCCGGTCGGTCTCGTCGCAGATGAGCTGGGTCAGAATGCGCTCGCTGTCGGGCACCGAGGCCTCGAGCAACTGCGCCGCGCCGCGAATTCCCGAGAGCGGGTTCTTGATCTCGTGAGCGAGCATCGCCCCGAGCGCCGTGATCGAGCGCGCCGCCCCACGATGGGTCAGTTGCCTGTCCATTTTTTCAGCAATTGTTCGTTCTTGCAGCATAACGACAACGGCGTCGCCCTGGCTGGACAGGGGAGAGGCAAAGACATCGACGACGCGATCCATGCCGAGGCGCGGCGAACCGAGGTCGAGCCGGTATTCGCTGACGCTCGCGCCGCGCCGACGCACCTCCTCGATCAGCGCCAGCACCGGCGAGCCGAAGGCGATCAGGTCGTCGATCCGCTGACGCTTCAGCACGACGGCGCTCGACTGGAAGAAGTCCTCGGCCGCCGTGTTGGCGTAAAGCACGCCATGCATCTCGCCGATGACCAGGACGGGCATCGGCAGCACGTTGAGGGCCTGGATTTCGAGCGAATCGAGCAGGAAGTCCTCCCCGCCTTTGCCGCCAGCGTCGATGAACGCCATCGCCATACGCAACATTCCTTGTTTCAGGCCGCGACGCGGCCGCACTCACGCGCAAAAAGCCCATCCAGCGCGGCAAGCACCGCAGCCGGCTGGTCGGATGTCAGAAGGGTCAGCCGCAACGCGGCATCGGGCACGCAGCCGCTTGCGAGCGCCTCGTCGGCATAGGCCGCGAGATGCTTGCGGGCATGGCGCACGCCATGGGCGACGCCCATCAGGTTGAGCAGGCCTTCGTAATGTTCGCGCGCGACGGCATGCTTCTGCGCGACGGAGAGGCGCGGCGGAGTGCGACCTTCGAGCCCCGCTCCGATCTCGCCCGCGAGCCAGGGCCGGCCAAGGGCCGCGCGGCCGACCATGACGAAATCAGCGCCCGATTGCGCGAGGCAGGCCTTGGCATCGTCCAGATCGTGAATGTCGCCATTGGCGACGAGCGGAAAGGCGCCTTGCGCCCGCACGGCTGAGATGGCGCGCCAATCGGCCTTGCCCTTGTAGAATTGCTGGCGCGTGCGGCCATGCACCGTGATCATCGCTGCGCCGGACGCCACCGCGCGCCGGGCTAGCTCCGGCGCATTGCGCGAGACGTCGTCCCAGCCCAGCCGCATCTTGACCGTCACCGGCACGGATACCGCTCTCACGGCCGCCTCAACCAGCGCCAGCGCATGGTCGAGATCGCGCATCAGCGCCGAACCGGCCCAGCCGCCCGTGACCTTCTTGGCCGGGCAGCCCATATTGATATCGACGATCGCGGCGCCGTTCGCTTCGGCGAGCCTGGCCGCCTCGCCGAGCCAATGCGGATCGCAGCCGGCAAGTTGGACCACATGCGGATAGATGCCAGCGCCTTCGGCGCGAATGCGATATTCCTCGTTGCCGCGCACGAACTCGTCGGACGCCACCATTTCCGAGACGACGAGACCCGCGCCATACCGGGCGGCGATGCGGCGCATGACGATGTCGGTGACGCCGGACATCGGCGCGAGAAGAGCCCGTGACCCGATGGAGTGACCGCCGATCGAAGGCGTGTCCACTCCCGCGCAATCACTGCTCGTCAAAGTTGCGCCTGAATTAGAGGCAATCTCCATTGTGCATATTTATTGGACATTGCTGCGGTAGCGCAAGGACTTTGCGTCGATATTGCAGTGCATCATTGCCGCACCCATGCCGCACCCGCACAGGTCGGCCCATGGCGCTTGGACTTTGCGCTTCCTGCGATTATCACCGAAATCCCTGCGGGACCATGGATGCGGCGAAACGTGACAACCGAAAAGCCTGCCACAATCGCGGTCCTGCTCGTCGCGGCCGGTCGCGGCCTGCGCGCCGGAGGCGACGTCCCCAAGCAATACAGGCTGCTGCAGGGCAGGCCGGTTCTTGCCCATGCGCTGACGCCTTTTGCGGCTGATCCGCGGATTGCCCGCATCGTCGTGGCGATCGCCGCGGGCGACGAGGCACGCTATGCCCAAAGCGTGGCCGGCGAGGATACGACCAGGGTGCTCGGCCCGGTGCAGGGCGGCGAGACCCGTCAGGACTCGGTCAGGCTCGGTCTGCGCCGGCTGGCCGAGGACGGCTTTGCCGGCCCCGTCCTCGTGCATGATGCGGCCCGCCCTTTCGTCTCCGCCGCGCTGATCGACCGCGCCATCGCCGCCATGCGCAGCGAGATCGCCGCCATTCCGGCCCTGCCCGTCACCGACACGATCAAGCGCCTCGACGGCGCGGGCCGGATCGCGGAGACGCCGCCGCGCGACCGGCTCGTCAGCGTGCAGACGCCGCAGGCTTTCGATCTCCGAGCCCTTCTTGCCGCCCATGAACGCGCATATGAGCAGGGCCTCGCCGGCTTCACCGACGACGCCGCGCTGATGGAATGGGCCGGGCACCCGGTCGCGACCTTCGCCGGTGAGACGGCCAATCTGAAACTGACCCATCCCGAGGACATGTCGGGCCTCGACGCCAGGGCGCTGACCGTCCGCATCGGCACCGGCTACGACGTCCACGCCTTCGGCCCGGGCGACCATGTCTGGCTCGGCGGCGTGCGTATCGCCCATGACCGCGGCGTGCTCGCCCATTCCGATGGCGACGTGGCGCTGCACGCTTTGACCGACGCGCTGCTGGGGGCTCTGGCCGAAGGCGATATCGGCACGCATTTCCCGCCGAGCGACCCGCAATGGCGCGGCGCGGCCTCGTCACGCTTCCTCGCCTTCGCCGCCGATCGCGTGGCGCAGCGCGGCGGCCGCATCGACCATCTCGACATCACTGTGGTCTGCGAGGCGCCGCGCATCGGCCCCCATCGCGAGGCGATCCGCGCCGAGATCGCCCGCATCGCCGGCATCGCCGTCTCGCGCGTCGCCATCAAGGCGACGACCTCCGAGCGCATGGGTTTTACCGGCCGCGGCGAGGGGCTGGCGGCGCTGGCGACCGCAACGGTCCGCTTGCCCGACGAGGACTGAGCGCATGTTCGACAAGGAAATCACCGCGCGAGCCATTGCCGTGCTGGAGGCCTGCCGAGCGCGCGGCCTGACGGTCGCAACGGTCGAATCCTGCACCGGCGGCCTCGTTTCGGCGGCGCTGACCGCGATCCCCGGCTCGTCGGACGTCGTCGCTGGCGGGCTCGTGACCTATTCCAACGCCGCCAAATCGGCGCTTGCCGGCGTTCCTCCCACGCTGATCGCCGAGCATGGCGCGGTCAGCGAACCGGTCGCGCGCGCCATGGCCGAGGGTGGCAGGACGCGACTGGCCGCGAGCCTCGCCGTCTCGCTCACCGGGGTCGCCGGACCCGGCGGCGGCAGTGCGGCAAAGCCGGTCGGGCTGGTCCATTTCGCCTGCGCCTCGCCGGCTGGAACGGTCCACCGCGAAGAGCGCTTCGGTTCGCTCTCGCGCGACGAGATCAGGCGGCGTTCGGTGCTGGTGGCGCTGGATATGCTGCGGGAGGCGGCGCAGGTCGACTAAGCGTATTCAGGCCCCGGCCGCCGGCAGCGACGCTGCGCCACGGCCATAGACCAGATCGGCCCGGCGCTCGAAGGCTTCGGAGAATTTGCGAAACGCCTTGTCGAACATCGCACCCATCAGCAGGCCGAGCATGCGGCTGGCGAACTCGTAGGAAATGAAGAAGCCGATCTCGCAGCCCGTCTCATGCGGCCTGAAGCTCCAGCGGTTCTCCAGATGCCGGAACGGCCCGTCGACATATTCCACGAGGATTTTCAGATTGGCCGGGTCCAGCGTGACCCGGCTGGTGAAGGTCTCGCGGAGCGCCTTGTAGCCGACGCTCATATCGGCCATCAGCACCTCGCCGCCGCCTTCGCGCGGGGTGCGACGGCGCACGTTGAGCCCCTCGCAGAGCGGCAGGAACTGCGGATACTGCTCGATATCGGCGACGAGGGCGAACATCTGCTCGGGTGAGTGCCGCACGCGACGCGCGGAGTTGAACATCGGCATCGGGAGCGTGGCCTCAGCGCAGTTTCGCGGCCCGCGCGGCGCGCAGCTTGGCGAAATCCTCGCCGGCATGATGCGAGGAGCGCGTCAGCGGCGTCGAGGATACCATCAGGAAGCCCTTCACATAGGCGATCGTCTCGAACCCCTTGAACTCGTCGGGCGTGACGAAGCGGATCACCGCATGGTGCTTGCGCGAGGGCGCCAGATACTGGCCGATGGTGATGAAATCGACATCGGCCGAGCGCAAATCGTCCATCAGCTGCAGGATCTCGTTCCGCTCTTCGCCCAGGCCGACCATGATGCCGGATTTGGTGAAGATCGCCGGATCGAGTTCCTTGACCCGCTGGAGCAGTCGCAGCGAATGGAAATAGCGCGCGCCCGGCCGCACCGTGAGATACTTGCCCGGCACCGTCTCCAGATTGTGGTTGAACACGTCGGGCCTGGCCGCGACGACGACCTCCAGCGCGCCGGGCTTGCGCAAAAAGTCCGGCGTCAGGATTTCGATGGTCGTGCCCGGCGAGGCCACACGGATCGCGTGGATCACCTGCGCGAAATGCTCCGCGCCGCCATCCTTGAGATCGTCGCGATCGACCGAGGTGATCACGACATGCTCGAGGCCGAGCTTGGCGACTGCGTCCGCGACCTTGCGCGGCTCATCATGGTCCAGCGCCTCGGGCACGCCCGTCTTGACGTTGCAGAAGGCGCAGGCCCGCGTGCAGGTGTCGCCCATGATCATGAAGGTGGCGTGCTTCTTCTCCCAGCACTCGCCGATATTAGGGCAGCCAGCCTCCTCGCAGACCGTGACCAGCTTGTTGGCCTTCACGATCGCCTTGGTTTCCGCCCATTTCGGCGAGCCGGGCGCCTTGACCCTGATCCAGTCAGGCTTGCGCAGGATCGGGTTCTCGGGCCGCTTCTGCTTCTCCGGATGGCGCAACTCCGCGACATCGGCTTTGGGATTGCCGATATTCGGGCGCGGATCGCGGTTCAGAAGGTCGAGAACGAGAGCCATGTCACAGGTCCATCGCAGCGGCCGCCCAGGCCGCCACCCATACGTCTAGCTAATCGCCACGACGGCGCAGGGCAACCGCGTCAATTGCGGCCCCGCGCCGCGTTCCAGATTACGATGACGACGACCGCGCCGGCCACAGCCGCAGCCAAGGTGCGCCAGAAGCCGAAAATCTGGACGTCCATCAGCTCTGCTACCCGCGTGCCGACGAACGAGCCCGCCACGCCGACCAGCATGTTGGTGAACAGGCCATGGTCGGACGAGGTCAGGCGCTCGGCGATCCAGCCTGCCAGCATGCCGATCAGGATGGTGGCGAAGAAGCCGTAGCCCGGCTGGGCCATGGTGGCGGCGAAACTCTGCATCGAAAATTCCCCTAAATCAGCGCGGTGAACTCAGGCGATGAAGCGCGCCAGCAGAACCACAAGAATCGCGCCAAGCACCGCCATCGCGGCATCGTCGAGGAAAGCATGCCCGGTGCGCACGCGCCAGCCGGTGAGCCGCACCAGCCCTTGTCCGACGAGCATGCCGAGCACGCCGACGACGGCATGGCGGACGAGCCCGCCACCGCCGACGATCAGGCTGGCGGCGAAGCCCGTGACAGTGCCCAGCGCGATCGTCGGCGCGAGCTTGCGCCAGTCGCGCATCAGCCCACCGCCAGGCGGCAGGATCTCGACCTTGTCGTCGGGAATGACGCGGTCAGGCGCACGGGGTTTGCG
The DNA here is from genome assembly GCA_046593015.1 of Allobosea sp. Lineage (GTDB taxonomy): Bacteria > Pseudomonadota > Alphaproteobacteria > Rhizobiales > Beijerinckiaceae > Allobosea. Next base: position 6,501 of record JBKJSB010000355.1, read on the forward strand.
GGTTCTCGTTGGCATGGGGCGGATATGTCGATGGCGTGCGGTAAAGTCCATAACGCTTGCCGGATATCCGCGGAGACTATCGCGCCATCGCACCGAGCGCCGCCACCGACGAGCCGCCCAGCGCACCGTTGAAATTATGCCCGCCGCCGACGATCTGGACGCGCGCCGGAAGGCCCCGCGCCTGTGCCTTTACGACATAGTCGGTCGCCAGTTCCGGCCGCGTATTGTCGTCGGCTTGCCCTGTGACTGCGACAATCGCCGTTCCGGGCGCGACGCCCGACAGGTAATCGACCGGCGATTGCGCGGAACCGCCGCGTCGGCCGCGACTGGCGTTCCACGCGGATACGTCGCAGGGGCAGGCCGCCAGCACGATGCCGTTGAGCAGGCCGGCATAGTCGCCCGCGATCACGCCGATCGTGCCCGCGCCGCCGGAATGGCCGAGCGCCACGGCCGAACGCGCCCGATATTTCTGCCTGAGTTCGCGGATCGCGCCGGCCACCGCCCGGTTGTTGCCGGAGTGGAACGTATCGCGCCGGCCATTGTCGGAGCCGCTGCTGCGCCGGCCGGCACGGTCGAAATAGCCTGGCCGCAGCAGCGCGATCGCGACCACGTTCCTGCGCGAGGCGGCGAACTGCCGGGCGTGGGCATACATGTAATCGGCCGGACCGCCGGCGGAGACGTCGCCATGGATGAAGAAGGCCAGCACGGGCTGGCCGCTGCCGGGCGCCGGCCCGAACGCCTCATAAACCAGGCCGTTGGCGCAGGCCTCGCCCTCGCAGGCCCGCGCTGCCGAGCCGATCGTCAGCACGGCGATGATCGCGATGAACTGGACAATCAGACGCATCATGATCCCCCAACCAGATGCCGATCCATGCCACTGCGGCTCTGAACCCATCACGTCATATCAGGCGTTCAGCACCTTCCCATAGGCGTCCAGCACGCTCTCCTTCATCGTCTCCGAGATCGTCGGATGCGGGAAGATCGTGTGCATCAGCTCTTCCTCGGTCGTCTCGAGGTTCATCGCCACGACGAAACCCTGGATCAGCTCGGTCACCTCCGCGCCGACCAGATGCGCGCCGAGCAGCTTGCCGGTCTTCGCGTCGAAGATCGTCTTGACCATGCCGTTGTCTTCGCCCAGCGCCACGGCCTTGCCATTGGCGACGAAGGGGAAGCGGCCGACCTTGAGTTCATGGCCGGCCGCCTTGGCCTTGGCCTCGGTCAGGCCGACGCTGGCGATCTGCGGGTGGCAATAGGTGCAGCCCGGGATCATCAGTCTGTCCATCGGGTGCGGATGCAGCCCCTTGATCGCCTCGACGCAGATCACCGCCTCGTGCTCGGCCTTGTGGGCCAGCATCGGCGGGCCGGCGACGTCGCCGATGGCATAGACGCCCTTGACGTTGGTCTTGCAAAAATCGTCGATCACGATGCAGCCGCGATCGGTTTTGACGCCGAGCGCCTCCAGCCCGAGATTCTCGATATTGCCGACGACGCCGACGGCCGAGATCATGCGGTCGGCCTGAATCGTCTGCTTGCCGCCCTTCTCGTCCTCGATATGGGCGGTGACCGAATCCGCGCCCTTCTCGACCTTGGTCACTTTCGCCCCGGTCAGGATCTTCATGCCTTGCTTCTCGAAGGCCTTTCGCGCGAACGCGCCGATCTCGGCATCCTCGACGGGCACCACCTGCGGCATCACCTCGACGACCGTGACTTCGACCCCCATGGTCTTGTAGAACGAGGCGAATTCGATGCCGATCGCGCCCGAGCCCATCACCAGCAGCGATTTCGGCATCCTGTCGGGCACCATCGCGTTGAAATAGGTCCAGATCAGCTTGCCGTCGGGCTCGATGCCCGGCAGCGCGCGCGGCCGCGCGCCGGTCGCGACGATGATATGGTCGGCGCTGTAGGTGCCTTCACCCTTGGCGTTCTTCGGCGGCGGCACCTGCGGCTGCATGGCGGGCTTGGTCGTCTTGCCGACGACGACCGTACCCGGCTTGGAGAGCTTCGCCTCGCCCCAGATCACGTCGACCTTGTTCTTCTTCATCAGGAACTGGACGCCGCTGTTCATCCGCGTCGCGATGCCGCGCGAGCGCGCCACCACGGCCGCGAGATCGGCGGTAAAGGTGCCTTCGAGCTTCAGCCCGTAATCCTGGGCGTGCTGGCCGTAATGCAGGATCTCGGCCGAGCGCAGCAGCGCCTTGGTCGGGATGCAGCCCCAGTTCGAGCAGATGCCGGCGAGATGCTCGCGCTCGACGATCGCCGTCTTGAAGCCGAGCTGCGCCGCGCGGATGGCGGCGACATAGCCGCCGGGGCCGGAGCCGATGATGATGATGTCGTAATCACTCATGGAAAGCGCCTCGGCTCTCCCCTCCCGCTTGTGGGGAGGGGTTGGGGGTGGGGGGCGTCGGATA
>JBKJSB010000154.1:0-3723 GCA_046593015.1 Allobosea sp.
CTGTCGGACCTCACCGGCGCGACGGTGATGGTCAAGCACGAGAACATGCAGGCGACCGCATCCTTCAAGGAACGCGGCGCGGTCAACAAGCTGCTCACGCTCGACGAGGACGAGAAGGCGCGCGGCGTCATCGCGATGTCGGCCGGCAACCATGCCCAGGCCGTCGCCTATCACGCGCGTCGCTTCGGCATTCCCGCCACGATCGTGATGCCCGAGACGACGCCGCTGGTGAAGGTCGAAAACACACGCAGCCATGGCGCGCGCGTCGTCCTGCATGGCGAGACGCTCTACGAATCGGCGCAGAAGGCGCGTGAACTGGCGGGCGAGGAAGGGCTCGTGCTCGTCCATCCCTATGACGATCCGGCGATTATGGCCGGCCAGGGCACGGTGGCCTGCGAGATGCTCGACGACGAGCCCGATCTCGACATGCTGATCATCCCGCTGGGCGGCGGCGGGCTGATGGCCGGAAACGCGGTCGCGGCCAAGGCGCTGAAGCCCGAGATCGAGTTGATCGGGGTCGAGGCCGCGCTCTACCCCTCGTTCTACAACGCGGTGAACGCCGAGGATCTCGACATCGGCGGCGCGACGCTGGCGGAAGGCATCGCGGTCAAGACCGTCGGCGTGCAGACGCTGCCGATCGTCTCCAGCCTGGTGGCCGACATCGTGCTGGTCGGCGAGGACCTGATCGAGCGGGCGGTCAACGCCTATGCCTGTCTGCAGCATACCTTGGCCGAGGGCGCGGGCGCGGCGGGGCTGGCGGCCATGCTGAAAGAGCCCGGGCGCTATGCCGGCCGCAAGATCGGGCTCGTGCTTTGCGGCGGCAATATCGACACGCGCCTGCTGGCCGCGATCATGGTGCGCGAACTGGAGCGCGAGCACCGCATCGTCGCCTTCCGGCTGACCACCAGCGACCGGCCGGGCCTGCTCGGCAAGGTGGCGAGCCTGCTCGGCGCGGAAGGCGCCAACATCCTCGAGGTCAGCCATGGCCGGCTTTTCCTCGACGTGCCGGCCAAGGGCGTCACGCTCGACGTCACGGTCGAGACGCGCGGCGACGACCACAGCCGCATGATCGAGCACAGCTTACGCGAGAACGGCTATGCGCCACGCCGGATTTTTCCGCGCGGGCAGGCGGCGGGCGGCTGAGCGCGCCACTTTTTGCGATGCGGTCTTGCGGAACCGGGACGCCGATCAAACATTATCTCGTGCGGGCAATTTCGCCCGCCACCGCGAAGGATCACGACCCAAGATGAGCGACACCCGTTACGGCGCCTCCCCGATCACGCCGATCGAGCAACGCCCCCTGCAGGATGTCAGCGGCGTGATGGGCTCGCGCATCTTCGCCTGGATCGGTGACATCGTCGTCGTCTTCGCGTTGAGCTCGCTTCTCGTCCTCGCGATCACCGTGCTCGGCGTGCTGACTTTGGGCCTCGGCTGGTTGCTGTTCCCGGCCGTCGCGGCGACCGCGTTCGTCTATGCCGCGATCACGATCGGCGGGCGCAAGCAGGCGACCTGGGGCATGCGGATGGCGGGATTGCGGGTCGAGACTGTCAATGGCGGGCGGCCTGATGCACTGGCGGCAGCCGTGCATGCACTGCTGTTCTATATCGCTGCCGGCACGGTGGGCCTGTGGGTGCTGGACGTCCTGATCGGCTTCGTGCGCGCCGACAAGCGGCTGGGCCACGACATCCTGACCGGGCTCGTGGTGGTGCGGGCCTGAGTTCCGGCGGCGGCTTGTTGCCGCCGCCATCGCCCCTGCTACACTGCGGATCGAAGCAGGTCCGGAGCCAGCCGAACGTGACGAAGCCATTGCGGGACGCCCCGCAATTCTACCTGACGTCGCCGACCGCGTGCCCCTATCTGCCGGGGCGCGAGGAGCGCAAGGTTTTCACCCATCTCGTGGGAGCCCGCGCGCGCGACCTGAACGACGTGCTGAGCCAGGGCGGCTTCCGGCGCTCGCAGAGCATCGCCTATCGCCCGGCCTGCGAGACCTGCCGATCCTGCGTATCGGTCCGCGTCCGCGTCGCCGATTTCCGGCCCTCGCGCAGCTTCCGCAAGGTGCTCTCGCATAACACCGACCTGATCGGCGAGGTTCTGCCGCCGCAGCCGCGTTCGGAGCATTATTCGCTGTTTCGCGGCTATCTCGACGAGCGCCATCCTGAAGGCGGCATGGCGACGATGTCGGCGCTCGACTTCGCCATGATGATCGAGGACAGCCATGTCGAGACGTCGCTGATCGAATATCGCCGGCGCGGCCCCGATTCCGGCTTCACCGGCCGGGGCCAGGGCGACCTGTTCGCCATGGCGCTGACCGACACGCTGAGCGACGGGCTCTCCATGGTCTATTCGGTATTCGACCCCTCTCTGGAGGCGCGCTCGCTCGGCACCTTCATGGTTCTGGACCATATCGAGCGCGCACGCCGACTCGGCCTGCCTTATGTCTATCTCGGCTACTGGGTCGAGGGATCGCCGAAGATGGCCTACAAGGCGCGCTTCCTGCCGCAGGAGCGGCTGAGCCCGCAGGGCTGGGAACGGGTCGACTAAACCGATTGAAACGCATCCTTGCTGCGCGCCAGACGCACTTGCCCAAGCGCAGGTCTTGCGCCCACTCTGGCCCGATGACAGGCGAGACAAGCCTGCACGGGAGGATTTATGAGCGACGACCTGACCCAGCGCCTGTCGCGCTGCTACACCGGCATCATCCACGACGTGATGCGGGCCATGGGGCTCTCCGACTTCACCCTGCCGCCGGAACTGCGGCCGTTGCTGCCGGGCGAGAAGCTCGCAGGTCCCGCCTTCACCGTCGAGGGCAAGACCGGCGCGTTCGATGCGCATGAGACGCTGCTCGGCTGGACCGGCCTGCTCTCGGCTGCAAAGCCCGGCCATGTCTGGGTCTGCCAACCCAATACCGAGGAGGTCGCGCTGATGGGCGAGCTCTCGGCCGAGACGCTGAAGAACAAGGGCGTGCGCGGCTGCGTCATCGACGGGCTCTCGCGCGACACCGAGTTCATGATCGAGATGGGGTTTCAGGCCTTCTTCAAGGCCTATACGCCGCGCGACATCGTCGGCGTCTGGTTGCCCAAGGCGATCGACGAGCCGGTCAAGATCGGCGAGGTCTGGATCAGGCCGGGCGACTACATTCTGGGCGATCGCGACGGCATCGTGCGCATCCCCGTCGAGGTGATCGGGGAGGTGCTGGAGAAGGCCGAAGCCGCGATCGGCACCGAGAACAAGGTCCGCAGCGCGATCCTTTCGGGAATGGATCCGAAGGAGGCCTATCTGCAATACGGCAAGTTCTGATGTCGCATGACAGCCGCCTGATCCTGCTCGACCCGCGCGACAATGTCTTCGTCGCCCGGCTTCGGCTGAAGGCCGGCGAGACGGTCGAGACGGGGGCAGGCCCGGCCGCGCTCGACCGCGACATCGCACTCGCCCACAAGGTCGCGCGCCGCACCATCGCTGCCGGCGAAAAGATCCTGAAATACGGCGCGCCGATTGGCGTGGCGACGCAGAGCATTGCCGCGGGCAACCATGTCCATGTGCACAACATGAAGAGCGACTACACGCCGACCTATCATCTGGAAGATGAGCGCGCGGCGGGGAATCCTTCTCCCCTTGCGGGAGAAGGTGGCCGCGGAGCGGCCGGATGAGGGGTCGCACAACGTTTTCCGATGATCGCGGCAATGCGTCGAACGGACAGGGCGCGACCACCCCTCATCCGGCGCT
>JBKJSB010000179.1:0-8517 GCA_046593015.1 Allobosea sp.
CCAATCTTGGCCTCGGCATGGCCGGGGCGGGTCGCGATTATGCCTTTGCCGGCTTCGCGATCCCGCGCCGCTTGTGCCGGCGGCTGACCGGGACGATGCTGGCAGCCGTCATCGCAGCGGCGATGCAGCCTGAAGGACGATTCGCGTGGCGACAGCGCCGGCACCAAGACACGGCGCGCCGGTCACGCAGGAGCTGAACCCGCCCGCGCCGCGCCGGCTCTGCACCGATTGCGGCGTCTCGCGCATGGCCGACCCGAGAATGTGCGGAACGGCCTGCCAGTTCATCAAGCCGGACTATCCCGCGCTGGAAACGCAGGTCCACGGCCGAATGCGCGATCCGGACCGGCCCGACGAGCGCTCAACGTCGCGCGCGCCGCCGGCGGCCTGCCGCTCAGGGCGATGCCCGACTGGCTCAGACCGCTGATGGGCTGGCTGATGTCGAAGATCGGCCCGCGCGGACTCGAATTCGCCCGCACGCGCATCAAGATGAAGGCGATCGAGACGGTGCTGCATCTGCGCCGCGCCGAGCCGCGCAAGCTGCGCGCCATGGCGCCGGCCCATATCTGGCCTTTGGTCGCACCCTGTGACCTGTCGCCGGCGGAAGACGAGACGCCGCGCCGGACTGCGCCTGCCGCGCCGGACTGACCGGCTCCGGCATCGCCAGCGGATTTTTCGCGCCATCCGCCGGAACTCTGTCGCCGCCCTGCCGTTCTAAGGGTTCGACATGGATTTCAGAGATGGAGGTTCGCGATGGCGACCATGAACAAGTTTCCGCCCGATGTGCCCAAGGATTGGGACGAGGCTGCCGACGAGATCGACAACGCGACCTCGGGCCTGCGCGCCAAGGCCTCGAACCTCGCCGAGAAGGCGACCGAGACGGTCAAGGACGGCTATGAGCGCGCCAGGGACGCCGTGACGGATATGGACCCCGTCGAAACCGCGCGCGAAAGCGGCAGGGCTGTCATCGACGCCGTGGAGCGCAACCCGGTCGTCGCATTCGGCCTCGGCGCATTGAGCGTCGGCCTCATCGCGTGGGCCGCTTTGCGCGAGCCGCCGCGGTCGCGCTACGAGCCGGATTACGGCCGCCTGCGCAACCTGTTCAACAGCTATTCCAGCGAGGCCGCCTCGACCGGCGAGAGCGCCCTCAAGAGCGGCGAGAAATGGCTGCGCGGCTATGGCGGTCAGGCGCGCGACTATGCCGAGCACGCCCGCGACTATGCAGGCGAGGGTGGCCGCATGATCGCGCATCGCGCCCAGAAGGAGCCGGTCGCGGCCCTGCTCGGCATCGGCATCGCCGTCTATGTTCTCGGCTCGCTGCTGACCAGTTCGAGCCAGCCTGAGCCGACTGCCCGCAAGCGGACGGCGGCCAAGCGTTCCTGACTCTGTCGCTTGCCAGACAAGAAAACGGGCCCGGCGCTCTGCGCCGGGCCCGAACTGTTTGGTCAGACAGCGAGACCCTCGGACCTCGTCGATCTCACCACCAGCCGCGACGATAGTAGCCGCGGCCGTAATAGGAGCGATTGTCGGCGGCGATGAGCGCGCCGCCGATCACGCCGGCCGCGACGCCCGCGGCGACCGCGCTGCCAGCCTCGTTCGAGGCGCGGCGGTTCTCGACATAATTGGCCGAGCGGCACTGCTGGTAGGCGCGGGTGCCCGGGCGGAAGCCCTGCGACTCGCAGGTCACCTCGGCGTCAGCCAGCGATTCCTGCGCGGTCTGACAGCCGCCCAGGACGGCGGCCAGTGCGCCGACGATCAAGATGGTACGCATTCTATGTTCCTTTCAGCCTCCCAAGTTACGGCCGGACTAAAATCCAACTGTACCGCGAGGTCAAGGATCGCTTGCTTGGCGAGGTTAAGAACCAGCCTCCCAACCTGTGCGTAACCTTGCGCCGGATCAGGATCTCGGCGTCAGCCGGTTTTGCGCGCCGGCTTCTCGACCGCCTTGCCGGAGCGCATGATCGACTCGATCTCCAGCGTGGATTTGCCGGACTTCTCGGCGATGATCCTGTCCTGCTCCATGATGGCGTCGCGCGCCGGTTCGTCGCCGTCGAGGCCGCCGAGCATCGCAGTGGGGACGCGCCGGTTCGAGGTGCGCGAGCCGTCGACATAGAACACGTCGAACATCACGAACTCGGCTTCGAGCGGCTTGGACTTCTTGCGGGCCATGGTCTGTCCTTTCGCGGATGAGCGCTGCCGGCCGATGTCCGGCGAGGACATGGCGACGGCGCAGGGCCCGGTCTGGTCCGTTCGACCGCCGGGCTCGGGATTACGGGTCGCGGCGAGGCCTAGACCATGGCTGGCCTTGAGGCAATGCGGCGCGGCGACAGCCGCATGGGCGCATGGCTGCGCCGCACTTGTTGAACGCAGGCCAAACCGTTTAGCTCACCATGGCGCGCAGCGTGCGGGCGCAAGGGGCATCTGGCCAGTGAAAGTGCTGATCGTCGGCGGCTGCGGTTTCGTCGGTTTGAACATCGCCGAGCACATGCTGGGGCAGGGCGACGAGGTCGTGCTGTTCGACCGTGCGCCCTTGCCTGAGCGCGCGGCGCGCGCCTTCTCGGGCCTGCCCGGCCATCTCCGCATGATCGCCGGCGACGTCACGGACGCTCAGGCGCTCGCGCGAGCGGTCACACCGGGCTTTGACGCTGTCGTGATGGGCGCGGCGATCACCGCCGGCTCGGCGCGAGACGCAAAAGATCCCGAGACGATCCTGCAGGTCAATCTGCTGGCGCAGATTCCGCTGATCGCGGCGGCGCGTGATGCCGGCGTTCGTCGCGTGATCAATCTGAGTTCGGCTGCAGCCTTCGGCGCGGCCGGCGAACGCGAGCCCATCCTCGACGAGACGACGCCGGGAGACCCCATCGGGCTCTACGCCATCACCAAATGGGCGAGCGAGCGCGTCGGCCGCCGGCTCGGCTCGCTCTGGGGCGTCGATCTGGTTTCGCTGCGGCTGAGCGGCGTCTTCGGCCCCTGGGAGCGGGCGACCGGCGTGCGCGACACGCTGAGCCCGCAATGCCAGATTCTGGCGGCGGCCGTTGCGGGCGAGCCGGCGCTGCTGCAGCGGCCGGGCCTGCGCGACTGGATCTTTGCGCCCGATGTGGCGCAGGCCGTGCGCGCGGTCGCGGCCGCGCCCAGGCTGGGCCATGACCTCTACAATGTCTCGTCGCGCAGCCCCACGACCGCGTTGGCGTGGGGGCAGGCGCTGGCGGAGCACTATCCGGGCTTCGTTTGCCGGCTGGCCGGGCCGGGCGAGGCGGCGACGATCGACCTGCATGCCGCGACCGACCGCGCTCCGCTCGCCACCGCGCGGCTGGCGGACGATCTCGGCTGGCAGGCGGGCACGGGCCTTGCGGAGTCCGCCGCCCGGCTTGCGGCATGGCAGCGCGAGCATGACCGGGCAGGGGAGACGACGCGATGAGGCTTGCAGGCAAGGTCGCGGTCATCACCGGCGGCGGCTCCGGCATCGGCCGGGCAACGGCACTGCTGTTTGCGCGCGAGGGCGCACGGATCGCCGTCGTCGATCGGGACGAGGCGGGCGCTGGCGAGACCATGGCGCAGATCGCGACGGCCGGCGGCGCCGCGCTCGTCCAGACCGGCGATGTCGGCCTGCCGGGCTTCGCCGACGGTGTGGTGGAGACGGTGCTGGCGCGGTTCGGCCGCATCGACATTCTGGTTACGGCGGCCGGCTTCTCCTGCGGCGGCACGGTGACGACGACCGCGCCCGAGGACTGGGACGCCGTCTTCCGCGCCAATGTCGGCGGCACGTTCCTGTTCGCGAAGGCGGTGATCCCGGTGATGCAGCGCCAGGCCGGCGGCGCGATCGTGACCTTCGCCTCGCAACTGGCGCTCGCCGGCGGGCGCGGCAACAGCGCCTATATCGCCGCCAAGGGCGCAATATTGAGCCTGACCCGGACGATGGCGCTGGACTATGCGGCGGACGGCATCCGTGTGAACGCGGTCGCGCCCGGCGCGATCGACACGGCCATGCTGCGGCGCAGCTTCGCCCGCCATGCCGAGCCGGAGCCGGTCCGGGAAGCCTCCCGCAACCGCCACGCGATGAAGCGCTTCGGCGTTGCCGACGAGGTCGCCCATGCGGTGCTCTATCTCGCCAGCAATGATGCATCGTTCGTCACTGGCACGACGCTGCCCGTCGATGGCGGCTGGCTTGCGGCGTGAGCAAGGCTTTGCGGCGTGAGCGCCACCTTCTCCTTCCCCCCGCTCTTGCGGTGGGGAAGGCCGGGATGGGGGGCGGTCCGACCGGGTGAAACAAATGAATTCGCGCGTACCCGGTCGAACCGCCCCCCACCCTAACCCTCCCCACCGCAAGAGCGGGGGGAGGGGATCGGCTGCGTCTTGCCGCTACGACGATTTCCGGCATGATCGCTGCATGAGACGCCACCCATGAAACATGACGGCCTGTCGGTTCTCGAAAGCCGGATCGCGAACGACCTCGCCCGGATCGCGCATCCGCGCGCGCCTTGGCTCGTGCCTGTCGAGGGGCCTGACGGGAAACCCGCTTTCGACGTCATCGTGGTCGGCGGCGGCCAGTCCGGGCTGGCCACCGCATTCGGGCTGCTGCGCTCGCAGGTCCAGAACATTCTCGTGCTCGACAAGGCGGCGGCCGGGCAGGAGGGTCCGTGGCGCTCTTATGCGCGCATGCACACCTTGCGCAGTCCGAAAGACTTCACCGGCCCCGACCTCGATGTCCCAAGCCTGACCTACCAGTCCTGGCACGAGGCGAAGTTCGGCGTCGAAAGCTGGCTTACGCTCGGCCTGATCGACAAGGGCCACTGGGCCGACTATCTCGCCTGGTTCCGCCATGTCGTCGGCATCCCGGTGCGCAACGGCTGCGAGGTGGTCGATCTCGCGCCGTCGGCCGGGCTGGTCGCGGTCACGGTCAGGACGGCTGACGGGAGCGAAACGCTGCATGCCCGCAAGGTCGTGCTCGCCACCGGCCAGGAAGGCATGGGCGACTGGACCCTGCCGCCGGCCATCGAGGCGCTGCCGCCGCACAGGCGCGCGCATTCCGCCCAGTCGATCGACTTCGCCGCGCTTGCGGGCAAGCGCGTCGCGGTGATCGGGGCAGGCGCGTCCGCCTTCGACAACGCCGCGACCGCGCTCGAGGCGGGCGCGGCTCAAGTTCATCTGCTTTGCCGCCGGCGCGAGCCGCAGGTGATCCAGCCCTATCGCTGGCTGACCTTCCGGGGCTTCCTGCGCCATTTCAGCGACCTCGACGATGCCTGGCGCTGGCGCTTCATGAGCGCCATCCTGGCGATGCGCGAGGGCTTTCCGCAGGCGACCTATGATCGCTGCGCCAGCCACGCGGCCTTCACGCTGCATCTCGGCGCGCCCGTCGTCAGCGCGATGCATGCGCCCGAAGGCGTCGAGCTCGCGACCGCGGCGGGGCCGATCCTGGTCGATTTCGTGATCGGCGCGACCGGCATCGACATCGACGCAGGCGCGCGGCCGGAACTCGCGCGCGCGGCCGGCAACATTGCCTCCTGGGCCGATCGCTACCAGCCTCCCGAGCATGAGCGCGATGAGCGCCTCGGCCGCTTTCCCTATCTCGCCGACGATTATGCGCTGAGCGAGAAGACGCCGGGCCTGACGCCATGGCTCTCCGACATCCACCTCTTCACCATCGCCTCGACAATGAGTTTCGGCGCGTCGGGCTCCTCGATCAACGCGATGACGACGGCCGTGCCCAAGCTCGTTTCCGGCATTACTCGCGGTCTGTTTTGCGCCGATGTCGAGGCGCACTGGGCCGCGTTCCAGGCCTATGACGTGCCGCAGGCCGTGCTGCGCCAGCCAATGTCCTCATCCTGAGGAGCGCTCCGCAGGAGCGCGTCTCGAAGGATGCTCCAGCAGGCTCCGGAGGCATCTGGAGCATCCCTCGAGACGCCGCTTCGCGGCTCCTCAGGATGAGGGTCTAGGGAAAGCCATGGCGCGACGCTTGCATCCGGTCCCGTCCGGAACCAATCTGCCGATCAGGCCGACAAAACAGGGGAACGACCATGACCACCGCAAGGACAAGCCTTCTCGCTGCCGCGCTGCTGGCCTCCACCGCGCTGCCGGCGCTGGCCCAGACCCGCGCCGAGACGCTGCGCCATGTCACCGGCGCGGCGATCAACACGCTCGACCCCAACATCCCCGGCTCGACGCGCGAGGCCTTCGGCCTGTCGCTCCTGACCTATGACCGCTTGCTCTCCTTCGGCAAGAAGCAACTCGACGGCAAATGGGTCTTCGATCTCGACACCTTCAAGCCGGAGCTGGCCGAGAGCTACACCGTCAGCCCCGACGGGCTGAAGATCACCTTCAAGCTGCGCAGGGACGCCAAGTTCCACGACGGCGCTCCGGTGACGGCCGAGGACGTGAAATGGTCGCTCGACCGCGCGGTGACCGCAAACGTGCTCGGCAAGGGCCAGCTCCTGACCGGCTCGCTGACCAGCGCCGACCAGTTCAAGGTCGTCGACGCCCACACCTTCGAGGTCACGCTGCCCAAGCCCGACAAGCTGGCGCTCGCCAACCTTGCCGTGGTCTATCCCATCATCTTCAACTCCAAGCTCGCCAAGTCGAAGGCGACGGCCGAGGACCCCTGGGCTCTGGCCTGGCTGAAGGAGAACACCGCCGGCTCGGGCGCCTACATCATCGAGAGCTTCAAGCCCGGCGAGACCACGATCCTGCGCAGGAACCCGGACTGGAACCGCGGCTCGGCCGACAAGCCTGCCGGCTTCAAGCGCATCATCACCCAGACGATCCCCGAGGCCGCCACCCGCGCCAATCTGGTCGAGAAGGGCGACGCCGACATCGTCATCGACCTGCAGGCGACCGACGCCGCCGATCTGGAGAAGAAGGGCAAGCTCAAGGTCGTCTCGACGCCGCAATACAACGCCATCACCTTCGTCTCGTTCAACAACCAGACGCCGCCCTTCGACAAGGTCGAGGTCCGCAAGGCGATCGCCGCCGCGCTGCCCTATGAGGACATGTTCAAGGCGGCGCTGTTTGGACGCGGCGCGCCGCTCTACGGCGCGACATGGGCCGACGGGAAAGCCCCGACGGGCGCGATCTTCCCGATTCCGCAGCCGGTGAAGACCGATCTGGAAGCGGCGAAGAAACTGCTCGCGGCGGCGGGCATGCCGGACGGCTTCTCGACCACCTTCTCCTTCAATGTCGGGCAGGCCGGCACGGCCGAGCCGATGGCGGCGCTCCTGAAGGAATCGCTCGCCAAGATCGGCATCAAGGTCGACATCCAGAAGCTGCCGGACGCGCAGATGTCGACGCTGATCAACGAGAAGAAGGTGCCGTTCTTCACCGAGGGCATCGTCGCCTGGCTGCCCTCGATGGACTACTTCTACCGCAACTTCTACATCGGCCCGATCCGCTGGAACTACTCGTCGCTGAACGATCCGCAGGTCACCGAATGGGCGCAGGCCGCCCGCTTCGAGCCCGATGCGGCGAAATATGCCGCCTATGGCAAGGACCTGAACACGAGGCATTTCGAGCTGATGCCGCAGATCCCGCTCTGGCAGCCGTCCCAGGATGCGGTGATGCAGACCTCGGTCGAGGGCTATGTCTACCAGTTCCACCGCCAGATCGACTTCCGCGACCTGAGCCGGAAGTGAGGTCATCGGCCATCCAAACCACCGCCGTCATCCCGGACGCAGCGAAGCGGAGCTCCGGGATCCATCGTAAGGCACGACAGCGCCCTATGATGGATCCCGGAGCGGCGCGGCTTCGCCGCTTGTCCGGGATGACGGCGAGGGTGTGAATTCGGTGCGAGCCCAATAGCCATGTCCCAACTCGCCATCACCGCCAGACGCGCCGGGCGGCGCTTCCTCTCGTCGCTGCCGGCCTTGTTCGGCGTTCTGGTCTTCACCTTCCTGCTGATGCGGGTGCTGCCGGGCGATCCGGCCGTGTTCTTCGCGTCTGGCCCCACCGCGGGCAAGGAGGAGATCGAGCTGATCCGCAAGTCTATGGGCCTCGACAAGCCGGTGCCCGAACAGCTCGTGCGCTATCTCGGCGATGTCGGGACCGGCAATCTCGGCCGCTCGCTGACCACCGGCCAGCCGGTGCTGAACGATCTGCGCAACCGGCTGCCGGCCTCGCTGGAGCTGACGTTTTCGGCGCTGCTGATCGCCTTGTTCACCGCGATTCCCCTCGGCGTCGCGGCGGCGCTGAAGCAGGGTTCAGGGATAGATCATCTCGTGCGCTTCATCTGCGCGCTCGGCGTCTGCGTGCCGACCTTCGTCTCGGGGCTGCTGCTGATCTACGCCTTCTACTACCTGCTGGGCTGGGCGCCGGACCCGACCGGCCGCGTCGACATCTTCACCTCGCCGCCTCCGCTCGTCACCGGCTTCCTGCTGATCGACTTCGCGCTGGCCGGCGACTGGGAGGGTTGGCGCGCCGCCGCGCGCCAGCTCGTCCTGCCGGCCTTCACCATGGCGACGACGAACAGCGCCATGGTGAAGGCCGGCAGGACGAGCTGGCGCGCGGCGGCGCGCCAACCCTCCCAGTCGCCGG
>JBKJSB010000022.1:0-24106 GCA_046593015.1 Allobosea sp.
CATCGTGGCCGGCGACGTGCCCGAGGCGCTGCGCAACGTGCGGCTGCTGTCGCTCGATCTCGGGCTGCTGCAGGCCGGTGCGGGCATCAAGGGCGAGTTCGAGAACCGGCTGAAATCGGTGATCGACGAGGTCAAGAATGCCAAGACGCCGATCATCGTGTTCATCGACGAGGCGCATACGCTGATCGGCGCGGGCGGGCCGGCCGGCACGGGCGATGCGGCCAATCTGCTCAAGCCAGCTCTGGCGCGGGGCACGCTTCGGACCATCGCCGCGACGACATGGTCGGAGTACCGCCAGTACTTCGAGAAGGATCCGGCGCTGACCCGGCGCTTCCAGCCGGTCAATGTCGATGAACCCGATGTGGCGCGCTGCTGCACCATGCTGCGCGGCCTGATCGCGCCGATGGAGAAGCACCACAAGGTCCGCATCTCGGATGCGGCGATCGTTGCCGCCGTCCAGCTTTCCAGCCGCTACATCCCGGCCCGGCAACTGCCCGACAAGGCGGTCAGCCTGCTCGACACCGCCTGCGCCCGCGTCGCGATCAGTCAGAGCGCGACGCCGGCCGCGATCGAGGATGTGCGCGTCGGCATTTCCGCGCTGGAGCAGGAGAAGGCGGCGCTGCTCTCGGACCGCGATCTCGGCAGCGAGACGGACAAGCGCGTCGCAGAGATCGACGTCGAAATCGCCGAGAAGCAGGAGAAGCTCGTTGCGCTGAATTCCGCCTTCGAGAGCGAGCGCGCCATCGTCGCGGAGATCACGGAGCTGCGCGCCAGGCTGGCCGGGAAGCCGGCCGGTACCGAGGCTGCCGCGACGGACGCCGCCGCCGTCGATGCGGAAGCAGCCGAGCCGACGCCGGAGCCCGCCATTGCCGAGGCGCTCGATCCCGACGCGGCCCGGGCGAGCCTGGGCGAGAAATTCGCCGCGCTGAGCGCGATCGATCCGGCGCAGCGCATGATCTACGCCCATGTCGACGAGCAGTCCGTCGCCTCGGTGGTCTCGGACTGGACCGGCATCCCGGTCGGCCGGATGGTCAAGGACGAGATCGAGAACGTGCTCAACCTCGCCGAGACGCTGAACAAGCGCGTCGTCGGGCAGGGCCATGGCATCTCGATGATTTCCAAGCGCATAGAGACCAGCCGCGCCAAGCTCGACAATCCCAACAAGCCGATCGGCGTGTTCATGCTGTGCGGCCCCTCTGGCGTGGGCAAGACCGAGACGGCGCTGGCGCTGGCGGAGTCGCTCTATGGCGGCGAGCAGAACATGATCACCATCAACATGTCGGAGTTCCAGGAGGCCCACACCGTCTCGACGCTGAAGGGCGCGCCTCCCGGCTATGTCGGCTATGGCGAGGGCGGGCGGCTGACGGAGGCCGTGCGGCGCAAGCCCTATTCGGTCGTGCTGCTCGACGAGATCGAGAAGGCGCATCCGGATGTCCATGAGCTGTTCTTCCAGGTCTTCGACAAGGGCGTGATGGAGGACGGCACCGGCCGACGGATCGACTTCAAGAACACGCTGATCATCCTGACCTCGAATGTCGGCACCGACGAGATCATGCGGATGGCGGGCGACGAGGCGCACCGGCCCGATCCTGAGGAGCTGGCGGCGGCGCTGCGGCCGGCGCTGCTGAAGGTCTTCCCGCCGGCGCTGATCGGCCGGCTCGTGGTCATTCCTTACTACCCGCTCTCGCCAGACATGCTCGGCGGCATCGTGCGGCTGCAGCTCGGCCGCATCGGCAAGCGCCTGCGCGACAACCACAATGCGGCCTTCCGCTATGACGACGCGGTGGTCGCGCAGATCGTCGCGCAATGCGCCGACCCGGATTCGGGCGGCCGCATGATCGACAACATTATCACCAATGCGATGCTGCCGGCGCTCTCGCGCCAGATCCTCAACCTGCAGCTCGACAAGAAGGAGCTGACCGAGGCGTCGGTGGCGGTGGAGGATGGGCGTTTCGTGTATCATTGCGCCTGATAGCCGCCGTTCGGGTCTGGAAAGACGATGCAACCCGTCCGCCTGAAGTCGCGCACGAGCCAGCGGGCCGAGGAGCCCGCCGAGCTCAAGCCAGCGCCGGAGCGCCGTCCCAAGGCGCGGTCGCGCCGTCGCTGGCTGACGCCCGTGCTCGCGCTGCTGGCGCTCGTCGGTCTCGGCTGGGGCGGGCTCGCGACCTGGTGGTTCGTCGAGGAGCGCGCGATCACCGCCTCGCTCAGGCAGGAACAGGAGCTGCTTCTACAGTTAACCGCCGAGCGACAGAAGGTATTGCAACGCCAGTTGATAGCCGCCGCATGGAGCCAGAGCCGTCAAACGGCAAACCCAAGCGGCGGTGAGAGCGCTCCGGACGATGGCTTTGCAGAAATTGTCGCTCGTCAACTTGAACTAGAGGCGCGTCAGAATTTGCTGGGCACGCTGACCGCGCCGGCCATCGAGCCGGTGGCGCCGGCCCGGGGCGCGCAGGGTCTGGCGCCCGGCCGCGTCACGCAGCTCGCCCCCGCCAGCATCTTTGACCGTTTCGACCCGGCGGCCACCGCGCGCCAGCGTGCCCAGGCCGCGGTCCTGCTGCGCGCCACGGAAGCGCTGCCGCGGCCGGACCGGCTCGCGACGCTGTCGGCCTCGCTCGACCGCGTCTCGGCCTCGCAGAACCGGCAGATCTCGCTGATCGGCGCACGCTACGGCGCGCGCGTGCAGGAGATGCAGGCGGTGCTGACGGAGATCGGCCTCGATGTCGCCAAGCTGAGGCTGCCAGCGGCGCGAGCCGGCACGGGCGGGCCATTCGTCCCGGTCTCGGCCGCGTTCAAGCCCGGCAGCTTCGAGCATGCGGTGCTGCAACTCGGGCCGGCGCAGGCGCAGTTCGGCCGCTGGCGCGAACTCGCCGCGCTGGTGCCGCTGCGTCGTCCGCTCGACGGCGACGACAGCACGACGAGCAATTTCGGCGCGCGTTCGGACCCGTTCACGGGGGCTACCGCAATGCATTCCGGCATGGATTTTCGCGGCGAAACCGGCACGCCGGTCTATGCGGCCGGGACCGGCAAGGTGCTGCGCGCCGAGGTCGCCGGGGGCTACGGCAATCTCGTCGAGCTCGACCATGGCAACGGGCTGACGACGCGCTACGCCCATCTCAACGCCTTCGAGGTCAAGCAGGGCGACATCGTGCCCTTCGGCGTGATCATCGGCCGGGTCGGCTCGACGGGCCGCTCGACCGGGCCGCATCTGCATTACGAGACGCGGCTGGCCGACAAGCCGCTCGATCCGCTGCGCTTCATCCAGGCCGGCCAACGATTGTCGCGTTAATTGTTGGAACCTCGGGACCGGTCGACGATTTCGTGGGGAAGGATGATCCGGCGCGGCGTGTCGGGGTCCATCATGCGCATGATGACCGCCTCGCCATAGGCCTGATAGGGAATCCGCACGGAGGACAGCCAGGGCGCGACCCATGGATTGAGCGGATTGTCGTCGAAGCCGAGCAGATGCGCGCTGGCGCGAACGCTGCTCTACACAGTGCTCTCGGTGGTCGCGAACCTCGCCTTCGCGCTCGGTTTCGCCACGCTGCTCGACTCGACGCTGCTCAGACGCGGCAATCTCTTCTTTCGGCTCGCGATCTTCCTGCCGGTGGTGACGCCCGATGTCGCCGGCTACGTCGTCTGGCGCTGGCTCTATGATCGCTCCTTCGGGGCGATCAATGCGGGGCTCGATCTTGCCGGCCTGCCGGCCTTTGGCGGGCTGTCGAGCCCCAATACGGCGATGCTCGCCCTTGCGTACGCTGGATTGGCTCGCCTCCATGCAGGTGCAGGGTGAGCCGCGCGGCGTGCTGCGGATCAGCGCCCATCACGATGTCGGAGAATGGCCCGGCATGCTGCTGCCCGGCAGCTATAATGGCGTCAACGCGCTTGGTCTGCTAGGAGGCCTCGACGGTTGGTCGCCGGCCGAGCGGACGACGCTGGTCGACTGGTTCGCGCGTGCGCGCCTGCCCGACGGCCGCTTCCGGATTGCCGGCATGCGCGACGCGGAGGTCTTCAAGAAGACCGACCGCACCGAGACCTGGCGCTATATCGACTTCCACGTCACCAACTACACGCTGGGCGCGATCGCGGTGCTCGATCCTGCCCGCAAGCCGGAACTCGCCTTCGCAAGACCGCTGCTCGACCCGGCCGAACTCGGCTTCTGGCTGAGCCAGCGTGATCTGCGCGACCCCCGGCAGGAGGGCAACAACATCGTCAATCTCGGCAGCTTCTGGCTGCTAATGGCGCAGCATGTCGACACTGCGCTGAAGGCCCGGGTCACGGCCGCACTCGAACAGCTCTTCGCCTGGCATGACCGGCTTCAAGAGCCATCGACCGGTTCTGGGGCGTCGGTCAGCTTTCCGACCCGCAGAAACTCCTGCATGCCTTCGCCGGTTCGATGCACAATTTCCATCTCTGGTACGCGACCGGGCGGCCGCTGCCCCATCAGGAGCGGGCGATCGACCACTGCCTGACCCTGCCGCCCGCGATCGACAGCGCCTGCATCGATGTCGACGCCGTCGATGTGCTCGTCCACGGCCACGCCCTGCTCGACCATCGCCGCCCGGAGATCGAGCGCTGGTGCCTGTCCATGCTGGAGGCGTTGCTCGATTTCCAGAACGCGGATGGCGGCTTTGCCGACGTGACCGAGGGCGTGCGCCGGCAGGATGGCTGGGTCGGCGGCTACGCCGAGCCGCAGGGGCTTTCCAACGGATTCGCGACCTGGTTCCGCTGGATCGTGATCGCCATGATCGCCGACCTGCTCTGGCCCGGCCGCTGGGCGTGGCGGTTCCGGCGCATGGCGGGCATCGGCTATCGCCGGCAGCCGGCGTCGTGAGGCGAGCCTCGCGCCGGATGTTGATCACGGGCATTGATGGCGCCATCTCGATGTGAGAATCGGGAAACGGGCGTGAGTGCCCGGGTTCAGCCCGCATCTCCGCAAGATCAGGATGTCGTCATGGCCCGGCCGTCTCCCACCCGCATTGCCATTGCCGGTCTCGGCGCGGTCGGCCTGCGTGTGGCCGAGGCGCTCGATGCCGGGCTTCCCGGCTGCGTGCTGGCGGCCGTGTCCGCCCACGACAAAGAGAGGGCGGGCCAGCGTCTGTCGCATCTGGCGCGGCCGGTGCCGGTCGTCGCCATCGCTGAGCTGGAAGCGCTGGCAGATATCGTCGTCGAATGTGCGCCTGCCGCGCTTCTGCCGGCCATCGCCGAGCCGTTCCTGCGTGCGGGAAAGACCGTGATCGTACTCAGCGTCGGCGCGATCCTGAGCCATGAGCATCTGATCGCGCTGGCGCGGGAGCATGGCGGGCAGATCGTGGCGCCGAGCGGCGCGCTGCTGGGGCTCGACGCCGTCACCGCCGCCGCCGAAGGCGAAATCCGCTCGGTGCGGATGATCACGCGCAAGCCGGTGCGCGGGCTGGTCGGCGCGCCCTATCTGATCGAGAACGCCATCGCGATCGAGGACATTACCGAACCGCTGCGCATCTTCAGCGGCACGCCGCGCGAGGCGGCGGTCGGCTTCCCCGCAAATCTCAACGTCGCCGTGGCGCTGGCGCTGGCCGGGATCGGGCCCGACCGCACGACGCTGGAGATCTGGGCCGATCCGGCGCTGACCCGGAACACCCACACCATCGAGGTCGATGCCGATTCGGCGAGTTTTTCGATGTCGATCGCCAATATCCCGAGCGAGAACCCCAAGACGGGGCGGATTACGGCGCTGTCGGTGATCGCCTATCTGCGCAAGCTGCATGCGCCGCTGCGGATCGGCTCTTAGAGAATCGAGGCCCAGCGCTGACGCCAGCTCGCGGCCGCAAGCGCGTCGATGGCGTCGAGCAGCGGCGTCGGCACCTGCGTGCGGCGGCCGAGCTCGGAGATGGCGGAGACGATCGCGCCGAGCTCCAGCGGCCGGCCCGCCTCCATGTCCTGCAGCATCGATGTCTTGACCCCGACCATGGTCGGCGGCATCTGCAGGCGCTGGTCGGGGTCGGGGAGGTCGGTGACCGCGAACAACCTCGCGACTGCGATGCACTCGTTCATGATCGATTTGGCCAGCGCCCGCAGCGGCGGATCGCCCGCGATGGCGTCGATCGTCGCCGCCGTGACGGCCGAGATCGGATTGAAGGCGGCGTTGCCGAGCAGCTTGTGCCAGACAGCCGTGCGGATGTCGTCCGTCGCCTCGGCGTCGATGCCGCCGGCTTTGAGCAGGTCCACGACCTCGTGCAGGCGCTGCGTCGCGGCCGACAGGGGCTCGCCCAGGATCAGGCGCTTGCGGCCGTTCCAGTCGATGCGGTTAGGGGCCGGGCGGTTGGAGCCGACATAGACGACGCAGCCGAGCACGTTGGCGGTCGGGATCGCGGCCGCCAGCGCACCATCGGCATCGACCGCGGCGAGCCGCCGGTCGCCGAAGCGCGAATCGAGCCCGTCGAGATACCACCACGGGATGCCGTTCAGCATCGGGACGACGAGGGTGTCGGGTCCGACCAGCGGCCTGAGCAGATCGAGCCCACTGGCCCAGTCATGCGCCTTGTAGCCCACCATGACGAGGTCCTGCGGCCCGAGCGCGGCCACATCGCTCGTGGCGCGGATGGCCAGCGTCTCGGATGTGCCGCCGGTGTCCAGCGTCAGGCCTTCGCTAGAGAGCAGCGCTGCAGTCGAGGGGCGCGCCACGACGACCGGGTCCTGCCCGGCCTTGCGCAGATGCCAGGCGACGACGCCTCCGATCGCGCCCGCCCCGACGATGGCCACCTTCATCCCTGCTGCTCCTGTGCCGCCGGCGCGAAAGCCGGCAAAGGCGGCAGTTTGAGCAGCGATCGGCCGGGCCGTCCATGCGCCGCGCCGCATGCGGTCATGCGGGTCGTGCGCTCAGATGCCGACGCGCTTCATCTGGGCGGCGGGATAGCGCGTGCCGGCCGTCCGGCCCGGCGCGAAGGCGGCGTCGAGCTTCGCCAGCACGGCGGGCGGAACCGACAGCGCCACCGCATCCGCGTTCTGCTCGAGCCAGCGGCGCTGCTTGGAGCCCGGCAGCGGCACGACGAAAGGCTTTCGCGAAAGCAGCCAGGCGATGGCGAGTTGCGCCGGCGTGCAGCCCTGTCCTGCCGCAGCCTCGCGCAGCGTCGCCAGCATGGCGAGGTTCTGCGTCAGGTTCTCGCCCTGGAAGCGCGGCATGTCGCGGCGGCGATCCTTGGCTCCCAACGTGTCGAGGCTGTCGATCGTGCCGGTGAGAAATCCCCGGCCGAGCGGGCTGTAGGCGACGAAGCCGATGCCGAGCTCCTCGCAGGTCGCGAGCAGCTCGCCTTCAGGATCGCGCGTCCAGAGCGAATACTCGGTCTGGAGCGCCGCGATTGGATGCACGCTATGGGCACGGCGCAATGTCGCGGCGGAGGCTTCCGAGAGGCCGAGATGGCGGATTTTTCCGGCCTCGACCAGGCGCGCCATCGCGCCGACGGTCTCCTCGATCGGCACGCCCGGGTCGATGCGGTGGGCGTAATACAGGTCGATGTGATCGACGCCGAGCCGCTTCAGGCTGAGGTCGCATGCCTGCGGAACATAGTCGGGCTTGCCGTTGACCTCGGCGGTTCCGTCCGGCAGCCGGATGTTGCCGAATTTCGTCGCGAGCACGACCTTGTCGCGCAAGCTCTGGTCGCGAATGGATGAGACCGCCTTGCCGACCAGCTCCTCGTTCGCCCCGAAATTATAGGCGTCCGCCGTGTCGATCAGGGTCACGCCACGCTCGGCGGCGCGGTGGATGGTGGCGGCTGCCTCGGCCGGGTCGGGATCGCCATAGATCGGCGTCATGCTCATGCAGCCGAGCCCGATGGCGGAGACTTTTAGCGGGCCGAGGTGGCGGGTCTGCATGGGGGTGATTCCTTGTCAGTCGAAACCACGCCGTCGTCCCGGATCGGCGCGGCTGACGCTGCTTGTCCGGGATGACGGCGGTGCTTCAGTGAAAAATGACGGGAGCCCCGCCTCTCACTGGAAAATCTCGTTGAACTTCTTCTTCACGCCCGGCCCCGACTTGCGGAGGTAGTCGTAGTCGACCGAGATCAGCTTGATGTCCTTCACCGCCGGGCTGCCCGCGGGCGGTGCCATGTCGCTGCGGGCGGCATAGGAGCCTTCCTGCGGGAACAGCGCCTGCACCTCGTCGCTGATCATGAACTCGGCGAAGAGCTTGCCGGCGTTGGGGTTCGGCGAGCCCTTCACGACAGATGTCGGCGAAGGGATCACATAGGTGCCGTCGCTGGGATAGACCGTCTCGATCGGGTGGCCGTCCTTGCGGTCCTCGGCCGCGTAGGAATCGAGCGCGCCGGCCGCGATCACCCGCTCGCCGCGCTTGATCATGTCGGAGACCTGCTGGTTGCTCTGCACGATCATGATGTCGTTGGCCCGAAGCTTCTCATAATAACCCCAGCCCTTCTGCTTGGCGTTCATGCCGACGACGGAGAGCTGCAGCGAGGTGAAGGACGGGTCGGTCATCACCTGCTTGCCCTTGTATTTCGGGTCGAGCAGCGCATCCCAGGTGCGCGGAATATCGGCGGCGGCGATCTTGTCGCTGCGCACATAGATCGTGATGATGTTCAGCCGCTGGGCGATGTAGTTGCCGTTAGGATCCTTGGCGCCATCCGGAACCTTGTCGAAGTTCACCGGCTTGAAGGCTACGAACATGCCCTGGTCGCCCAGTTCGGCGGCCGCTGCCGGGTCGGACGTCGTCAGCAGGTCGGCATTGATGCGTTTGGCCTGATGTTCCTGCAGGAAGCGGCGCAGGATCGCCGAGCCGCCGGAGCGGAACATCTCGACCTTCACACCATATTTCGTCTCGAACATCTTGGCGATCTTCTGGCCGGTCTCGACCGGGGTCGAGGTGTACCAGACGACCTTGCCCTCCTTCTTGGCGGCCTCGACATCGACCTTGTCCTGCGCGAGGGCGGTTCCGGACAGCGCTAGCGTCACCGCAGCGGCGAGGGCGGCTTTCAGCAGTATCGGCGTGTTCATGGCGATCCTCCCAGATCGGTTGTGCATGAGAGGCGTCGGCCGGGTTGGCTCCCCGCTCGTCGCCCGGAAACAATCACCCTCCGCCCTCATCCTGAGGAGCGGTCGAAGACCGCGTCTCGAAGGATGCTCCAGTGCTCACCGGAACCTCCTGGAGCATCCTTCGAGACGCCGCTTGCGCGGCTCCTCAGGATGAGGGCTGAGGTCGTCACAGGTTTTCACTCCCCCGTATAAATCGGCTCGGGCTGTTCGAAGAAGCTGCGCAAGATATGGTAGCACATCTTGTAGTTCTTCTGCTGGAACGAGGCGTGCGAGATGCCCTTCATCACGATGAATTGCTTGTCGGGGTTGGGCAGGGCCGCGAAGAACTTCGCCAGATCGTCGAACGCGGCGATGCCGTCATATTCGCCGCGCATGATCAGAGTCGGCATGGTCAGCCTGGCCGGGTCGGTCAGCGGCAGGCGCGAGCACATGTCGACATAGGTTCCCGTCGGCATCGAATCGTCGAGCGCCAGGATCGCGTCGGCGAAGGCCTCGACGGTGGCGTGGTCGGCGGTGCCGGGATGGTCGCGGTTGAAGATCGAATGCACGAAGGCGCGGTCGATCGGCCGGCGCTTCATCGCCTGGAACTGCGGCAGCTTCTTCTTGCGCTCCTCAAGCGTCGGCGCGCCCTCGCCGGTCCAGACGAAGGCGTCGAGCGCCAGCCGGCGCACCTGATGGGGCCGGCGCTCGGCGAAGGCCGCCGCCCGCAGCGCGCCAGACGAGATGCCGTACATGAAGAACGGGCCGTTGCCGCGTAAGCTTGTGATGTAGTCGGCCGCCGCCTCGAGATCGTCGGCGCCGTCGGCGATGTTGCTGGTGATGTCGCGCGTCTTGGTCGAGCGGCCATAGCCCTCCATGTCGACGCACCAGCAGTCGTAGCCCTGCTTGGCGAACCAATCCATCACCGAGGAATCGGGCCGGCCCGGCACCTGCAGGTCGAAGGTCGGCTGCGAAGCCATGGACGAGCCGTGGACGAACAGGATGGTGCCCTTCTCGTCTGTGGGCTTGTCGACGAATTTCTCGAACAGGAAGAGATCGACATCGCTGCCCTTCTTGGTCCAATGCTCCTGCGACTGGACCGTGGCGGGCGTCACATGCTGGTTCATGCCAAGAATCTCCTGATCAGGCGGCGGCACGGTCGGCTTTGACCGGCTCGCGCGGAAAGATGCTGCACTGGCTGGCGTCGACCGTAACGGTCACCGCCGCGCCCTCCGAAAATTGCTGCAGCGGGTGGGTCTGGACGCGAAGCGACGCGCCGCCGGGCAGCGCGACCGTGTATTCGCAGATATTGCCGAGGAAGACGCGCTCGCGGATGACACCCGCGCCCGGCGTGCCGCCGCCGGCCGCGAGCGTGATGTTTTCGGGCCTGACCGCGATATCGACCTCCGTGCCCGGCGCAGCGCCGGCCGGCGTCGCGGCCTGAAGTCTGAGCCCGCCTTCGCCCTCGATTGAGGCCTGTCCGCCGTCGATCGCGGCGACGCGGCCGGGGACAAAATTCACCAGCCCCATGAAGTCCGCGACGATGCGGTTCGATGGCTTCGTGTAGACCTCGAAGGGCGAGCCGAACTGCTGCAGCCGGCCGCCATGCATCACCGCGATCTGGTCCGACAGGGCCAGCGCCTCGGACTGGTCATGCGTGACATAGATGAAGGTGATGCCGGTGCGGCGCTGGAGCTGCTTCAATTCGGAGCGCATTTTTTCACGCAGTTTTGCATCGAGATTGGAGAGCGGCTCGTCGAGCAGCAGGATGTCGGGCTGGACCACCAGCGAGCGGGCGAGCGCGACGCGCTGCTGCTGGCCGCCGGAGAGTTCGTTCGGGTAGCGCGCTTCCAGCCCCTTCAGGTTCACCAGAACCAGCGCCTGTTCGACCTTGTCGCGAACCTGCTGGGCCGAGAGCTTTCGCAGCTTCAGGCCGAACGCGATGTTCTCATGGACGGTCTTGTGCGGCCAGACGGCGTAGTTCTGGAAAACCATGCCCATGCCGCGCGCCTCGGGCGAGACGACGCCCTGCGGCGATGACAAGAGCCGGTCGTCGACATGGATCGAGCCTGTGTCGGGCGTCACATAGCCGGCTATGCAGCGCAACGTCGTTGTCTTGCCGCAGCCGGAGGGGCCAAGCAGCGTGATGAACTGGTTGTCGGCGATGTTAAGGTTGAGGTCCGACAGCGCCGGCATCTGGACGTGACGCCCGCCATAGCTTTTCGACAGGTTCTGGATCGTGATCCCGGCCATCAGGCGGTTCCTCCCTGCGGGACACTGTCGCCCGACTTTCCGTCATCCTTGCGGCCGATCTGGCCGCCGCCGATCTTGCGGGCGATGATGATGACGACGGTGATGATCGCCATGTTGGTCATGGCCAGCGCGGCGACGGGTTCGGTGTAGCCGGTCTCGTAGAGGTTGTAGATCGCGACCGCCAAGGTCATTGAACTCGACGAGAACAGCAGGATCGAGGCGGACAACTCCTGGATCACCGGCACGAAGACGAGCAGCCAGCCGGCGAAGAGGCCCGGCCGCATCAGGGGCAGGGTGATCTCCTTCAGCGTATGGCCCCAGCTTGCGCCGAGGATGCGGGCGCTTTCCTCCAGCGTCGGGTCGATCTGGCGCAGCGAGGTGTTGGCGGCGCGCACGCCGAGCGGGATGTAGCGCCCGACATAGGCCAGCAGCAGGATCGTCAGCGTTCCATAGAGCGCGATCGGCATGGTCAGCCAGAACTGGATCAGCGCCACCGCCATGACGATGCCGGGCAGGCCGAGCGGCACCAGCGCGGCATAGTCGAGGAACTTTCGTCCGGGGATCTGGGTGCGGATGTCGATCCAGCCGATGATCGCGCCGAGGAACACCGCGATGGTGGCGGCGACGATGGCAAGCCCCAACGAGTTCACGATGGCGCGCTGCGTCACGTCGTAGTCGAACAGTACGAAACGGTAATGTTCGAGCGTCAGGCCCTGCCAGAAATTCAGGCCCCAGGATTTGGAGATCGAAACCGCGATCAGCGTGGCGTAGGGCAGGATGATCGAGACGAAGAAGACCACGACGCAGAAGCCGAAGAGCGGCCACTTCGCCCAGCCGAGATCCATCAGTTGCGGCCTTGCGCCCTTGCCGCCGAGCGTCACAAAGGAACGCTTGGCGAGATAGGCGCGCTGGATGTAGAGCGCCGCGACCGTAATGACGACGAAGAGCAGTGACAGGGCCGAGGCGAGCGCATATTGCGCCGGAAAATCGAACAGCGAGTAGATTCGGGTCGGGAGCGTCACGATCCGGCCGGGCAGGCCGATGATCGCCTGTGAGCCGAACAGCGCGATGGCATTGACGAAGGCGAGCAGCACGCCCGACAGGATCGCCGGCATCACCAGCGGCGTCGTGATCGAGAGCACCGTGCGGAACTTGCTCGCGCCGAGAATCTGGGCGGCCTCCTCGTAGGACGCATCGACCGATTGCAGCGCGCTCGACGCCAGCAGGAACACGTATGGAAACGTATGCAGCACCGTGACCAGCACGAGGCCCGACATCGAGAAGATGTTGAAGCCGAGCCAGGGTATCCCGACCACGTCGCGGAAGAAGGCGTTGATCAGTCCGGCATTGGGGCCAAACAGGTTGACGAAGGCGATCGCGGTCAGGAAGGGCGGCGAGAGATAGGACAGGTTGGCGGTCAGCGTGATCAGGCCCTTGCCCGGCACATTGGTGCGCGCCACGGCCCAGGCCAGCGGCAGGCCGAGCAGCAGGCTGAACAGCCCGGTCCAGGCCCCTAGCATCAGCGAGTTGAGCAGCGCCTGCAGATAGAGACGGCCGGTCAGCGCCTCGTGGAAATACTCCAGCGTGAAGCGGCCCTCGCTCCAGACGCTGCCGATCAGCAGGAAGCAGAGCGGGAAGACGACGAGAATGAACAGCGCCGCGATCGCCGCGCCCATGACGATGCGCTCGAGGCTGAAGATGCGCGCCAGCCGCGAGGGCGGGCGAGCCGAGGACAGGCCGGCAGGCCGGCGCGTCGCGCCGGCATCGGGCATCGTCGCCGGAGCCATGGTCGCCTGGCTCACGGGCGCAATCGTGTGACGGCGCTGCGGATGCGGCGCGTTGCGGTTGTCATCGGACGTTTCCTTGGGACGTTTCCCTGGTCGGGCGCTTGCCTGCGCCTCGTTGGTTCCAAACGTGACCATTGGTTTGCGAGCTGTCAACCAATTCATTGTTGCAAGGCGGCGCTTGGCCGGCCGTAGCGGCTGGCCGGGGATTTCGCGAGAAAGAGCTTGTCTTGGCGACTGAAATTGGTAAACCAATCGCGGTCGCGGCAGGGCGGCGGCACGATCGAACGGCGCGGCATGAGCACGAGCATACGGCACGACCAGCGAGTCCGGGACTTCATCATCGGCGGCATCCGCTCGGGCGCCTGGCGCGCCAACGGCAAGCTGCCGACGGAGCGGGCCCTGTCGGAGCAGCTCGGCGTGCCGCGTTCGGCGGTGCGCGATGCGCTGGCCGTGCTGGAAAGCGGCGGGGCGGTGACGCGGATCATCGGCAGCGGCACCTATGTCCGGGAAATCGAGCCGGCGCAGGCCGCCAATGACGTGACGCCCGGCCCGCCGGCGGCGAGCCCGGCCGAAATCATGGAGGCGCGTCTCCTGCTGGAACCGCAACTGGCGCAACTTGCCGCGATCAACGCCGACCAGTCTGATTTCGCCCGCTTCGACGAATGCATCCGGGAGGGCGACGCGGCCGACAGCTTCGAGGAATTCGAGCGCTGGGACGCGGCCCTGCACCAGGCGATCGCGAAGTCGACGCATAACCGGCTGGTGATCGAGCTCTACGCCATGATCACCCGCGCCCGCGACCTGACCGAATGGGGCGAACTGAAACGCCGCAGCCTGAGCGCCGAACGGCGCGAGCATTATCGGCGCGAGCACCACGCCATCGTGGCGGCTCTGCAGGGCCGCGACGCGGCCAGGGCGGAGGTCGCGCTGCTCGGGCATCTGGAGCGGGTCCGCAGCAACCTGCTCGGGCGCTGATGCCCAACTGTCATTCCGATTCACGGCTTCACCGCGCTCCGGAATGGCAAGGCGGGTATCGAGCCACCCCCGAGGCCTTGCCACAACCGTATTGGTAAACCAATTTTCTGATTGGTTGACAGATTTGGACTGGCCGGATTACCCCTATGAGGCCCGGCGATTGCCGCCTCCTGCCTGACAGGTCCAGATCATGAAGCTCGTCACCTTCCGCCAAACAGCTGACAAAAATAACAAAAATGGCCATCTCGGCGTGCTGGACGGCGACGCCCTGAGTGACCTTTCGCAGGTCGATGGCGCGCCAAAGACGATGGCGGAAGCCTGCGCGTTGGGCGCGGATGGCGTCGCGCGGTTGACCAAATGGGCGGCGGCCGCCCCCAGGCTTGCGCTCGGCGCGGTGACGCTGCTCGCCCCCTTCCCGCGCCCGGCGCGCAACG
Source organism: Allobosea sp. (assembly GCA_046593015.1). Classification (GTDB taxonomy): domain Bacteria; phylum Pseudomonadota; class Alphaproteobacteria; order Rhizobiales; family Beijerinckiaceae; genus Allobosea. The sequence continues at coordinate 14,450 of JBKJSB010000022.1, forward strand.
TCTTCTGCGTCGGGAAGAACTATCACGAGCATGCCGCCGAATTCGCGAAAAGCGGCTTCGACTCGACCGCCAAGGAGGTGGTTCCGGAAGCGCCCGTCGTCTTCACCAAGCCGCCTTCGGCCGTGATCGGGCCGGGCGACGACATCCCCGGCCATCTCGATACGACGAACTCGGTCGATTACGAGGGTGAACTCGCCGTGGTGATCGGGACGGGCGGACGCGGCATCGCGAAGGACCGGGCGCTCGACCATGTCTTCGGCTACACCATCGTCAACGATGTGACCTCGCGGCTGCTGCAGCAGAAGCACCGGCAATGGGTGCTCGGCAAGGGCATCGACGGCTTCTGCCCGATGGGCCCGGCGGTGATGACGGCCGACGAGGCGCCCGATCCGCGCAAGCTCCAGCTCAGGACCTGGGTCAATGACGAGTTGCGCCAGGACGCGACGGTCGCCGACCTGATCTTCGACATCCCGACGCTGATCTCGACGATTTCCGCCTACATCACGCTGGAGCCGGGCGACATCATCGCCACCGGCACGCCGGTCGGCGTCGGCATCGGCTTCACGCCGCCGAAATTCCTGGTCGCCGGAGACGTGGTCAGGATCGAGATCGCCGGAATCGGCGTGCTCGAAAACAAGATTGCCTGAACAAGCGCCGCCCGAGCGGCCGATCCTGGGGAGAACCATCATGCGTCTTGCAAGACATCTTGGAAAAATAGCCGGCCTCGCCGTCGCGGCATCGCTTGCCGTGTCGGCGGCTGCGCTCGCGCAGTCCTATCCGAACAAGCCTGTCCGGATCATCGTGCCGTTCGGCGCGGGCGGACCGGCCGACATCTACGCCAGGGCCATCGGCCAACAATTGCAGGAGGCGCTGAAGCAGCCCTTCGTGATCGAGAACAAGCCGGGCGCCGGCGCGGTCATCGGCACGGTCGAGGCGGCGCGCGCCGCGCCCGACGGCTACACGCTGCTGATGATGTCGAACACCCACACCGCCAACGAGACGCTGGTGCCGGCCAAGGCCTACAAGCTGACCACGGACCTCGTGCCGATCGCGCCGGTCAACGCGGCCGACCTCGTGCTGGTGGTGCACCCGGCAGTGGAGGCGAAGACGCTGCAGGAGTTCATTGCGCTGGCCAAATCCAAGCCCAAGCAGCTCAACTACGCCTCCTCAGGCGTCGGCACGCCCTATCATCTCGCCGGCGAAAGCTTCAAGGCGCTGAGCGGCACCGACATTGTGCATGTGCCGCATCGCGGCAGCGGCGAGGCCCGCAGCAACGTCATCGGCGGTCATGTCCAGATGATGATCGATTCGGTGACGACGACCGCGCCGAGCATCGCGGCGGGACAGGTCCGCGCGCTCGCCGTCACCGGCGCGCAGCGCTCGGCGCTGCTGCCCGACGTGCCGACCGCCGCCGAGGCCGGCCTGAAGAACTACGAGGCGACGATCTGGCTTGGCCTGATGGCGCCTGCCGGCACGCCGCAAGCCATCATCGACCAGCTCAATGCGGCCGTGCGCGCCGCGCAGAACCGTCCCGAGGTCAAGGAAGCCTATGCCAGGCAGGGCACCGTCGCGATGGATATGAGCCCGGCGCAGTTCGGCGAGTTCATCAAGGCCGACATCGTGAAATGGGCCCGCGTCATCGAGACGGCCCAGATCAAGGTGAACTGACGGAAATGAGCGGCGGCCTGACCCTGAGCGTCAATGGCGATGTCCGGGCCGTCGCATCGCCGCCCGATGCGCTGTTGCTCGACGTGCTACGCGAGGAGCTCAGCCTGAAGGCGGCGCGTTTCGGCTGCGGCGAAGGATTGTGCGGAAGTTGCCGCGTCCTCGTCGACGGCCACCCCGTCCCGGCCTGCAACACGCCGCTCTGGTCGGTCGCCGGCAAGGCGATCGTCACCGTCGAAGGGCTTGGCACGCCCGACGCGCCGCATCCGATCCAGTCGGCCCTGATCGCCGAGCAGGCGATGCAATGCGGCTACTGCATCTCCGGCATCATGATCGGCGCGGCGGCCTTGCTCGCCAATGATTCCAACCCCGACGAGGCGGCGATCCGCGCCGCGCTCGATCCCCATCTGTGCCGCTGCGGCGCGCATAACCGGATCGTCCGCGCCGTCGCGCGCGCCGCCGCCGCGATGCGGGCGCAGGCCGCATGAGCGTGTCCGCCAAGATCGTGGAAGGCCTGCCAGTCAGCCTGCGCGCGAACCCACGGCTCGACCGCTGGCTCTCCGTGTCGCCCGAAGGCTATGTCACGCTCTCGCCCGGCAAGGTCGAGATCGGGCAGGGCATCCTGACCGCGCTGGTCCAGATCTGCGCCGACGAACTCGACATCGCGCCCGAGCGGGTCCGGCTTTTGCCAGCCGGCACGGCGGTCAGCCCCAATGAGGGCGTCACTTCCGGCAGCCTCTCGGTTTCCGATTGCGGGCAGTCGGTGCGGCTTGTCGCGGCGCAGGCGCGGTGCCTGTTTCTCGCGGAGGCTGCGCGGCGGTTTTCCGTCGCGGCCGAGGCGCTCAGTGTCGAGGACGGTGTCATCGCCGGGCCGGGCAACCTCGCAACCAGTTATTGGGAACTGGCCGGAAGCATCTCGCTCGCCTGCGAAGCCGATCCCGCCATCGCGCCCAAGCGGCCGGGGCAGCGCCGGATCGCCGGCCATTCGACGCCGCGTATCGACATTCCGGCCAAGGTTTTCGCCACGCGGCCCTTCATCCATGATCTGGTGCTGCCGGGCATGCTGCATGGCCGTGTGCTGCGGCCGCCGCGTCCGGGCGCGGTGCTGGAGGAACTGGACGAGGCGCGGGTCGCCGGCCTGCCGGGGCTGCGCGCAACTGTTCGCGACGGCAGTTTCCTCGGCGTCGTTTGCGAGAGCGAAGCGCAGGCCGATGCCGCGCTGGCGCGGCTGGCTTCCGCCGCGCGCTGGAGCGGCGGGTTCGCGCTGCCCGATCCGCATGACCTGCCGGGCTGGCTGAAAAGCCAGCCGGCGGAAGCCTCGGTCGTCGATATGCGTGGCGAGGGCGCGCCGCCGTCCGCCGTCCGGACGATGACGCGCAGCTATGAAAAACAGTTCCTCGCCCATGCCTCGCTCGCGCCGTCCTGCGCCATTGCGCATTGGGGCGAGGGCGTCCTGCAGGTGCTGACGCACAGCCAGGGCGTGTTCAACCTGCGCGCCGATCTGGCGCTGGTCTTCGGGGTCGACGCCGACGCGATCCGGGTCACCCATGCCGAGGGCGCTGGCTGCTACGGCCATAACGGAGCCGACGACGTCGCGCTCGATGCGGCGATTTTGGCCCGCGCGGTCGGGGGACATCCAGTGCGGGTGCGCTGGTCGCGGGCCGACGAACTGGCCTGCTCGCCCTTCGGGGCCGGCATGGCGATCGAGATTTCGGCCGATCTCGATGACGGCGGCGGTCTCCTCGACTGGCGTCACACCATCTGGAGCAACGGCTATGTTGGCCGGCCCGGCCGCGCCGCGAGCCCGGCGCTGCTGGCCTCCTTCGATCTGGAGACGCCGTTCCCGCTCTACATCGCGCAGGATCCGCCGCTGGCGGGCGGCGGTGGGGCGCAGCGCAATGCCGTGCCGCTCTATGATTTCCCGCGCTGGACCATCGCCAAGAACCGCGTCACGGAGATGCCGCTGCGCACCTCCTCGATGCGGGCGCTCGGGGCCTTCGGCAACGTCTTCGCGATCGAATCCTTCATGGACGAGCTGGCGCTCGACGCCGGCGAGGACCCGCTCGCCTTTCGGCTGCGCCATCTCCCGGAGCCGCGCGCACGAGCCGTGCTGGAGCGGGCCGCCGCGATGGCCGACTGGGGGCGCGCCATGGTTTTCGAGGGGCGCGGACGCGGACTGGCGCTGGCGCGCTACAAGAACACCGGGGCCTGGTGCGCGGTCGTCGCCGAGATCGATGTCGAGGAACAGCCGCGCGCGACGCAGCTCTGGATCGCGGTCGATGTCGGCGAGGCGATCAATCCCGACGGCGTGGTCAACCAGATCGAGGGCGGTGCGATCCAGGCGGTGAGCTGGACGCTGAAAGAGGAGGTCGCCTTCACGCAGGCAGCGGTCACCAGCGCCTCGTGGGAGAGCTATCCGATCCTGCGCTTCAGCGAGGTTCCGGCGGTTTCCGTCGAGATCATGCCGGGCGCGGAGCATCCGCCGCTCGGCGCAGGCGAGGCGGCGCAGGGGCCCACGGCGGCTGCGCTCGCCAATGCCATTCACAACGCGCTCGGCGTCAGGGTCCGGCGCATGCCGATCACGCGCGAGCGCATCATCGCGGCGATGGAGTAGGTTTTGCAGGCACTCAGGATTTTCAGCGGCGGCGCGGCGCAGGGCCTCGTGCGGGCGCTTGAACCGGATTTCACCGCCGCGACGGGGTTCGGCATCGAAGGCAATTTCGGCGCGGTCGGCGCGATGCGCGCACGGCTGGACGCAGGCGAGCCGGCCGATGTCGCGATCCTGACGGATGCGATCATGCAGGTGCTGGCGCAAAGCGGCCTCGTGACGCCGGCCTCGCTGGCCGTGATCGGCGGCGTCGAGACGGCGATCGCGGTGCGCAACGCCGACCGCGCGCCGATCGTCACCGACGGCGAGGCGCTCAAGGCGGCGCTGCTGGCCTGCGACGCGATCTATATGCCCGATGCGGAGCAGTCGACCGCCGGCGTCCATTTCGCGGGCGTCATGAGGCGACTCGGAATTCTCGACGAGGTCTCGGCCCGGCTGCGCACCTTTCCGAATGGCGCAACCGCGATGGCGGCGCTGGCGCGTGCGCCCGAGCAGCGGCCGATAGGCTGCACGCAGGTCACCGAGATCCTGGTGACGCCGGGCGTCATGCTGGTGATGGCGCTACCGCCTGGTTGCGACCTGACGACGCTCTACACGGGAGGAATCCTCACCGGCTCCTCCACGCCGGAGGCCGCGCAGGCGTTGCTCAACCTGCTCTCGAGCGAGCGGCAGGCCGGCCTGCGGACGCAATGCGGCTTCGTCTGACGCCGCATCGCGCATGAGGTTCAGATCAGAACCAGCGAGCGGAACCCTTCGCCGTTCAGCGCCTCGAGGCTGAGGCTGCCGATGTCGAAGCTGTTCTGGAAGGTCAGGGTGATGAAGTCGTCCTGGTCGCCGACCTCGACGAGGTAGTTGGCTCCATCGTCGAAGATGGTGAAGAAGCCCGTCGCCTCGTCGATATCGCGCAGGGCGATCACGTCTGCGGCCGAGAAATTGGAGACGAAGGCGTTGTTGAGGCCGAGCGGCCCGGCGCGGACGTCGTCGGGCGTCATCATCTCGCGATCGGCGCCGGGGTCGAGGACGTAGCCGGGGATCGTCGTCCCGGGGATGCCAGTGGTCGAGACGGTGGTGAAAACCTGGGTGAGGCCCGCATCGAGAAAGGTTCCGTCGAGCGATCGGATCTCGCTGCCGTCGATATGCAGCGTGATCGCCTGCGAGGCCGGCAGAGTCTCCTGGAACAGGAGCCAGGCGCCGAGGCCGTCCGCGAAGGGCACGATCGTGGCTGGAATGACCGCGCCGGTCGAATCGGTGGCGTAGAAGCTCGACGCCGTCAGCGTGTCCGGATCGACCGGACGCGAGAACTCGATCAGCGGCCGGTAGGTCACGCCGACCTGCATCTCGTCGGCCTCGGGCTCGATCGCGACGATGGTGAAGGGCGGCGTCGGCACGGTCACGGCGTAGCTCTGGACGGTGACGTTGCCGGCCGCGTCGGTGACCTCGAGGATGAGCTGGCGCGCGCCGGGCTCGACAGTTCGCAGGTCGAGCGCCTGATCGAAGCCGTTGCTCGCGTCGAAGGCGACGCTGGTTCTCGGCCCGTCGTCGAAGCGATAGGTCAGGGCGGCCAGCGCATTGCCCTCGGCCAGCGGCACGGAACCGGTCAGCCGCTCGCCGGCCAGAAGGATTTCGCCCTGCTGCACGCTCGCAGGCGCGAGATTGGCGACGGGAGGCGCGGTCGCGATCGTGAACTGGAAGGCGTCGAGGGCGCCAAGATTGCCGACTGCGTCGAGGGCTCGCAGGGTGATGCTGTGGCGGCCGTCCGGCTGCCCGGCGAGCCGGGCCGCCAGATCGAGCGAGAACGAGCCGTCCGCCGCGAAGCCGAGCGGCGCGAAAGCCGAGCCGTCGAGCGAAAAGCTCAGGCTGGCCAAGCCGGAGACGTTGTCGAGCACGCTGCCGGTCAGGACCGGAAGGTCGTTGCTGACGAGGCCGCGTTCCTGGTCGAGCCGGACGACCGGCGCGATCGTGTCGCCGGCCGCGTCGAAGGCTGCAAGCACGAGGTTGCCGATTGATCCGCCAAGCTCGTAGCCGGCTTCGCTGGAGAAACGGCAGTCCGTTAAGTATTTGGCAACTTTTTCGTCCCGGCCATGACAGTCGGGCGACGGCGCAGGTAGGCATGGCGGGAAACGCCGCCCGATGCCCGGCTAACGATCCGTTATGCGGATGACACAGGCGGCCGCGATCATTGACGCATCGCCGTTCCGGCCATAGGAGCCGCGCATACCGTGTTCAACGTCTCGCTGAAGGACGCCCGCTGATGACCACCTGGCCCGTCTACGCAACGATCACCGGCCCCATCGTGATGATCGGCTTCGGGTCGATCGGCCGTGGCACGCTGCCGCTGATCGAGCGGCATTTCGACTATGACCGTTCGCGCCTCGTGGTGATCGATCCCTCCGACGCCGACCGGGCGCTGCTCGACGAGCGTGGCATCCGCTTCATCCAGCAGGCGGTGACGCGCGAAAATTATCAGGAGATGCTGGAGCCCCTGCTGACCGAAGGCGGCGGACAGGGCTTCTGCGTCAACCTCTCGGTCGATACCGGCTCGCTCGACATCATGCAGTTCTGCTCGGAACTGGGCGCGCTCTATATCGACACCGTCAACGAGCCCTGGGTCGGCTTCTATTTCGACGCCAGCAAGGGGCCCGAAGCCCGCTCCAACTATGCGCTGCGCGAGGCGACCATCGCCGCCAAGCACGCCCGCCCGGCCGGGACGACCACGGCGGTCTCCTGCTGCGGGGCCAATCCCGGCATGGTTTCCTGGTTCGTCAAGCAGGGCCTGCTCAACATCGCCGCCGATCTCGGCCTCCAGACGCCCGAGCCGACGACGCGCGCCGAATGGGGCAAGCTCGCAGAGGCGGTCGGCGTGAAGGGCATCCACATCGCCGAGCGCGACACGCAGCGGGCGAAGAGCCCCAAGCCGCCGGGCGTCTTCGTCAACACCTGGTCGGTCGAGGGTTTCGTCTCCGAGGGCATGCAGCCGGCCGAACTCGGCTGGGGCACGCACGAAACCTGGATGCCGGAGAACGGCCGCACGCACGAGGCCGGCTGCCAGGCCGCGATCTACCTGCTCCAGCCGGGCGCGAACACGCGCGTCAGGTCCTGGTGCCCGACGCCCGGCCCGCAATACGGCTTCCTCGTGACGCATAACGAGTCGATCTCGATCGCGGACTATTTCACCGTGCGCGACGAGGCCGGCAAGCCGGTCTACCGGCCGACCTGCCACTACGCCTATCACCCGGCCAATGACGCCGTGCTCTCCCTGCACGAGATGTTCGGGCAGGCCGGCCGCGTGCAGGACGAGCACCATATTCTGGAGGAGAACGAGATCGTCGACGGCATCGACGAACTCGGCGTGCTGCTCTACGGCCATGCGCGCGGAGCCTACTGGTACGGCTCGCAGCTCTCGGTCGAGGAGACGCGCCGGATCGCGCCCTATCAGAACGCGACGGGCATGCAGGTGACCTCGGCCGTGCTCGCCGGCATGGTCTGGGCGCTGGAGAACCCCAATGCCGGCATCGTCGAGGCCGACGAGATGGATTTCCGCCGCTGCCTCGAAGTGCAGACGCCCTATCTCGGGCCGGTTACCGGGCACTACACAGACTGGACGCCGCTGGATGGCCGGCCGGGCTTCTTCCCTGAGGACATTGACACGAGCGACCCCTGGCAGTTCCGGAATATTCTGGTGCGGTGAGGGGTAGGGTGTCATCCCGTGCGCGCCGCGGCATGCAGTGCTGCGGCGCAGACACGGGACCGTCATCCGGATCGGGCTCTCGTCGCGCGGTCCCGCATCTGCGCAGTGGCACTTCGCGCCGCGGCGCGTGCGGGATGACAGCGCCAGTTAAGCCCTCTGAACCCTGACCCCCGCCAGCAGCACACCTCCGACGAGAAAGAACGCCACCAGCACGGCCAGTCCCGCGCGCTGGCTGGCGAAGATCGTCGTCGCCAGCGCGACCAGCGTCGGCCCCAGGAAGGACGTGACCTTCCCCGACAGCGCGAACAGGCCGAAGAACTCCCCCGTGCGGCCCTCCGGCGCGAGCCGTGCCATCAGGCTGCGCGAGGAGGCCTGCAAGGGGCCGGCGACAAGGCCGATCAGGAGACCGAGCGCGAGATAGACCCGTTCCGGGGCCGAGGCGAAGAGCCCGTCGCCCGGCGTCGCCGGCGCGGCCGCGATGACGAAGAAGACGGTTTCGCGTCCCAGCGACAGGATGCCGAGGCAGGCCAGCAGCAGGCAGCCAATCGCTCCCAGCACCACCGGCTTGCCGCCGATGCGGTCGTCGAGCTTTCCGCCGAGCCACGCCCCGAGGGTTCCGGTGACGGTCAGCAGGATGCCGAAGACGCCCAACTCGATCGTCTGCCAGCCGAAGACGCCGGCCCCATAGATGCCGCCGAAAGCGAAGAGCGCGACCAGCGCATCCTGATAGATCATGTTGGCGAGCAGGAAGCGCGCGAGCGAGCCCAGTCGCGGCAGTTCCGCCAGCGTCGCCTTGAGCCGCGACCAGCCGCCGCCGGCGGCCTGCGCCAGACCCATGCCGGTGCGGGGCGCATCCGGCGTCAGCAGGAACATCGGCGTGACGAAGACGATGAACCAGAGCGCCGTCAGCGGGCCGGAAAAGCGGTCGCCCTCGCGGGCGGCGGCGTCGAGCCCGAGGATCGGCGCAAGCCCGGCCAGCGTCTTGCCCGTCGTCGGATCCGCCGCGAGCAGGGCGAGCGTGATCGCGAGCGAGAACAGCCCGCCGAGATAGCCGATCGCCCAGCCCGTGCCCGACAGCCAGCCCAGCCGTTCGGGCGGCACGAGCCGCGGCATCATGGCGTTGTTGAAGGTGGTCGCGAACTCCGCGCCGATGGTGGCCACCACGAAGCCCGCCAGCGCGATCGGAACGGCCCAGGGCGATCCCGGCGCCGCGAACCAGAGCGCGCCCGAGCCCGCCACCAGCAACGCCCCGAAGGCGGCGATCCAGGGCTTTCGCGGTCCGGTCCGGTCGGCGATGCCGCCCAGCACCGGCGAGAGCAGCGCGATGCAAAGCCCCGCGAAGCCCGTGGCATAGCCCCAGAGCGCCTGCCCGGAGGCCGGGTCCGAGGCGAGCGCCGAGGCGAAGAAGGGCGCGAAGACGAAGGTGGTGATGAGCGTGAAGAAGGGCTGGGCCGACCAGTCGAAGAACAGCCAGGCCGTGACGGCGCGCCGCGGCGGATAACTCATGGTCGATTGGCCTGCCACCAACTCAGCCCTCATCCTGAGGAGCAGGCAAAGCCTGCGTCTCGAAGGATCCTCCAGTTCGCTCCGGAGACATCTGGAGCATCCTTCGAGACGCCGCTTCGCGGCTCTTCAGGATGAGGGCGGAGGACTGGGGCGGCACTCTCCCACCGAGCACGCTCACTGCAGCGTCGTC
>JBKJSB010000035.1:0-7125 GCA_046593015.1 Allobosea sp.
CGACGAACCCGGTCCCGACCGTCGCGACGAATGTCCCCTTGTCGGCGAGCCAGACCAACACGCCCGCCGCGATGTCCGTCAGGCCGGCGTTTCCGAGGCCGTAGACCACGAGATACATCCCGATCGAGAACAGGACGATCTGCCAGGGCGCCTCGCGCAAGACCTTGCCGAGCGGCACAACGGCGCCCCGTCCGCCCGCGAACCAGCGGCCGGCGACCGCCATCAGCAGCAGCGCCGCCACGCCGGTCACGAACGCGATCGGGACGCCTAGCGGAGCGGTCGCGAAATAGGCCACGAGCAGGACGCCGAGCAGCGGGAAGGCCGTGCGGAAGACCGCCTCGTCCCTGATCGCGTTGCGCGGCGCCTCCAGCTCCGCGACGGCGTAGCGCGCGGGGATGTCGCGGCGGAAATACAGCCAGAGCACCAGCAGCGTCGCCGCCAGCGAGACCGGGTTGACCGGCGCCATCACCGCCGCATAGCGGCCGAACGAGACCTGGAAGTAGTTGGCCGTGACGATGTTGACGAGGTTGGAGATCACCAGTGGCAGCGAGGTCGTGTCCGCGACGAAGCCGCAAGCGACGATGAAGGCCATCGCACCCGCCGGCGGAAAATCCAGCCGCAGCAGGATGGCCAGCACGATCGGCGTCAGGAGGAGGGCTGCGCCGTCATTGGCGAAGAAGGCGGCGATCACCGCCCCGAGCAGCACCACCAGCGGGAAGAGCCGCCGCCCGTCGCCGCCGCCCCAGCGCGCCACATGCAGGGCCGCCCAGGCGAAAAATCCGGCCTCGTCGAGGATAAGCGAGATCACGATCAGCGCGACGAAGGTGAAGGTCGCGTCCCAGACGATGTGCCAGACCGTGCCGACATCCGCCCAGCCGACGACGCCGACGGCCAGTGCGACGGCGGCTCCGCCCAGCGCCGACCAGCCGATGCCGAGCCGCCTGGACTGCCCGATCCTGGGCTGCCAGATGACGAGGACGAGCGTGGCTGCGAAGATGGTGAAGGCGAGCATGGGAATGTCCGAAGCGAGGGCGCGGCGCGGAAGGAAGCCGCGTCGGTCGAAGGCGATGGTGGTGAGGCGGGTCGTCTCAGGCGGGCGCGGCAGAGTATTCGACAACCTGGCCGTCTTCCTTGACGAAGCGCGCGACGGGATAGTCGAGCAGGTCGAGGACGCGCTCCGAGGGTCGGCACAGCCGCACCCCCTTGTCGGTGACGACGATCGGCCGGTTGATCAGGATCGGGTGCGCCATCATCGCGTCGAGCAGGTCGTCGTCGCTCAGACCCGTATCGCCGAGGCCGAGTTCGGCATAGGGCGTGCCGCGCTCGCGCAGGATGTCGCGCGGCCCGAGCTTCATCGCCGCGATGAGCCCGGCCAGCGCCTCCCGGCCGGGAGGCGATTTCAGATACGCGATGATGATGGGTTCCTCGCCGGATTGCCGGATCATGGCAAGGACGTTGCGTGAGGTGCCGCAAGCCGGATTGTGATAGATGGTGACTGCCACGGAACCGATCCATGCGAGCTTGGGAGTGTGGCGAGAATAGGCGCCCGGGATGACAAACGTGCCGGCGCTCTCGCTCAGGCCGCCTGCTCCAGCGACTTCTCCGTCGCGCCCTCCATGCGGCCGATCGCCCCGAGCACCGGCGCGAGTTCGCGCAGCGACATCTCCTCGAAAGGCAGGTTGACGAAGGCGCTGACGCGGGCGGTGAGGTCGCGATAGCTCTTCAGGAAGGCCGCGCGCCGCGCCGCCTGCGGGCCCGACGCCGCGGCGGGGTCGTCGAGCCCCCAATGCACCCGCAGCGGCACGCCGGGAAAAGCCGGGCAGGCGGCTTCTGTGGCGTCGTCGCAGACCGTGACCACGAGATCCAGCGGCGGCGCGGCCGGGCCGAGGAACTCGTCCCAGGATTTGGAGCGCATGCCGGAGACGTCGTAGCCGAGGTCGCCGAGCAGGCCGAGCGCCAGCGGATGGGGCGCCTCCTGCGGCCTGCTGCCGGCCGAAAAGGCCTGGATGCGGCCGAGGCCCTCGCGGTTGAGCACGGCCTCCGCCATGATAGAGCGCGCGGAATTGCCCGTGCAGACCACGAGAACGCGCAAAGGGTCCGCCCCGACCACCGGCTCTCGCCGCGCCGGCAGGATGGCCTCGCCCGCGCCGCAGGCCGCAGGCCGCTCGCTGCAGCAGGCCTCGCCGAGGAAGGCGAGCAGCGCGTCGGCCCGGCCGGCCTGCGCCGCGAAAATGATGTGCCGGCCTTCGCGCCGCGAGGCCAGCAGCCCGACCTGCTCCAGCGCCGACAGATGCGTCGAGAGCGTGTTGTGCGCCACCGCCAGCAGGCGGCCGATATCGCCGGCCGCGAGCCCATGCGGCCGGTAGCGCATCAGCAGCCGGAAGATGTCCAGCCGCGTCGGCTGCGCGAGCGCGGCCAGCAGCGCGACGGCGTCCGGCGAATCGAGGCTTTGCGTCACGCGGCGTGGTCCTGCGGGGCGATGTCGCTGCGGGTCTGGTCCTTCCCGATCGTATCGAGATGCTGCTTCAGCGCCATGCCCTGCAGCGCGGCGAGCGGCAGGCTCGAAAAGACCGAGATGCGATTATGCAGCATGCGGTAGGCGTCGGCGAAGGCAAGCGCCTTCTGCACGTCGTCGCCGACGAAGGCGGCAGGGTCCGGCAGCGTCCACAAGGCGGTGACTGGCGCGCCGGGCCAGGCCGGCGGCGCCTCGTTGGCGGCGGTCTCGGACAGGGTGAAGACAAAATGCATTTCCGGCGCATCGGGCCCGGCGAAACTGAGCCAGCTCTTGGGCTTCAACTCCGTCATATCGTGGCGCAGCGAGGCGAGCAGCCGCTCGGCGAAGGGATTGATCGCGCCCTGCGGCTGGCTGCCGGCGCTGTAGCCTTCGAATTTCCGCGGCGCGAGCTTGGCGAGGATCGCCTGCGCCATGAGCGAACGCGCATGATTGCCCTTGCAGATGAACAGGACCTTGAGGGGAGCCGTTTCCATGACTGTCTCGTTATGTCGGTTATGATCGACATGTGTATGCTCCCGATGATATGTCGGAGTCAATCGACATATTGACATGTGGTCGTCGCCCGGGCGATGCAGCGTCCGGCTTCATCGGATGGGAGAATGGAACATGCGGGTCGGCATCAACGGCATGGGGCGGATCGGGCGGCTGGCGCTGCGGGCGGCTTTGGGCGCGGCGCATCGGCAAGGCGACGACCCGCGCGCCGGAAACCGGCTCGATGTCGTGCATCTCAACGAGATCAAGGGCGGCGCGGCGGCGACCGCGCATCTCCTCCAGTTCGACAGCATGCAGGGCCGCTGGCGCGCCGATATCGACTATCACGGCGACGACGCGATCCGCATCGACGATCGCAGGCTCGGCTTCTCGGCCAAGCCCGAGCCCGGCGACATCCCCTGGGGCGACCTCGGCGTCGATGTCGTGCTGGAATGCACCGGCAGGTTCATCACCCCCGCCACGATCGAGGGCCATCTGAAGCGGGGCGCCAAGCGCGTCATCGTGGCTGCGCCGGTCAAGGATCCCTCCGTGCTCAACGTCGTCGTCGGCGTCAACGAGCATCTCTACGAGCCGGCAAAGCATCCGATCGTCACCGCCGCCTCCTGCACCACCAACTGCCTCGCGCCGGTGGTCAAGGTCGTCCACGAGACTTTGCGCATCCGCCACGGCCAGATCACCACGATCCATGATCCGACCAACACCAACGTCGTCGTCGATGCGCCCCACAAGGACCTGCGCCGGGCGCGCTCGGCGATGCTCTCGCTGCAGCCGACGACCACGGGCAGCGCCACCGCCATCGCGCTGATCTACCCCGAGCTGAAGGGCAAGCTCGACGGCCACGCCGTGCGTGCGCCGGTGCTGAACGCCTCGCTGACCGACTGCGTCTTCGAGCTGGAGCGGGCGACGACGGCAGCCGAGGTCAACGCGCTGTTCGAGGCGGCCGCAAAAGGCCCGCTCGCGGGCATCCTCGGCTACGAGCCGCGCCCTCTGGTCTCGATCGACTACCAGGGCGACACGCGCTCCGCCATCGTCGATGGCCTCTCGACGCTGGTGACCGACGGCACGCTGCTCAAGGTCTATGCCTGGTACGACAACGAGATGGGCTATGCCTGTCGCATGATCGATCTCGCCTGCCATCTCGACAGCGTGGGCATCTGAGCGTGACGTCGGGAGCGCGCAACTACGCCATCGTCACGGCCGCCTATTGGGGTTTCACCCTGACCGACGGCGCGCTGCGCATGCTGGTGCTGCTGCACTTCTTCCGGCTCGGCTATTCGCCCTTCACGCTGGCCTTCCTGTTCCTGCTCTACGAGGCGGCGGGCATCGCCGCGAACCTGATCGGGGGCTGGCTCGCGGCCCGCTACGGCATCACGCGGATGCTGACCGTCGGCCTAACAACGCAGATCCTCGGCTTCCTGCTGCTGTCTGCCCTGTCGCCGGACTGGACGGCGGCTGCATCCGTCGCCTGGGTCGTGCTGGCACAAGGCATCTGCGGCGTCGCCAAGGACCTGACCAAGACGGCTTCGAAATCGGCGATCAAGGTGGCTGAAGCCGCCGCGAAGGCGGAGCACTCGGAAGGCCGGCTGTTCCGCTGGGTCGCCTGGTTCACAGGCTCGAAGAACGCGATGAAGGGCGTCGGCTTCTTCCTCGGCGGGCTGCTGCTGGAGGCGCTGGGTTTTCGCGGCGCGCTCTGGGCGATGGCCGCCATGCTCGCGCTGATCCTGCTCGGCGTCGTCACATCGCTGCCGGCGATGATGGGCAAGGCCAAGGCTAGCAAAAGCGCGCGCGAACTCTTCGCCAAGAACCGGGGCGTCAACCTGCTGGCCATCGCCCGCGTCGCATTGTTCGGCGCGCGCGACGTCTGGTTCGTCGTCGGCGTGCCCGTCTTCTTCTACGCCTCGGGCTGGACCTTCACCATGGTCGGCACGTTTCTGGCGCTCTGGACGATCGGCTACGGGCTCGTTCAGGCCGCCGCCCCGGCCTTCGTCAGGCGCAGCTCCGATGGTGTGTCGAGCGAGGTCCCTGCGGCGCGGCTCTGGGCGCTGGGTCTGGCGCTCATTCCCTTCGCCATCGCGGCCCTGCTCGCCGGCGGGGCCGGCCTGCGCCCCGATCTCGTGCTCGTCGCGGGGCTGAGCCTGTTCGGCTTCGCCTTCGCGGTGAACTCCTCGCTCCACTCCTATCTGATCCTGGCCTATGCCGGTTCGGAGAAATCGGCCGAAGATGTCGGCTTCTACTACGCCGCCAACGCGCTCGGTCGCTTCGGCGGCACGCTGCTCTCGGGGCTACTCTACCAATGGGGCGGGCTCCAGGCGTGCCTCATCGGCTCCGGCCTGATGCTGGCGGCGTGCTTCGTCGCGACGCTGGCGCTCCCCGGCCAGGTCGCGGCGCCTGCCGCCGGGCGGCGCGGCTAGCGCCGTCCGACCCTAGAGATAGGTCGAGGTCGCGGCGGGCATCTCGTCCAGCGTGTGCGCCATGAATTCGAGCGCGCCGCGCAGACGCTCCCGGCTGATGGGCCCGCCGAGGCAGATCCGGACGGCCTCCTGCGGCGCGCCCTCGACGGTGAAGGCGTCGCTGACGACGATGCCGATGCCCGTCGCCCGCATCTGGCCGATGAAGGCGAATCGCGTCCAGGCCTGCGGCAACGGCGCCCAGAGATTGAAGGCGAGCGGATCGGCCCGGAAACTGCCCTTTGGCAAAATCTCGGCCGCCATCTGCTACCGCGCGGAGGCCTCGGCCCGGATGAAGCGCAGGATGGCGTCGGCCGTTCCGTCCTCGATCCAGCGCGTCGCCAGCGCCACCGTCAGCGGCGAGGCCATGATCGTGGCGGCGCGCATCGCCGCCGCGAAGGGCCAGGCCTGCTTGGCTTCGGGCGCGACGACATAGGCCGCGCGCAGGCCCGCGCCGATGCACTTCGCCAGCCCCGCAATGTGCCAGGTCAGGTCGGGCGCGATGGTCGCGAAGGGCGCAGGCCCATGCGCCGGGATGAAGCCATAGGCGTCGTCCTCGACGCATAGCTGGGGCTCGGGACGCTTCTCGGGCGTCGGTCGCGACGCCGAGCATCTGGCCGCGCTGATTGCGCGCCAGGCCGAGGCCGTAGCGCGCCGCGAACGGCCCGCCGCTTAGACACTTTCGCGTTCAGGTCGAGGCGCGGTAAGCGCTACGCGAACCCCTCCCCCTCGTGGGGAGGGGCAGGGGTGGGGGGCGAACGAGCGGGTGAGCGACTTCAGCAAGAGATGAGCCGGCAGCAGCGATACCGCTATTCGATAGAACGACTCGCTCCGGCCCCACGCCCCCCCACCCCTTCCCCTCCCCACGAGGGGGAGGGGTTTCCGTCGAGGCTCACGAACCCGATCACAACGGATTCAACCTTACTGCAGACTACTCTAGCTGCGCAGGCCCGGCGCTTCCTGCCCGGTGCGCGCGACATACTCTGTATAGCCGCCGCCATAGGCGTGGACGCCGTCGGGCGTCAGCTCCAGCAGCCGGTTCGACAGCGCCGCCAGGAAATGGCGGTCATGGCTGACGAACAGCATCGTGCCCTCATATTGCGCGAGCGCACTGATCAGCATCTCCTTGGTGGCGATGTCGAGATGGTTGGTCGGCTCGTCGAGCACGAGGAAGTTCGGCGGGTCGAATAGCATCGTCGCCATCACGAGCCTTGCCTTCTCGCCGCCCGAGAGCACGCGGCAGCGCTTCTCGACATCGTCGCCGGAGAAGCCGAAACAGCCGGCAAGCGCTCGCAGCGAGCCCTGTCCGGCCTGCGGAAAGCGGTCCTCCAGCGACTGGAACACGGTGCGGTCGCCTTCCAGCACCTCCATCGCGTGCTGGGCGAAATAGCCCATCTTGATGCTGCCGCCGAGCGCCACCGAGCCCTCGTCGGCCGTCGTTGCGCCGGTCACCAGCTTGAGCAGCGTCGATTTGCCCGCCCCGTTGATGCCCATCACGCACCAGCGCTCCTTGCGGCGCACCCGGAAATCCAGCCCCTCGTAGATGGTCCGCTTGCCATAGCGCTTGTGCACGTTCCTGAGGTTCACCACGTCGTCGCCGGAGCGCGGCGCCGGCGGAAAGTCGAATGAGACCGTCTGGCGGCGCTTGGGCGGCTCGACGCGGTCGATCTT
>JBKJSB010000038.1:0-6468 GCA_046593015.1 Allobosea sp.
GACGGCAAGTTCCAGACCGAGATCGCCTCAAAAGTGTTCACGGATTATGCCGACCCGCATGCGAAGGATTGCGGGGAGAAGGCAGGGGCGGCGCTTCCCGCGCCTCACTTCAACCCGCAATCCTTCGCATGCGGGTCGGCATAATCCGTGAACACTTTTGAGGCGATCTCGGTCTGGAACTTGCCGTCGGCGCGCTTGGCGACCTTTACCAGGTAGAAATCCTGGATCGGATAGCCATTGGTGTTGAACTTGAAGTTGCCGCGCAGCGAGGTGAAGTTCGCCTTCTTCAGCTCAGTACGCAGCTTGGCCTTGTCGCCCGCGCCGCCGGCCGCCTTGACGGCGGAATCGATCAGCATCGCGGCGTCATAGGCCTGCATGGCGTAGGAGCCCGGCACGATCTTGTAGGCCGCCTCATAGGCCGCAACGAACGCCTTGGACTGGGGATTGTCCATGTTGGGCGCCCAGGTCATACCGCCGAACAGGCCGACCGCAGCGTCCTGCTGCGCCGGCAGCGTCGATTCATCGACGGTGAAGGCCGAGAGGAACGGGATCTTGCCCTGCAGGCCGGCCTGCGACCACTGCTTGACGAAGTTGACGCCGAGGCCGCCCGGAAGGAAGGCGAAGACCACGTCGGGCTTGGTCGAGGCGATCTTGGCGAGGTCGGAAGCGAAGTCCATCGAGGTCAGCGGCGCATAGACCTCGTCGACGAGTTCGCCCTTGAAATAGCGCTTGAAGCCCGCAAGCGAATCCTTCCCGGCCTGATAGTTCGGCGCGATGATATAGGCGCGCTTGAAGCCCTGATCCTGCGCGTATTTGCCCAGAACCTCGTGGACCTGGTCGTTCTGGTAGGAGGTCACGAAGAAGTTCTCGTGGCAGGCCTTGCCGGCCATGGTCGACGGGCCGGCGTTCGGCGAGATCAGGATCGCGCCGGAGTCGAGCACCGGCTTGGCGATCGCCCCGAGGATGTTGGAAAAGATCGGGCCGACGACGAAGTCCGCTTTGGAACTCTCGACATAGCCGCGCACCTTGCCGACCGCGACGTCGGGCTTGAGCTCGTCGTCGATCACGGTGATCTGCACCGGGACGCCGCCGAGCTTGCCGCCGTTCTTGTCGACCGCGAGCTGGAAGCCGTCGCGCAGCTGCTGGCCGAGTGCGGCGGCCGGGCCGGTGAGGACGGAAACGACGCCGATCTTGATCGGCTCCTGCGCCTGGGCGGCGGTGGCCGCAGCCAGCGCGATCAGGCCGGCTCCGAGACTAAGCGTGAATTTCGATGTCATGTCAGGTCCTCCCGGGACGAGCGAGAAAGCGGCAGCGCGGCAGGGGTCCCTCAACCTCCTGAAACCGCGCGACGAGGGCATATTGTTTCAAGCTTAAAATATCTGCAAGGGGTCTTGCGGATGAATTTCCAACCGCTCGATCAACCTCCCCGTC
The DNA here is from genome assembly GCA_046593015.1 of Allobosea sp. GTDB lineage: Bacteria > Pseudomonadota > Alphaproteobacteria > Rhizobiales > Beijerinckiaceae > Allobosea. The sequence continues at coordinate 1,432 of JBKJSB010000038.1, forward strand.
ATCGCGGAGCTGCGCTTCGCTTGTCCGGGATGACGGGGAGGGTGTGACGACAGACAGAGCACTCTCACGCCTGCACGCCGTCGACATACCAGTCCATCTTGGACTTCAGCTCGTCGGACGCCTTCTCGCCGGCCTTGAGGCGCACGACGCCCTTCTGGTCCTTGAGTTCGCCGGAGAAGGGGTGGAGCGTGCCATCGACGATGCCCTTCTGGACCGCGTCAGCGGCTGCTCGGGCGGCCGGCGTCACCGCGTCGTTGTAGGGTGCGATCTTGACCATGCCGTCCTTGATGCCGCCCCAGACGTCGCCGGTCTTCCAGGTGCCGTCCATCGCCGCCTTGACGCGGGAGATGTAATAGCCCGACCAGTCGTCGACGATCGCCGAGAGATGCGCCTTCGGCGCAAACGCCTTCATGTCCGAGGCCTGCCCGAAGGCGAAGACATTGCGCTGCTCGGCCGCTTGCAGGGCCGCAGCCGAGTCGGTGTGCTGGGTGATGATGTCGCAACCCTGGTCGATCAGCGCCTTGGCGGCGTCGGCCTCCTTGGCGGGGTCGTACCAGGTCGAGGCCCAGATCACCCTGGTCTTGAAATTCGGGTTCACCTTCTTCGCCGCGAGATGGAAGGCGTTGATGCCCATCACCACCTCGGGGATCGGGAAGGAGGCAATGTAGCCGGCCTGTCCCGATTTCGACATGTGCCCGGCGATCGTGCCGATGACCGCGCGGCCCTCGTAGAAGCGGGCATTGTACGTCGCGACGTTCTCGGCGCGCTGATAGCCGGTGGCATGCTCGAAGAAGAGCTTCGGGAACTGCTTGGCGACCTGGATAGTCGGATTCATGAAACCGAAGGAGGTCGTGAAGATGATCTGGTTGTTGGCCTGCGCGAGCTGGCGGATGGCGCGCGCGGCGTCCGGGCCCTCGGCGACCTTCTCGATGAAGCTGGTCTTCACCTTCGCGCCGAACTCCTTCTCGACGGCGAGCCGGCCCTGATCATGCGTCCAGGTCCAGCCATGGTCGCCGACGGGACCGACATAGATGAAGCCGACGCCGAGAGGGGCCTGCGCCAGCGCGCGTCCGCCTATCAGCGGCAGGGTCGCGGCGGTTGCGCCCGCGCCGAAATTGAACCTGCGGCGGGTGATGATCGAAGTCATGTCGGTCTCTCCGTGATCGAGGGTGGCGTCAGGACGCCGAGAAGGGTTTGCCGAGGCAGGCCGGCGCGGCGAGCCGGCTGGTTGTCCGTCCTAGCGACATCATGGTCAGAACTGCGATCGTCGCAAGATAGGGGGCCATCGCCAGCATCTCCGGCGAGAGCCAGGTGACGCCCGCCGCCTTGAACTGGAGCTCGGCCGTCATCACCGCGCCGAACAGATACGCCCCCAGCAGCAGGCGGCCTGGCCGCCACGCCGCGAAGACGACGAGCGCGAGAGCGATCCAGCCGCGCCCGGCGGTCAGGCTGTCGGCCCACATCGGGGTCAGCGCCAGCGAGAAATACGCCCCCGCCAGCCCCGCCAGCGCGCCGCCGAAGCCGATCGCGGCATAGCGGATTGCGATCACCGGATAGCCGATGGCATGGGCCGAGGCGTCGTTCTCGCCGACCGCGCGCAGGATCAGTCCGGCCCTCGTCCGGTTGAGGAAAAGGCTCACGCCGAGCACGAGCGCCAGCGAGAGGTAGACCACAATGTCGTGGCCGAACACGGCGCGAAGGACAGGGTGGCCCGACAGCGCCTCCGGGAACGCCGGCCCAAGCCGCGCGATGGTGCGCCCGACGAAGCCCGCCCCGATCAGCGAGGACGCGCCGATGCCGAAGATCGTCAGCGCCAGCCCCGTCGCGACCTGGTTGGCGGTCAGCGACAGCGTCAGCATGGCGAACACCATCGCGGTCGCGACGCCGGCGGCGAGCGCTGCGACGAGGCCTGCGCTTGTGCTGCCGGTGCTGTAGGCGACAGCGAAACCAGCCACAGCGCCGGTCAGCATCATGCCCTCGACGCCGAGATTGAGCACGCCCGATTTTTCCACGACGAGTTCGCCCAGCGCCGCCAGCAGGATCGGTGTCGAGGCCGCGACGAGGGTCATCAGGATAGAGACGAGAATGGCGCTGCTCATGCCGCCCGTGCCTTCCAGCCGATGCGATACCTCACCAGCACATCCGTCGCGAGCAGCACGAACAGCAGCAGCGCCTGGAACATCCCCGTCGCCGCCTGCGGCAGGCGCACCGTCGTCTGCGCGATCTCGCCGCCGACATAGGTCGCCGCCAGCACCACCCCGCCGAAGACGATGCCGAGCGGATTCAGCCGGCCGAGAAAGGCGACGATGATGGCCGTAAAACCGTAGCCGGTCGGGAATTGCGGCGTGAGCTGGCCGAAGGGGCCGGCCGCCTCGAACAGGCCCGCCAGGCCCGCAAGCCCGCCGCCGGCCAGCAGCGACGCCCAGGTCACCCGGTCGGCGCTGAAGCCGCCATGCCGCGCGGCGGCCGGCGCGAGGCCGACGACCTTGACCGCATAGCCGGCGGTCGTCTTCTCCATCAAAAGCCAGGCGACCAGCGCGATGAGCAGCGCCAGCGGAATGCCGAGATGGACGAGCGAACCCTCCGCCATCGCCGGCAGTGTCTGGTCCGCGCTGAACATCCTCGTCTGCGGGAAATTGAAGCCGTCGGGGTCCTTCCACGGCCCGCGCACGAGATAGTAGAGCGCCTGCACCGCGACGTAAGTCAGCATCAGGCTGGTCAGGATCTCGCTGACCTGCAGTCTGACGCGCAGGAAGGCCGGGATCGCCGCCCAGGCCATGCCCCCGAGCACGCCGCCAGTCGCCATGGCCGGCAGGATCCACCAGCCGGTCATGCCGTGGGTCGCGAGCGCGACGCCCGTGCCGGCGATCGCGCCCATGACGTATTGACCTTCAGCCCCGATGTTCCAGACATTGGCGCGGAAGCCGATCGCGAGGCCGAGCGCGATCATGACGAGCGGCGCGGCCTTGACGCCGAGATCGGGCCAGCGCTGCGGCTCGAGGAACGGCGTCAGGAAGAGGTCGCGCACGGCGTGGACGCCGTCATACCCCATCGCGGTGAAGACGATCATGCCGATCAGCATGGTCAGCCCGACCGCGATCAGCGGGCTGGCATAGAGCATCGCGGTGCTGGGCTCGCGCCGGCGTCGCCATTCAAACATGTGATAAACCGGGTGCCAGCAAAAGCTCCTCCCTTCCCCCTCGTGGGGAACGGTATGGGGATGGGGGGCGACCGACCGGGCGAGCGACAGCTTGTAGTGGCGACGCGGTAAAAACTCTCAGCCGCTTGCTATGACTTTTCGCCCCCCACCCCTGCCCCTCCCCACGAGGGGGAGGGGTTTCGCGCAGTGCTGGCATACATTGAACTTCAAGCATGGGCTTCGACTCCATGCGCGGCATCCGCCCCATGCACGCCGCCCATCATCAGGCCGATCTCGTCGATTCCGAGCGTGGCGACGTCGCGCGGCGCCGAAAGCCTGCCCTCGTTGATGACGCAGAGCCGATCGGCGAGCTCCAGCAACTCGTCGAGATCCTGCGAGATGACGACGACTGCCGAGCCTTTGGCGGCGAGATCGACCAGCTCCTGCCGGATCGCGGCGGCGGCTCCCGCATCGACGCCCCAGGTCGGCTGGCAGACGACGAGGACCGACGGCGTCTGGCCGATCTCGCGACCCATGATGAACTTCTGCAGATTGCCGCCCGAGAGCGAGCGCGCCAGCGCGGCCGGTCCCGTGGTGCGGACATCGAAGCGCTGGATCACGGCGGTCGTGAAGCGCGCCACATCGCCCCGGCTGATGACTCCCAGCGGGGCCAGCGGCAGGCGGTGGCGCGCGGTCAGCACGGCGTTGTCGGCGAGCGAAAAATCCGGCACGGCGGCGTGGCCGTTGCGCTCCTCGGGGGCGCAGGCGAGGCCGAGCGCGCGACGGGGACCGGCGCTTTCGCGGCCGATCGGCTTGCCGTCGAGCGCGATGGCGTCGGCCGAGCCCGCGAGCCGCTCGCCCGACAGCGCGGTCAGCAATTCGCTCTGCCCGTTGCCCGCGACGCCGGCGATGCCAAGGATTTCACCGGCGCGGGCCTCGAATGTGACCGCCTCAAGGTCGGTGCCGAAAGGCGGCTCGCCATCGAGCGAGAGCGCCTGGACGCTCAGACGGATCGCGCCCGCCCCGCCGCCGGGCTTGCGTTCGATCTGGCGCAGCTCAGCGCCGATCATCAGCTCGGCCATGCGTTTCGTGCTCTCGACCTTCGGATCGCAGGTCGCGACCACCTTTCCGCCGCGCAGGATCGTCGCTGCCTCGCAGAGCGCTTTGATCTCATGCAGCTTGTGCGAGATATAGAGGATGGCGCAGCCCTCGGACGCGATCTGGCGCAGCGTGAGAAACAGCTTTTCGACCTCCTGCGGCGTCAGCACCGAAGTCGGCTCGTCCATGATCAGCAGCTTGGGCTTCTGCAGCAGGCAGCGCACGATCTCGATGCGCTGGCGCTCGCCGACGGACAGCGTGTGCACCGCGCGCTCGGGATCGAGCGGCAGCGAGTAGCTGTCGAGGATTTCGGCGACACGGGCCTTGAGCTCATCGCGGTCGACCGCCTCGTCGAGGCCGAGCGCGATGTTCTCGATCACGCTCATCGCGTCGAACAGCGAGAAATGCTGGAACACCATGCCGATTCCGAGTTTTCGCGCGGCTTTGGGCGAGGGGATCGCGACCGGCTGGCCGTCCCACTGGATCGTGCCTTCGTCGGCCTGCTGCACGCCGTAGATGATCTTGACCAGCGTCGATTTGCCGGCGCCGTTCTCGCCGAGCAAGGCGTGGATTTCGCCGGGCTTCACCGCAAGGCTGATATCCTCGTTGGCCTTCACGCCCGGAAAGCTTTTGGAGATCCGGCTGAGCGCCAGCCGTGGCGGACGCGATGGGTCAGGCGGCTGCATCATGGCCCGATCGTGTCCCCGCCTCGCCCCGCGCGTCGCCTTCCGACGCCGCAGCCCTGCTCCCAAGCAAGCTCCGCACCAGCTCGGCCGCCGTCAAGGCTGCGATCACCTCCG
>JBKJSB010000081.1:0-12350 GCA_046593015.1 Allobosea sp.
GCGGCGGCCGGCGGCTTGGTCGGCTCGCTGACCTCGGCCGGCGTCGACGAGGACGAGGCGCACTACCATGCGGAGACCGTGCGTCGGGGCGGCACCGTCGTCTCCGTGAAGGCGGCCGACGAGCATGCTATGACCGTCGAGACCATCATGGACGGCGCGACCCCGATCGACCGCGAAACCCGTGTCGCCGATTACCGGAAGCAAGGCTGGACCCGCTTCGACGAGAAGGCAGATCCGTACCAGCGTGGTACCGCTGGCATCTGACCACCAGCTGTTGAAAGAGGGGCCCTGGACGAATGTCCGGGGCCTTTTCGTATGCCTGATGGGTCGGTAGGCGAAATGGACGCAGTCCGAAGTTCGTGCGAGAACGCGAACGGCGCCGTGAACCAGGACGCCGACACGTGCGGACGGGGAGCGTCGATGCTGGAGAACAAGGCGATCCTGGTCGTCGAGGACGAACCGTTGATCGCGGCCATGCTTGAGGACGTCCTCACCGATCTAGGCTGCCGTGTCATGGGCCCGGCCATGAGCCTCGACCAAGCTCGCTCGCTGTTCGAACAGGGCGGTTGCGACGCCGCCATCGTCGACCTGAACCTGAATGGGACCTCGTCGTTCCCGTTGATCCAGACGCTCCGCCAGCGCGGGGTGCCTGTGGTCGTCGCGACCGGCTACGGAGGTTACGGGAGCGACTCGACCGACCTGCCTGACGGTTGTCTCCTGCTCGCCAAACCCTATGCGCTACAGCATGTCGAGCAGGCGCTGCGCGCTTGCCTCGATAACTGACCGTCCACCGAACCGACCGGCCATCATCACGCTATGCTAGCTCCATCCGCGTCCTGTCGCGCGGCGCAAAATCCTGGATAGCTCCTCCGCGGCGTAGGGCTTCTTCAACAGCTCGAAGCCATGCGGCCCTTCCTCGGCTAGGACGTGGCTGTAGCCGGAGGTAAGCACGACAGGTAGGCCGGGCTTGCGGCGACGGATCTCCCGGCCAAGCTCGATGCCACTCATGCCGGGCATGACCACGTCGGAGAACACCACGTCGAAGCCATCGACCTCGTCCAGCAGCCGCAGCGCCTCCTCGCCATCGACCGCCCAGGTGGTTTCGTAGCCGAGGTCCTGCAGCAGCTGGGTCGAGAAGGTCCCGACGTCGAGGTTGTCTTCCACGACCAGCACACGGCGGCCCTGGCCCTTCTCGGGCGCCTCCGGTTCCTTCGCCGGTTCGTCGGCGAGCCGGGGCGGAGGCGCAACCTCGGGCAGGTAAAGGGTAAAGATGGTCCCGCGCCCGACCTCGCTCTCGACCGCGAGGTTGCCGCCCGACTGCTTGGCGAACCCGTAGGCCTGCGACAGGCCGAGACCGGTGCCCTTGCCTACCTCCTTCGTGGTGAAGAACGGTTCGAAGATCCTGGTGATGCTGTCGGCGGGAATGCCGACGCCCGTGTCGGCGATCGAGACCGCCACGTGGTTCCTTGCGGCTCCGGCCTTCCCTCGGACCATGGGAAAGGCAGGCATGCCGCCCACCGTGATCGATAGCAATCCCTCCTCCCGCATGGCATCGCGGGCGTTCACTGCCATGTTAACCAGGGCCGTCTCGAATTGGCTGATGTCAGTGCTCACGTAGCAAGGCTCCGGGCCGAGCTTCGTCTCGATACGAATGCGCGACCCCACGACGGTTTCCAACATGTCCGCGACGGCGCGAACTCGCTCGACGGCGTCGAAGACTTCCGGCCTGAGCGGCTGCCTGCGCGCGAAGGCCAGCAGCTGACCGGTGAGCTTGGCGGCGCGTTCGACCGTGTCGGAGATCGCGTCAACGTATCGGCGCCTTCGCTCCTCGGGCAGGCCGGGCCGTCGAAGCAGGTCGGTCGAGCTCTTGATGATTGTGAGCAGGTTGTTGAAGTCGTGGGCGACGCCGCCGGTGAGCTGGCCGACCGCCTCCATCTTCTGGGCCTGCCGAAGCTGTTCCTCGGCCTGTGCCAGCGCGGCGGCCTGTTCCCTCTCGACGGTGACATCGCGTCCGGTGGCGTAGATAAGTCCGTCCTCGGGCGGGGGGGTGACCCAGGCGATCGTTCGATAGGAGCCGTCCTTGTGTCGATATCTGTTCTCGACGCGTGCAAGCGGCCCGCCAGCGGCGTCGGCGAGCGCCCGCTCGGTCAGCTCGATGTCGTCCGGATGGACGAGCCGATCGACGCGCGTGCCTATGAGCTCCTCCTCGCCGTAACCTAGGATCGCTGTCCAGGTCGGGTTGACGCGCCGGAACACGCCGTCGAAGCCCAGGACCAACAACAGGTTGGGCGAGGTATGCCACATCCGGTCCCGCTCGGCGGTGCGTTCGACGACACGCAATTCCAAGGTCTCGTTAAGATCCCGCAGCCGTGCCTCGCCGGCGCGCAGCTCCGTTTCGGCTCGCAGGCGCTCCATGGCAGTGCGGGTGCGGGCGGCAACCTCCCGGACGAGGACGAGTTCCTCCGGCGCCCAGGTACGCGCATCGGCGTTGTTGACGTAGAGCACCGCCGCGAGCCGACCCCGGTCGATCACCGGCACGTTGACGAAGGACCGGACGTCGCGGCCCTCCAGCGCCCTAGCGGCTGCCGCGGTGCGTGTGTCCTCCCGGACGTCCGCGATCGCGATGAACTCGTCCCGCTTCAGGCTGTCGACGAACGAACCGTAGTCTCGCAGCTGTAGCACGGCCGGCAGCGGCACGACGCCCGGTGCGTTCCAGTCCATGCCGACGTGAAGGGTCTCAGCGTCCGGGTCGATCGTGGCGTAACCGACCCGGCTCGCACCGAGGGCCACCCCGAGGATCCGAGAAGCCGCGAACGCGAGGCCGTCCGGGTCGCTCTCCTGGCGGATCGCCTCGCTGAGCTCGATTAGCGCCAGTTGCCTCCGCTCACCGGCGCGCTGGTCGGTGACGTCCGTGTGAACGCCCACCCATTCGCGTATGGCGCCGTCCTCGTCCAGGGCCGGGATGGCCTTGATCGAGAACACACGCCAGGTGCCATCGCTGGCGCGTCGGACGCGATGTTCGTGCACAAAAGGCGCCCGAGCCGCGACTGCGGCGAGCCAGGCCTCCGTAGAGGCCTGCGCGTCGTCTGGATGGACGGCCTTCGCCCAGCCAAAATCCTGGTATTCGTCGAAGCCCTGTCCGGTGAGCGCGGCCCAGCCCGGCTGCTCGCCCCTCATGCGGCCCTCGGCGTCGTTGGTCCAAAGCACGCCCTCCACTGCCTGGACCGCGCCGCGGAACCGGGCCTCGCTCTCGCGGAGCCCGGCCTCGGCACGGGTCCGCTCGATATGCGCCCAGCAGCGCTGGACGGTGTCGGTGACGAGGGTGAGATCGTCCTGCGTCCAGTCGCGCGGCTGCGCGCCGTGCACCGCCATCAGGGCCGCGAGCCGGCCCTCCTTGACGAGTGGCATGCACACGGTCGCTTTAAGGCCGAGCTGGAGGAACAGGGCGGCCTGCTCGGGACCGAGCTCGGCCAGTGTGTCGCGCGTGACGAGGGGAAGGCCGGCGCGGAGCTCGCGCACGGCCCGCTGGCCGAAGCCCGCGAGGCTGTAGGTTCCGACGATGCTGGGCGCGCCGGGCGCCGTCCAGTCGCCGCGGATGGTGAAGCCGTCCTGGTCTGGCTCCATGTCGGCATAGGCGCAAACGGCCACATCGAGGTGTTCGCCAAGCAGCCTCGCTGTCACCGACATGATCTCGGTCGCGTCGGAGAGGGGCTGCGTGCTTTCAGCCAGCCGGTCGAGAAAACGCAGGCGTTCCTCGCTGGCACGGAGCGCCGCCTCGGCGCTTCGCTGCTCCGTGACGTCGGTGGCCTGATGGATGATGGCCTCCACCTCGCCGCGCTCGTTCAGGACGGGGGCGTTGAGCGGATTCCACCACCGCTCTTCGAAGACCCCGTCCGGGCCGACGATGTCATACCTAAGCTCCCGCATCGCGTCGGGGGTGCGCGTCGCGAGCGCGCGCTCCAGGGACGCTCGGAGACTGGTCATGCCGTCGGCGCCCGCGTCGGGGTTGTCCGGAAAGGCCTCGAACAACGGACGACCCATCAGACCTGCCCGCGTCGTCATGGTGGCGGCTAGGTAGGCGGCGTTCACCTCCAGGATGGTAAAGCGCGGCGCATCGGGCGCAAGGACGAGCTGCGGCGTCGGCGAGACCGCGAACAGCCGCCGGAAGGCGATGTCGGACGGCGGGGCGTGGCGAGCGGTCAAAGGCATCCCTCCTCTCCGAGCAACAATCGGCCGACCGCGATTTTGATCCATACCGATGCGCGGAGGCAAATCGGTAGCTGCGCGAATTGTAAGGGGCGAGCCTCGTCCCCTGGGGCAGCGGAACGTCGGCGCGGCATCGCGAGCGGGGCGCGCGCCTCGGTCGGACGGGTCGGTCGGAACGAACGGGCGATCCTCGACCTCCGCTCACTCGGCCTTGTTGAGCAGCGTCGAGATGGCGGTGATCAGTTGGGCCAAGACGAAGGGCTTGGCGATCATCACGCTGCCGGGCACGCCCTGCGCCGTCCATTCGCCGGAGCTGTCACCGCTCATGTAGACGACCGGCATCGTCGGGATCGCTTCGCGGACGTGCCGGCCGACCTCCCAGCCGGTGGCTCCCTTGCCGAGCCGGATGTCTGTCACGACAGCGCACAAGCCGGCGCATTGCCCGTCGAAGTCGGCGATTCCGTCCGCGGCGCTCGCGGCGGTGACGACGTCGAAGCCGGCTTCCGTGAGCGCGGCCGAGACATCCAGGAGGATAAGGGGCTCGTCTTCGATCAGGAGGATCTTGGGCGGCGTCATGGACTTCCCTCGTTCGCGCCCCGCTTTCCAGCGCGACGGCATCGTTTTACACATAGGCAGATCGGCGGGATGGCAAGATAGGTTGGAAATTCCAGCGCCGTCCATCCGAGTGCGAGCGCCCCAAGCCCCGCAAGGCGGCCTGGGGCGGCCACTATGGGTCGGAAGCATACATCAGGCGCGCCGCCGCGGTAGACCTAGCCGCGTCGGCGAGGGCGTAGAAGCCTCAAGCCGTACAAGCACTGCTGAATCAGAGCCTCACTTCCGAGGACCAGCCGAAATCGACGAAGTCCGCCCGCGTATCGTAGCAGCTATTGCCATAGGCCCGGAGATAGACGGCGCTGCGGTTCGGATCGTTGAAGACTGCCGCCGGGTCGGCCGCGTCTCGCTCGAACTGGTCGATCGTTTCCAGCGAAAGCAGGCTCGGAAGAATGTCTAGGCCCTGCGGGACCGATCGCCCGTCCAGCCAATCGGCCGCGTGCTGCGCCAAGGCGTAACCGAATATTGGCGAAGCCAGGCTGACGCTCGCCTTGTAGGGTCCGCCCTTCCTCATCTCGGCCAATGCCTCCGGTTCACCGTCGATCCCACCGAGGAACTGGTCGTTGCGCGCCAGTCGGGCTTCACGAAGAGCCGCCAAGGCGCCGAGCACGACGGTGTCGGCGCCAAGTACAACATCCACGCGGGAGTGCGCCAGCAGGATCGTGCGCATGGTCGCATAGCCGCCATCCTTGTCTACTGTTCGAGGCGAGATATCAGCGATCACGCGCGCGCCGGGGACCGCCTTCAACGCCGCGCGGATGCCGACGAACCGCTGGGCCAGGAACTGGTTCGTGTCGTGCGTAAGCAGCACGACGCGGGCCTCGCCACCTAACCTCGTCCGGATATATGTGGCTGCCGCGTCACCCAGCGCCTTGCCTGTCGCAAGCTGCGGAGCGTTGAGGATCGTGGTCGCTGGAGGGGGCACGATCGAGCCGACGTAGCCACCCTGCGCGATGAACTGCCTAACGACCGGCGCCAGGGTCGCGACGTCGATGGGAGCAGTGACGAGGGCGCCCGTGCGATCGGCCAGAGCCCGGCGGACGTGGTCCGCCATTGCCGAGGGGTCGTTGTTGGCTAGCGCGATCTCGAAGGCGAGACCGCGATGCTGGGCAGCCAACGCCAGTCCGCGCGCTGCGCCCTGCATGAACTCGCGCTGATTGTCCTGGGCGAATACGAGCGCCTTCCTGAGCCCCGCCGGAGGAGCGCAGGTCGCCGCATTGCGATCAAAGACGCCGAACGTTTTTGGCGCCACGATGCCACGCCGGGCCTCCTGTGACCGGCCCTCAAGCGGGGCTATTGCGGCCAGCCCAATCGACCCCATCAGCGTCCGGCGCGACAACGTCATACAGGTCTCCGATCACATCGTTGCAGCGAGCTTCGTGCGCCACGCATCATGCAGGCTCGAGAGGCATGACGATCCGGGCCTCGGTCCCGGGACTGCGGTTCAGGTAGTCGATCTCGGCTTTGAGAGAGCGAGCGATCGTCGCCACGATCTTCGAACCGACACCGGTGCCACGGGCCGGCGCCCCCACGACCATGCCGCGGCCATCATCCGCGACGGCGACGAGAAGGCGCCCGTCATCCTCGCGAGCCGACACGCGAACCACTCCCGAGCCTCCTTCGTAGGCGTATTTGAAAGCGTTCGTGACCCATTCGGTGATGATGATGCCGAGGCTGATACTGGCACTGGTCGGAATGCGTACGGGCGCGATGTCGTGTTTGATCGAGGCGCCGTGTCCTTGCGAACTCAACGTCTGCTCGAGCTGCGATAGTAACGCAGTCATGTATTGGTCCAGCGAGACCGAAGTGACATCGCCGGACGTATAGAGATGCTTGTGAATTTCGGCGATGGCCTGGACGCGCCCGCTGGTCTCGTCGAAGGCGTCACGGGCTGAGGGGTCCTTGATCGACTGACGCTGCATCCGGATCAGCGCGCCGACGAATGACAGGTTGTTGGCGACGCGATGATTGACCTCCGTCAATAGCACCTCGGCGCGATCGCGCGCCCTGACAAGGTCGGCGGTTCGCTCAGAGACGCGCATCTCCAGGCTCGCGTTGGCTTGCGACAGCGCGTCTCGCGCCTGAACGATCTCCCGCGTATAGCGGGCGAAGGTCACCACGACACCCCCAACGACGCCAAGGATCAGCAGGCTCGCCAGGACAGTCCCGATCCTCAGCGCCAAGATGTTGGTCGTCTGCGCGCGAAGGCTCACCGTAAGCGAGTCTTCGGCCTCGATGACGATCGCCGAGAGGAAGACCTGTATCTCGTCCATCAGGGCCTTTCCCTGATTGGTGCCGATGATGCCGATCGCCGCTCCGGTCCCTCCCGCGTCCTTCGTCTTGATCGCCGCATCGAGATCGTCGAGGCGCTGATCGACCAGCGCCACGAGACGCGGCAGCATTGCTGCGAAGCGCCCGCTTGGCCCAAGGTCGCCGGTCAACTGAGCAAGTTCACCCCGCGCGACGAGCTTGGCGTTCTCGTAGGGCGCCAGGTAGATCTCGTTGCTCGAGAGAACGTAGCCCCTCTGGCTCGACTCCGCCGCCAGCAAGGCTTCCCTCAGGCCCACTGCACGAGTTCGCAAGAGGCGCTGCTGGTCGACGAGCATGGCGTCGATCTGAGCCCTTTGGCTCAACCACACGGTCGCGCCGACAAGGCAGAGGAGGGAAGCTGCGCCGACCAGCAACAAGATGAGCGTCGATGTGATCAGATATCGTCGAGAGATGGGCATTCGACGCGTCTCAAATCCATGCGCGGCGTTTCAATGTGGCAATCCGGAAGGCGACAGACCCAACGGCCAACAGCGCTGCCGGACTGTAGCGGGGATAAAATCCCGGGCAACGTCATTTTACAGGGTGCTTAAGGGTCTGAAGGGCCCCGGGCGATCGAGACGCGCCTTGCCTCATAAGCGGTTGAAGCGACCAATTGTTGAAGACGTGCTTCGCTTTATGAAGCAGCGAACCGGTGGAACAGCTTCAGGCTCGTTGAGTTTAAAGAGCCGAGGTCAGTCTGGTCGTCCTGTGGGCGCCACTCTCTACGCTTCTCCTCATCGACTTATGAAAGGTTGCCGCGCCGTGACGGAGAACACGCGATCCATCGGCTCGAAAAGGCCGAGCCTGGCGCCGATACGCCTGCCCGTCGACGCCGCGGCAGCAGGTCTCGGAGGCGTCGCCACAGGCGCCCTGATCATCGCCGCGCTATACATGGGCCGCGAGGTCTTCGTCCCGGTCGCCTTGGCCATTCTGTTCAGCTTCGTCCTCGCGCCTCTCGTCAAGCTGCTCCAAAAGGTGCGGCTTCCTCGATCGATCGCGGTGATCACCGTAGTCGCCTGTGCGTTCGCGATCATTGCAGGGCTGACGATGGCGATGGTGGGCCAAGCCACCCAGTTGGCCGGCGACCTGCCGATCTATCAGAGCACGATGAGGGAGAAGATCGCATCTTTGAAGGGAGCGGGGCCGGGGACGGGGGTACTCTCGCGAGCCGTCGACGTCCTCCAGGAGCTGGGCAAGGAGCTCGACAGGCCCGAGAGCCTACCGCAAGCTCAGCTGCCCTCAACTCCTCCCGACACTAAGCCGATCCCCGTCGAAGTCCACCAGCCGCCTCCCGGTGCGCTCGCGACACTGCGGGCGTTTCTGACGCCACTCATTCAACCGATCACCACGACGGGCATCGTGCTGATCTTTGTCGTGTTCATCCTTCTGCAGCGAGAGGACCTTCGGAACCGGTTCATCAGGTTGACGGGGACGAACGATCTGCAGAAGACGACCGCCGCATTCGACGACGCCGCCAAACGACTTAGCCGCCTGTTCCTGACGCAGTTGCTGCTGAACGCCGGTTTCGGGCTGCTCATCGGAACGGGCTTGTGGATTATCGGCGTTCCCAGTGCGTTCCTGTGGGGGATCCTCTCCGCGATCCTCAGATTTATTCCTTATGTAGGCGCGGTCCTCTCGGCGATCTTTCCGATGGTGATCGCCGCCGCCGTCGATCCCGGTTGGACAATGCTCGCCTGGACGGCCGCTCTCTTTCTTATCGCAGAGCCCCTCGCAGGTCACGTGATCGACCCGCTCGTAATGGGTCGGTCGACTGGTCTTTCTCCCGTCGCCATCGTGGTCGCGGCCACGTTCTGGACTTGGCTGTGGGGCCCGATTGGGCTGGTGCTCGCAACGCCGTTGACGGTCTGCCTCGTGGTGCTCGGTCGCCACGTCGACCGTCTCGAATTTCTGGACGTGCTGTTGGGCGATCGCCCGCCATTGTCTGCCCCGGAGATCTTCTACCAGCGAGTTCTCGCTGGAGACCCCGCAGAGGCTGCCGACAAGGCCGAAGAGGTTCTCAAGGAACGGTCTTTATCTGCCTACTACGATGAGGTCGCGCTGGAGGGACTGCGCCTCGCTGCAGCGGACGTTGCGCGCGGCACCCTCGATGCCGAGCGTCAGGCCAAGATCCTGGACACAGTGCGCGAGGTCTTGGACGATTTAGCCGATCACGAGGACCGGACTCCGACCTCCGGCGAAATCACGCGGGACGCCGAAGCCGGCGCGGCAGTGGACGAGACCGTGGAGGCGGAGGGCGCTGCGGATCTTCCAGTCCTGACGGATGATCGGATGAAGGCGGCTTTCCGAGGTGACGAACGCGTTGTGCTGATCGCGGCGCAGTCCAGCCTCGATGAAGCGGCCGCGCTGATGTGGTCGCAGATCCTCGCAAAGCATGGTCTGGCAAATCGCGTGCTGCCGCCGGACGCGCTCTCAAGCGCGCGACTGTCGGAACTAGCGCAATCGCCGCCAGCGTTGGTCGGGCTGTGCTACCTCGGCAGTCAAAGCGGCGCGCATATGCGTTATGCGATCAAGCGACTGCGGCGGCGGATGCCGTCCGCGTGCATCATCGTCGCCGCATTCGCAAATGAACAGGCCGTTCCGGACCTCTCGGATGTTTCGCTCGCAAACCCGCCGGAGACCACCCTGCGGGGCGCTGGCAAGGCATGCCTCGATCAGGCGGCGAGCGGTGCCGAGCGGTCGGCGGTAACCGGCTGACAGTCTGTCAAATCGCGTTGAAGGTCAGCCCCCTTATCGCGTTGAAGTTCAGCCCCCTTGGGACCTGCGCGGACGTGCCGAGGTCGCCCCGGCTGAGCTGGTCAGGGTTGCTCGGCCGGGGCGATTTCGGCGTTCAGTGCGCGACGGAGGATGACGTGGTCAGGCGCGGTTTTTGAAGCGCCAGCTCTTGTTGCCGGTCTCGATGATGTCGCAGTGATGCGTGAGCCGATCGAGCATCGCGGTTGTCATTTTAGCGTCGGTGAACACCTGGGGCCAATCGGCAAAGGCGAGATTGGTTGTGATGATGACCGAGGTGTTCTCGTAGAGCTTGCTGGTCAGGTGGAAGAGCAACTGGGCGCCCGCCTGGCTGAACGGCAGGTAGCCCAGTTCGTCGATGACGATGAGATCGTGGCGCAGCAAGGTCTCGACGATGCGCCCGCTCTTGCCGGCGGCCTTCTCCTGTTCGAGCTGATTGACCAGATCGACGAGGTTGAAGAAGCGGCCGCGGGCCCGCGCCCGGATCACGGTGGCCGCGATCGCGATGGCAAGATGGGTCTTTCCAGTGCCGGTGCCGCCGATCAGGATCAGATTGCGCTTGGCGTCGATGAAGTCGCCGGTGGCGAGTTCACGGATCTGGCCTTCATCGACGGGCGTGTTCTCGAAGACGAAGGCGTCGATGTCCTTCAGCACCGGGAATCTGGCGCCGCTGATGCGATAGTTGATCGAGCGGGACTGGCGATGGGTCAGCTCCGCGCGGACCAGGCTCGCCAGCAGCGGATAGATCTCCTCGCGCCGGCTCAGGCCCTTGCCGGCGATCTCGTCGAAGCTGGCGCGCATGCCATAGAGCTTGAGGCTGGTCATCGCCTCGATCAGTTGGTGACGTTCCATCAGGCAGCTTCCCTTCTCCTGCGCAGGTTGTCGTATCGGGCGCAGTCGGCGACTGGCTCGGTCTTGAGCTTGAGAGCGTCGGGCGTGGTGATGCTCTGGGGCACCGGCGGCTGACGACGTCGCGCCAGGATCGCCATGACGACGTCGCCGCTGGCGATGCCGGCCGCGAGCGCCTCGGCGCAGGCCTCCGCCACCGCGGCGATGCCGTCTTCGGGGACGCGGCCGAGGATCTTCACGAACTGGCGGTCGCCATCGGCATGACGCCGCAGCTTCTCGCGCACCGCGGTGAGCGGCGCCGGCAAATCCCAGTCTTTGAACGGGGCGCCGTTGCGCAGGGCGCCGGGCTTGCGCATCAGCACCGGCAGATAGTGCCAGGGGTCGTAGACGACCTGGTCGCGCTTGAAGCTGCGCGGGTGATCGGCGACCGTCTCGCCGTCGAGCAGCACGACGATCCGATCGGCATAGGCGCGCACCAGCACGGCGCGGCCAGCGGCTCGGGCATCGACGCTGTACTTGTTGCGGTCATGCGTGATCAGGCAGGTCGTGGTCGCACGCATCGGCTTCTCGACGAAGCCGGCGAAGGCCCCCAGATACGGCATCAGCCGCGCCTTCTCCTCCTCGAAGACTTCGATGACAAACCGGTCGCGGAACTCGGGATGCTTCGCCCGCCGGGCATAGGCCATGCACTGATCGGCAAGCCAGGCGTTCAGCTCATCGAGCGTCTTCACCTTCGGCCGCGGCCGGAACAGCAGGTCGCGGATCGTGCCAACCTGGTTCTCGACCTGGCCCTTCTCCCAGCCGGCCGCCGGCGTGCAGGCTACCGGCTCGACGAGATGATGCGAGCACATCTGCAGAAAGCGCCGGTTGTACTCCCGGGCGCGCCCGACGAAGACCGTCTCCACCGCCGTCTTCATGTTGTCGTAGATGCCGCGCCGGCAGACCCCGCCATAGAAGGCGAAGGCCTTGTCGTGCGCGTCGAAGACCATCTCCTGCGTCTCGCGGAAATAGGCGCGCACGATCGGCATGCGGCTATAGGAAAGCCGCATCTGCGCGACCTTCACGACGACGGGCAGGCCGTGAAGCTCGATCGCCTCATGGCTCCAGTCGAACTGATAGGCTTCGCCGGGATCAAACCGCAGCGGGATGAAAGCCTGCGCCGGCAGCCGGGCGCGATCGGCACGCCAGGCCTTCACAAACCGATGGACGCTGTCATGCGCCCCGTCATATCCGCGACCGCGCAGTTCCTCGAAAAGACGGATCGTCGAGCGCCGCTCGCGCCGGGGCAGCCGGTCTTCTGCCTCCAGGATGCCGGTCAGCGTCTGCACCCAGGCCCCGAGCTTCCGCTGCGGCTGAACCTCGCGCTTGTAGGTGAACTCGGTCGCGCCGGATCGGAGCACCTTGCGGACCGTGTCGCGCGCAATGCCCAGCTCGCGTGCGATCCGCTTGATCCCCTTGCCGTTCTGGAAATGCTCGAAACGGATCCGCGCGATCGTCTCCACACCCGTCATCCCCGGACCCTTCCGAAAAACCGGAAGGATCAGCCAGAGCCAATAACAGGGGGACTAACCTTCAACGCGATAAGCGCCCCTCACAGGGGCAACATTGCAGGCGATCTCACA
>JBKJSB010000103.1:0-9149 GCA_046593015.1 Allobosea sp.
CGTCGCTTTGCGGCAGTCGTCTCGTCTCTTTCTGCACGCCCCCCCATCCCTAACCCTTCCCCACCGCAAGCGGGGGGAAGGGGACAAGTCGTGGCCCGTCGCTCGGTCTTTGCATCATGAGCGCTCCCCCCCTCCTCGACATCAGGAACCTCACCGTCGAGTTCGCCACGCGCCGGGGCACGGTGCAGGCGGTGAAGGCGATCGACATCCAGGTCGGCAAGGGCGAGACGGTCGCCATCGTCGGCGAATCCGGCTCGGGCAAATCCGTAACCTCCTACGCGGTGGTGCGCATTCTCGACCGGGCGGGTCGGGTCGCGGAAGGCTCGATCGCGTTCTCGGGCGTCGATCTCGTCGCCGCGACCGAGGCGCAGATGCGCGACCTGCGCGGACGCGAGATCTCGATGATCTTCCAGAACCCGCGCGCGGCGCTAAATCCCATCCGCAAGGTCGGCCGGCAGATCGAGGACGTGCTCCTGCAGCATGTCCAGGCGACGCGCGCGACGGCAAAGGGAAGGGCGATCGAGGCACTGACCAAGGTCAAGATCGCGCGCCCCGAGGAGCGCTACGACGCCTATCCGTTCGAGCTTTCGGGCGGCATGTGCCAGCGCGTCGTGATCGCGCTCGCACTGGCCTGCCAGCCGCAGCTCCTGATCGCCGACGAGCCGACGACCGGTCTCGACGTCACCACACAGAAGGCGGTGATGGACCTGATCGTCGAGTTGACCCGCGAGCGGGGCATGTCGACCATCCTGATCACCCATGACCTCGGGCTGGCTGCCGCCTATTGCGACCGGGTCGTGGTGATGGAAAAGGGCAAGGTCGTCGAGACGGCGCTGGCGACTGAGATATTCCGCAACCCTCAGCATCCCTATACCCGCAAGCTGATGCAGGCGACGCCGCGCGTGGGGATGAGCCTCGCCGATCTCTTGCCGGATGCGCCGACGTCGCCTCCGGCCGAGGCGAAGACGCCGGTCGCCACGCCGACCGATGCCGAGCCGCTGATGCGGGTCGAGAACCTCGTCAAGGAGTATCCGCGTCCCGATGCCGGGTCGCTTTTGGCCAAGCTGATGGGCAAGAGCGAGCCGGCCAAGGCGGCCTTCCGCGCCGTCGACGGCATCAGCTTCAGCGTGGCACGCGGGGAGACGCTCGGGCTCGTCGGCGAATCGGGCTGCGGCAAGTCGACAACCTCGTTGATGGTCACGCGGCTGATCGACCCAAGCGGCGGCCGCATCGTCTTTGATGGCGCCGATATCGGCGCGATCCCCGCAAAACAGTTCGCGGCGTCTCCGCATCGCCGGCGCATCCAGATGGTGTTTCAGGACCCGACCGACAGCCTCAATCCACGCTTCACCGCCGAGCGCGCCATCGTCGATCCGATCCTGCGTATGGGCTCCATCAAGGGCCGCGATGCGCTCAGGATGCGCTGCGAGGAGCTGGCGCGGCTCGTTGGCCTGCCGGTCGATTTGATCGACCGCTTTCCGCACCAGCTTTCCGGCGGGCAGAAGGCGCGCGTCGGCATCGCCCGCGCCATCGCGCTCGAGCCCGATCTCGTCATCCTCGACGAGCCGACGGCGGCGCTGGACGTCTCGGTGCAGGCGGTGGTGCTGAACCTGCTGGAGGAGCTGAAGGGTCGGCTCGGCATGAGCTACCTCTTCGTCTCGCATGATCTCAACGTGGTGCGGCTGCTCTGCGACCGGGTGATCGTGATGAAGACGGGCTCGATCGTCGAGCAGGGAACGGCCGAAGAGGTGCTCGGCGACCCGAAGGCGGAGTATACAAAGGAACTGCTGACGGCGATTCCGCATCCGCCGGTTTGAAACACCACATGTTATTCCGGGGCGCGGCGCAGCCGTGAACCCGGAACCCACGACCGGGTTCAAGCGTCTGCCATCTCACCCGGTCGTGGGTTCCGCGTTCTTCGCGTTGCGAAGCCCCGGAATGACAAGCGTTTTGGAGAATTCCATTGAAGATCAACGACCCCGCCGTGCTCGCCGAAGTCGAGGCCGCCTTCGCCGCCTATGAGCTGGCGCTGACCACCAACGACGTCGCGGTGCTCGACACGCTGTTCAAGGACGCGCCGGAGACGTTGCGCTACGGCGTGGCCGAGAACCTCTACGGTTATGCCGAGATCGCCGCCTTTCGCGCGGCGCGCTCGCCTGTCGGCGTGATGCGCGAGATCTACCGCACGGTGATCACGACCTATGGCGATGCGACGGCCACCGCCAACACGCTCTACCGGCGCGAGAGCATCCCCGGCAAGATCGGCCGGCAGAGCCAGACATGGGTGAAGTTCCCCGAAGGCTGGCGGGTGGTCGCGGCCCATGTCAGCATGATCGCCGAATGAGCCGCGCGTGCGCCGCGCCATGACGAGAGGGTCTTTGCCTGCTATTCACAGGCAAGCGATTCCGCCCGTTTCCCGGTCCTGACACACATGCCGACGCGCCTCGTCGCCCCAGTCGCTCGCGCCAGCCCGGAAGCGGGGCCGCGCACCCGCACGGAAAGCCTGCGGCTCCAGATCGCCGACGAGATCGTCTCGGGTGCGCTCGAACCCGGCGCGCCGCTCGACGAGCAGGAGCTGGCCGCCCGCTTCGGGGTCTCGCGGACCCCGGTTCGCGAGGCGATCAGGCAGCTTTCGGCCTCGGGTCTGGTCAGCGTGCGGCCGCACCGCGGCGCGGTGGTGGCGCTGCCGACGCCGCGCCAGCTCGACGACATGTTCGAGGCGATGGCCGAACTGGAGGCGCTCTGCGCCGGGCTTGCGGCCCGCAACATGACCGTGCCTGAGCGTCGCGCGCTGGAGGCGTTGCATCAGGATCTGCGCGCGCTGGTCCAGAAGGGCGATCCGGCGCGCTACCACGAGACGAACGAGGCCTTCCACGCGGCGATCTATGCCGGTTCCCATAACGGCTATCTGGCCGAGATCACGCTGATGACCCGGACCCGCGTCGCACCCTTCCGGCGGGCGCAGTTCCGCGCCACGGGCCGGCTCGGCGGCTCCTATCGGGAGCACGACCTGATCGTGCAGGCGATCCTGCGCGGCGACCAGCCGGGCGCGGTCGAGGCGATGCGCGCCCATATCGGCATCGTGCGCGATGCCTTCAGGAGCTACGCCGAGGCGCGGTGAGGCGTCATGCGACCTTCGAAAGCGAGGCGACGTAAGCACGCCAGCCGCCGAAGGCCGTAACGTCCCGCGCGCCTTGCGTGGCGATCGTCTCGCAGAGGAAGCCCTTGACCCTGGCGCCGTCGGCGAGCGCAAGGGTGCCGATGCCGAGCGGGGAGGGGATGCCGGCGACGAAGCGGCCGAAGCCCTCCGGCGGCATCGCCCAAACCTCGAGCGCGACGGCTGCGCCGCCCTCCGCGACACGGATCAGGCCCGGTCGTGCGGGAGGGCCGCCGGGCAGGGCGAAGAGCTTGTAGTCGGCAGTCGTGGTCGTGGCGCGCAGGAAGGTCGCGCCGAGCGCGGTCAGTTCGCCGTTGAGCGGCATGCCGGAGAGATGCGCGCCGACGACGGCGATTTCGATCGTGCCGGGCGTTGGTGCCACGGCGAGCGCGGACAAGACCGGCATGGCGGCGCCGGTCGCGCCCAGCGTCAGGCCGGATGCCGCGTGGAAGGCGCGGCCGAGGCCGGCCAGCGCCGCGTCGTGGCCGCAGGGCGCGATGAAGGTGACGCCGGCTGCCGTACCGTCGCCGGCGAGGCTGACCGGGACGGCGAGCGCACACATGTCGAGCAGGTTCACGAAATTGGTGTAGCGGCCGAGCATGGAGTTCTGGCCGATCGGGTCCGCCGCCATCTGCGCCAGCGTTACGGGGCGCGGCGCGGTCGGCACCATCAGTGCGTCGATGCCTTTCATGGCCGCTTTCGCCGCCAGCGCCAGTTCGGCGAGGCGATAGCGCGCGGCGAAGGCGTCCGCGGCATCGGGCAGGGGCTTGCCGGCGATGACCTCGCGGATGACGGGCAGGATCGCCTCCCGGTCGCGTTCGTAAAGCTCGCGGATGGCGAGCCAGCGCTCGGCGACCCAGGGGCCGTGATAGAGCAGCCGCGCCGTGTCGTTGAAGGGCGTCATGTCGAGCGGGACGATGGTCGCGCCCAGCGCCTGTGCGCGTTCGACGGCAATAGTGAAGCTCGCTTCCGCCACAGCATCGCCGTCGAAATCGAGATCGGCGGGGCGGGGAACGCCGATCCTCAGATGCGGCGCGACTGCGCCCGGTCGGCCGAGTGGCAGGGCCCGAGAGAAAGGGTCGGCTGCGTCGTGCCCGGCGATGACATCGAGCACGGTCCAGGCATCGTCGACCGTCAGTCCGAAGACGGAGATGCAATCCAGCGTGCGGCAGGCCGGCACGACGCCGGCGCTCGGCACCAGTCCGACGCTTGGCTTGAGGCCGACGAGATTTTGTAGCCCGGCCGGGACGCGGCCGGAGCCCGCCGTATCCGTGCCCAGCGCGATTGGGACGATGCCGCCTGAGACCGCGCTGGCCGAGCCGGAACTGGAGCCGCCCGGCACGAGATCGGTGCGCAGCGGATTGCGGGGCACGCCATAGGGCGAGCGCGTGCCGTTCAGGCCGGTGGCGAACTGGTCCAGGTTGGTCTTGCCGATAATGATCGCGCCTTGCGCCCTGAGCCGCGCGACGGCGGTCGCATCCCGCTCGGGCGTATAGGCGAAGGCGGGGCAGGCGGCCGTGGTGAGGAGGCCGGCGACGTCGATATTGTCCTTCACCGCGACGGGAACGCCCCAGAGCTTGCGGTCGCGCGGACCCTCGGCCTGAAGCGCCTCCGCCTCCGCCAGCACCTCGCCTTCCGGCCTCAGGCTGATGAACATCGCCTCGTCGCCATGCTTGCGGTGGCGGGCATAGGCCGCTGCGATCGTCTGGGCGATCGTCACGCGGCCGTCGAGATGGTCGGCGATCAGGCTGGTCAGGGTCGTCACGGAAGCCTCTTGAAAGCTGAGCCTATCGGATAGGCAATTTCAGGTTAGATGCATACAAAGATTATGCATATGGCTTGCGCCAGATCTCTGGTGCGCGGTTCAGTTTACCGTTCGCGGGAAGACAGGGTTCATGCCGCGTTGAAATCCCTGCTTTAAATCAAGCGCTTGCTGTCGGTCCTCTCGCTCTTTTGCGTCGCCCGCCGCGATACGCTGCCTCAGGCATAGCCCTTGCAAAGCCCGTTCCGTCCGCCAGAGACGGGAGGCTTTGCGTGACCCGATCCGAGATTTCCGCGCAGCCCTTCCCGCTCGGCGTCGATTTCGCGCGGACCGCGCTGGTCATCATCGACATGCAGCGCGACTTTCTAGAGCCCGGCGGGTTCGGCGCCGCGCTCGGCAACGATGTGTCTCTGCTGATGAAGGCCGTCGGGCCGTGCCAGGCCATTCTGGCTGGTGCTCGCAAGGCCGGTCTGCTGGTGATCCATACCCGCGAAGGGCATCGTCCAGACCTGTCCGACGCGCCGCCTGCCAAGGTGCAGCGCGGCGACCCCGCCAAGCGCATCGGCGCGGCCGGGCCGATGGGGCGCATCTTGATCCGCGGCGAGGCCGGGCACGACATCATCGCGGATCTCACCCCCCAGCCCGACGAGCCGGTGATCGACAAGCCCGGCAAGGGCGCCTTCTACCAGACCGATCTCGACCTGATGCTGCGCAATCGCGGCATCGAGACGCTGCTGGTGGCCGGCGTCACCACGGAAGTCTGCGTCCACACCACCGTGCGCGAGGCCAACGACCGGGGCTATCGCTGCCTCGTGCTGGCTGATGCCTGCGCCTCCTATTTCCCGGAGTTCCACGAGGTCGGCCTGCGCATGATCGCGGCCCAGGGCGGGATCTTCGGCTGGGTTTCGACGACGGGAGACGTGCTCGCGGCGCTGGGAGCGCGCGAGCAGGCGGCCTGACTTTCACCGGGCCTCATCTTTCGAGACGCCGCTGCGGGGCTCCTCAGGATGAGGGCTGAGTCTGAACGAGGAGGGGACCATGGCGACGACGACTGCGATCCCGGACTTCCAGCCGAAACTCTGGACGCCGGGCGACTGGAACGCCCTGTTCGGCTTCGGCACCAACATCCTCGTCAATCTGCTGGTGCTGACCGGGCTGCTGCAGTTCGTGCTGAAGATGCCCTCCGAGATCGTGTTCGGGCGCATCCTGCCCGCGCTCGGGCTGATGATGTTCCTCTCGACCGGCTATTACGCCTATCTCGCCTGGAAGCTCGCCAGAGAGACGGGCCGCGACGATGTCTGCGCTTTGCCGTCCGGCATCAGCGTGCCGCACATGTTCGTCGTCACCTTCGTGATCATGCTGCCGATCGCAAGCATGACCGGCGATCCGATCAAGGGCTGGGAGGCCGGCCTCGTCTGGGTGTTCTTCCAAAGCTTCATCCTGATGGCGGGCGGCTTCATCGCGCCTTACATCCGCAGGATCACGCCGCGAGCGGCGCTGCTCGGCACGCTGGCGGGCGTCTCGATCGCCTTCATCTCGATGCGGCCGGCGCTGGAAATTTTTCTCACGCCGGCGATCGGGCTGGTCTGCCTCGCCATCATCCTGGTGAGCTGGTTCGGGGGCGTGCGCTATCCCAAGGGGATACCGGCGGGGCTGGTGGCCATCGCCTTCGGCATGATCATCGCCTGGGGCTCGACGCTGCTGGGGCTCGATGTCGGCGGCATGTCGCTCGCCAAGCTCGGCGCCGCCTTCTCGAATTTCGGCTTCTCGCTGCCGGTCCCGGCTTTCAACCATGTCTTCTCGGGCTTCGAGTATCTCGGCATCATCCTCGTCACCGCGATTCCCTTCGGCATCTACGACCTCGTCGAGGCGATGGACAATGTCGAGAGCGCGGAAGCCGCCGGCGACCATTATCCGACGACGCGGGTGCTGACCGCCGACGGCGTCGTCTCCCTGATCGGCTGCCTGATGGGCAACCCCTTCATCAACGCGGTCTATATCGGCCATCCCGGCTGGAAAGCGATGGGCGGGCGCATCGGCTATTCGGCTGCCACGGGCCTGATCGTGATCGCGCTGTGCTGGTTCGGCGTCATCGCGTTGCTGCTGGCGCTGGTGCCGATCGTCGCGATCTCGCCGATCCTGCTCTATATCGGCATGCTGATCGGCGCGCAGGCCTTCCAGACCACGCCGACGAGTCACGCACCCGCGATCGTGCTCGCCGTAACGCCGCATCTCGCAGCCTGGGCCAAGGTGCAGATCGATGGGGCGCTGGGGGCGGCCGGCACGAACGCAGCGGCTGTCGGCATCGACAAGATGGCCAGTATGGGCGTGCTCTATCACGGGTTGGAACTGATGGGCGGCGGCGCGATCCTGTCGGGGCTCGTGCTTGGGGCGATCGCGGTGTTCATCATCGAGAAGCAGTTTCTGCACGCTGCGGGGTTTGCGGCGGCCGGCGCGGTGCTGACCTATTTCGGGCTGATGCATGGCGAAGCGATCGGCGTCGGCAAGGGGCTGGGCGTCACGCCGTCGATCAGCCTTGCCTATGCGATGGTGGCGGGCTTCCTCTGGCTCTGCGCGCGCCAGCTTGCCGGTGAGGGCGCAGTCCGGACGATGACGACCGAACCTCGCGCCACCATGGAGCCTGCGGAATGAACCTCGCCAAACCGTCTTTCGATGCAGGGCGTCATTGCGACGCGATGGCGCCGACGCTTGGGTTGACGATCACGGACGAACAGCGCCCGGGCGTGCTGCAGTTCCTGGAGGTCGCGCAGCGGATGGCGACGATCGTGCAGGGCGCGCCGCTCGACGATGGCGGGTTCGAGCTCGCGCCGAGCTTTCGGCCGGGCCTTCCTGTCAAAGAACCACTGCCGGCTCCGGAGATGCAGAGGTGAGCCTTGACGCCTTCACGCCGGCCCATCGCATCGCCGATCATGTCAGGACAGGAGCGGTCTCGGCCGAGACGGTGACCGGCGACTATCTCGCCCGCATCGCCACGCTGAATCCGACAATAAACGCCTTCACCGACGTCACGGCGCAGCGCGCGCTGGCGCAGGCGCGCGGCATCGACGCGGCGCGGGCGCGGGGCGAGACGCTGGGGCCGCTCGCCGGCGTGCCCTTCGCGGTCAAGAACCTGTTCGACATCGAGGGCCTGCCGACGCGGGCGGGCTCGAAGATCAACCGCGAACGCGCACCTGCGACCCGCGACGGCGAACTGGTCGAGCGGCTGAGCGCGGCCGGCGGGGTGCTGCTCGGCGGGCTCAATATGGGCGAATACGCCTATGACTTCACCGGCGAGAACGCCCATGACGGGCCCTGCCGCAATCCTCACGACCGCGCGCGCATGGCCGGCGGCTCGTCCTCGGGCTCGGGCTCGGCGACGGCGGCAGGGCTAGCGCCTTTGTCGCTCGGCTCCGACACCAATGGCTCGATCCGCGTGCCCTCTTCGCTCTGTGGCATTTTCGGGTTGAAGCCGACCTATGGCCGGTTGCCGCGGACGCGCTCCTTCCCCTTTTGCGACTCGCTTGATCATCTCGGGCCGTTTGCGCGCGACGTGACCGACCTCGCCTTGGCCTACGACCTGTTGCAGGGGCCTGACGAGCATGATCCGGCTTGTGCGCAGCGACCGGCCGAGCCATGCCTGCCCGGTCTCAATGCTGGCACGGCTGGCACGGCTGGCCTGCGGATCGCGGTCGCGAGCGGGTACTTCTCGACAGAAGGCATGCCGGAGGCCGAAGCTGCGGTAGCAGCCGTCGCGCAAGCGCTCGGGGCCGACCGCACGATCGAATTCGCGGGAGCGGCGCTGGCGCGCGCCGCCGCCTTCCTGATCACGAATGGCGAGAGCGCCGCCTTCCATCTCGAGCGACTGCGGGCGCGGGCCGATGATTTCGACCCCGATACGCGCGACCGCTTTCTGGCCGGGGCGATGCAGCCGAGCGCCTGGTACATCCAGGCGCAGCGGGTCAGGCGCTGGTTCCACGATCAGGTCATGCGGGTCTTCGAGGATGTCGACCTGATCATCGCGCCGGCGACGCCATGCGTTGCGCCCCTGATCGGCCAGACGACTCTGGACCTGCGCGGCGAGACCGTGCCGCTGCGGCCCAATCTCGGCATCTTCACCCAGCCGATCTCCGCGATCGGGCTGCCGGTCGCGGCTGTGCCGGTGTTCGGAGCGGGGCTTCCGATCGGCGTGCAGGTGATCGCCGCGCCCTGGCGCGAGGATCTGTGCCTGCG
>JBKJSB010000147.1:0-11163 GCA_046593015.1 Allobosea sp.
CTTTTCCGGATTCCTCGCCGCGACCTCGGACCGGTCCGAAGCGGATCGGTCCAGGTTGTTCCACGACAATGCGGCTAGGATCTACCGGCTCTGAGACCCAGGGCCAGACAACCAAGAAACCCAGAAAACCACCACAGGAGGAAGCGATGAAGAAGCGCGATACGCTCAAGATGCTGGCCGCGACCCTGGCGCTCTCGCTCGGGCTCGCTCTGCCCGCCGCGGCGCAGGTGACGATCCGCTACGCCCATGTCGGCTCCGAGGGCGACATCCAATACTGGTACGCCGAGGAGTTCGCCAAGCGCGTCAACCAGCGCACGGAGGGCCGTGTCCGGGTCCAGGTGTTCCCCAATTCGCAGCTCGGCGGCGCGCAGGAAACCGTCGATGGCGTCCGCAGCGGCGCGATCCCGCTCGCCCATCACGAATTCGCCTCGCTCGCGCGCCTGATGCCCGACATCGCGGTCTTCGCGGCGCCCTTCGCCTATCGCGACGGCACGCATGCGATGACGGCAACCGATCCGGCGAAGTCCGAGGTGATGAAGGAGCTTTCCGACAAGCTCGTCACCACCGCCAACATCCGCATCATCGGCCGACTCTACCGCGGCGCGCGCCAGATGACGGCGAAGATGCCGATCTATTCGCCGGCCGACCTCAAGGACAAGCGCTTCCGCGGCGTGCCGCTGCAGCTCTGGACGACGATGATCAAGGGGATGGGCGCGGTGCCGACGCCGGTCGAGGTCGGCGAACTGCCGACCGCGCTGCTGACCGGGCTGGTGATCGGGCAGGAGAACCCGCTGACCATGATCAACGCCAACAAGCTCTACGAGGTCCAGACGCATGTCATGCTGACCAGCCACATGCAGAACGTGCTGCCGGTCTTCATCAACGAGAGGGTCTGG
The DNA here is from genome assembly GCA_046593015.1 of Allobosea sp. Classification (GTDB taxonomy): domain Bacteria; phylum Pseudomonadota; class Alphaproteobacteria; order Rhizobiales; family Beijerinckiaceae; genus Allobosea. The sequence continues at coordinate 897 of JBKJSB010000147.1, forward strand.
CAGTCGATCCCGGAGAAGGACCGCGCCATCGTCGCCTCCACCGCCGCCGAGATCGGCGAGGAGACGCTCAAGCTCGGCAACGAGGCCGAGGTCAAGCTGATCGACGAGCTCAAGAAGAAAGGCATGAAGTTCATCACCGAGGCCGACGGCCTGAAGGTCGAGGAGTTCCGCAAGGCCGTCGGCGCACAGGTCCGCGCCGACTTCCCGAGCTGGGGCCCGTATATCGAGCGCATCGCCGCCGTGAAGTGAGGCGCACGATCTGCTGACAACCGGGCGGCACCGCGCCGCCCGGTCCGCTTCCGGCGCGGCCCATGCGCCGGAAGCTCTGCCCAATCCGCGCCCGCGAGATCAACCCATGCAGTCCGAGACCTTCATCCCCGACGCACCCGTGGCGGCGATCGCCGTCGACAGCCGCACCTTTGCGATCGACCGCGCCATCGAGCCGCTGCGCTGGGTGTTTCGCTGGGGCAGCCTCGTCATGCTGGTGGCGATGGTGACGCTGCCCTTCGCCCAGGTGATCGCCCGCGAGGTCTTCGGCGCGCCGCTGATCGGCAGCGACGAGCTCGCGCGCTTCATGCTGATCTGCACGGTCTTCGTCGCGCTGCCCTATGTGGCGGCAGGCGGCGCCAACATCCGGATGGAAGAAATCCTGTCGCTGTGCCCGGCCCGGCTCATCCGCTGCGTCAGGATCGTGATCGCGGTGGTCGCCACCGCGACCTTCGCCACGGCCGCCGTCGCCAGCGCGATCGCCATCGGCAGCAATCTCGACAACGCCACGCCGACACTGGGAATGCCCTACTGGCTCTTCCTCGGCGCGGCTTTCGTCAGCTTCACCATGACCACGGTCGAATGCGTCATCCAGCTGGTCAAGGTGCTGCAGGACAAGCCGCTCTATATCAACTTCCCGCAGGAAATGGAGCCTGCCGAAGAGCTCGACCTGCCGCCCGAGATGAAGATCTGAGCGGCGGAACCAGCATCATGTCCTTCGTCGTCATCCTCGCCTTCGTCGTCTTCTTCACCCTCGGCTTCCCGGTCGTCGTGGCCATCGCCGTGCCGGCGCTGCTCTACGTCATACTGGCCGGCTTCCCGATGGAGCTGATCGCGCAGCGCATGACCTATGCGCTCGACTCCTTCCCGCTCGTCGCCGTGCCGGTGTTCATCTTCGTCGGCAGCCTGATGAACCAGAGCGGCATCACCAGCGACATCTACCGCTTCGCCCATACGCTCGCCGGTCGCGCGCCCGGCGGCCTGGCGCAGGTCAATATCGTCGGTTCGCTGATCTTCTCAGGGACGTCGGGCGCTGCGCTCGCCGATATCGGCGGGCTGGGACGCATCGAGATCCGCGCCATGGTCAATGCCGGCTTCACCCGCGCCTATGCCGCCGCAGTCACCGGCGCATCCGCCGTGGTCGGGCCGATCTTCCCGCCCTCGATCCCGATCATCATCTACGGCTCGGTCACCAGCGTCTCGATCGTCCAGCTCATGGTCGCGGGCATCATGCCGGCGCTGCTCTATGTCGCGATGCTGATGGCGACCGTCGCATGGCTCGCCCATCGTCACGGCCATCCGCGCTCGAAAACCTGGCCGAGCCTGCGCGAAATCTGGTCGACCTTTCTGCCGGCAGCGCCGGCGCTGTTCACGCCGATCCTGCTCGTAGGCGGCATGCTGCTCGGCGTCTTCACGCCAACCGAGGCCGCCTCGGTGACGGTGGCCTACATCCTGCTGATCACCTTCGTCTTCTATGGCGGCATGAGCTGGGCGAGGCTGCGCTTCGCCCTTTTCGACACCGTCAAGACGACCTCGGCCGTGCTGATCATCGTCTCGGCGGCGGCGCTGTTCGGCTGGATCCTGACGATCGAGCAACTGCCCCAGACCTTCACCCGCACCATCCTGTCGATCTCGACCGATCCGCTCGTGCTGCTGCTGATCGTCAACGCGCTACTGATCGTCGTCGGCATGTTTCTCGATTCGACCACCGCGACGCTGCTGGTCGCGCCGCTCGTCACGGCGCCGCTGGTTCTAGCCGGCGTCGATCCGGTCCATCTCGGCATCATCTTCATCTTCAACCTGATGATCGGCTTGCTGACGCCGCCAATGGGGCTGGCGCTTTTCCTGCTCGCCGACATTGCGAAGGCCCCCATGCCGGCGATCTTCAAAGCGCTGATCCCGTTCTACATTCCGCTGTTTGGGGCGCTCGCGATCATCACCTTCTTCCCGGAGCTGACGCTCTGGCTGCCGAAAATGCTGCGCTGACGCGAGCTATGCGATCTGGCGAGGACGCCAGTGCTCGCCCCAACCTTTGCGCCCTAAGCTGCCATCAGCCCGCTGCCCACAAGCAGACTCGACATCGCGAAGCAAAGGCCGTTCCACGGTCAGGAAAGCCGCAGCGTCCGCAAAGCCGCTTTGAGACCCGGTTCCTCGACTAGGTCAGACGCATCGCGCAAGCTGAACCAATGACGCTGGCGCTCCTCTTTCTCCGGCCAGTTGTCGAGTACGTCGCTGACATCGATTAGGAAAATCCGCACTTTGCAGAGTTCGAAGTGGGCCTCCCTCCGCTTCCAGTACAAGTAGCGCCCGACGGCGCGTTTCCTGCATTTCCCGATCACGCCTGCTTCTTCGACGGCCTCACGTCCCGCGGCTTGGTATGACTTGAGCCCCTTGATTGGCCAACCTTTGGGAATGGTCCATCGTCTCGTCGTTCGCGTCGTGACGAGCAGGATTTCCTTCGACCCGTCAGCCGCGCTGCGTATGGGGAGGGCTCCGACCTGGATCCTGGGTTTGGGCGCTGTGACCTTCGTCTTCTTCAATCGCAAGCCCTGCCGACTGCTATATGACGCGAGACCTGATCGTCGTGGTAACGATCTCCGTTACAACCACGACCACGAAGATCACGAGCAGCACAAGCCCGACCTGATCCCAGTAAAGGTTGTCCATCGAGGCCTGCAGCGCCACACCAAGTCCGCCCGCGCCGACTAGCCCAAGCACGGCGCTTTCGCGGACATTGATGTCCCAGCGGAACAGGCTGACCGCGAGGAAGGCCGGCTTCACCTGAGGCCAGAAGCCTTTCAGCAGGACGGCACGGCGCGAGGCGCCGGCGGCACGCAGCGCCTCGATCGGCCCGGTTTTCGCTTCCTCGATCGCCTCGGACAGGAACTTGCCGGTGAAGCCGATCGAATGGACTGCGACGGCCATGACGCCCGCCAGCGCGCCCGGCCCGAAGACCGCAACGAAGAGCAGGGCCCAGACCAGCGTATGGACCGAACGCGTCGCCACCAGGATGAAGCGGCCGAGCGCGTTGACCCAGGGTGACGGCGCAACGTTGCGGGCGCACATCAGCGCGACCGGCGTGGCAAGCAGGATGGCAAGGATCGTGCCCAGCGTGGCCGTGTGCAGCGTCTCGACAAGGGCCGTGCCGACGGTCGTGCCGAAATAGGCCCAGTCGACCGGCCACATCCGGCCGAACAGGTCGGCGGTCTGCTGCGGCGCATCGTAGAGAAATTCGGGGATGACCTCGATGGTCTGCAGCGACCAGCCCAGCGCCAGTGCCGCCAGCCCCCAGAATGCCAGCCGCAAGCCCCGCTCCAGAGGCGTGAACCGGCGCCAGAGCCGGCCCGCGGCGCTCTCGACGACCACGCCCGACGGCGCCTCGTCCTGGTAGATTCGGCGCATAAAAGCGGAGAGCACTTCGCCCGCCATGACCGTGACGATGATGGCGATGATGATGCTCAAGACGAAATCATAGTCGAAACGCTGGAATGCGGTGAACAGGGTCGCCCCGATCCCGCCGCCGCCGACGAGCCCGACCAGGGCGGAATTGCGGAGATTGGAATCGAGCTGGTAGGCCGCAAAACCGATAAAGCGCGGCAGCACCTGCGGCACCACGCCCATCGTCACCACGGAGAGGAAGGGAGCGCCGGCAGCGCGCAGCGCCTCGATCGGCTTCATCGACATTTCCTCGATCGCTTCGGCGATCAGCTTGGCGATGAAACCGAGCGTCGCGATCACCAGCGCCATCACACCGGCGAGCGCGCCGAAGCCGACGGCCTTCACGAACAGGATGGCGACGATGACCGGATGAAAGGTGCGGCATAGCGCGATCACCCCCCGGGCCGCGATCGTGACCGGCAGCGGCATCAGGTTGCGCGCAGCGAACAGCCCGAGCGGGAGCGCTAGCAGCACGCCCGCCGCCGTCGCGATGATGGCGATCTGCAGCGATTCGAGCATGCCCGACAGCAGCAGATCCATCTTGTCGTGAGCCGTGTTTGGCGGAAACATCCGGCCGAGGAAGCGCGCCCCGTTTTCGAGCCCCAGGACGAAACGCTCCCAGCGGATGTCGAGGATCTGCGCGGCATATCCCACATAGATAAGGAACAGCAGCGCGCCGATGCGCAGGGGCCAGTTGGGCGGAAAGGCGCGGGCGCGCAGGCTCCGGGATAAAATCGGAGGCGCGCTCATTCCATCCAGCCTTCGCCGCCATAGATCTCTGCCAGATGGCTGTCCTGGAGACCGCCCGGCGGACCGTCATAGACGATAAGCCCCTTGGACATACCGATGATCCGCAGCGCAAAGCGCCTGGCCAGCGCGACGTTATGGATGTTGACGAGCACGGGTATGTCGCGGTCGCGCCCGACCTGGGCCAGCAGTTCCATGATCTCGACGGAGGTCTTGGGGTCGAGGGAGGAGGTCGGCTCGTCGGCGAGCACGAGATCGGGGTCCTGCATCACGGCGCGCGCGATCCCGACCCGCTGGCGCTGTCCGCCCGAGAGCTGGTCGGCGCGCCGGGTGGCGAACTCACCGAGCCCCACCGAGTCGAGCAGAGAGAAGGCGCGTGCGATGTCGGTCTCCGGAAAGCGCCGGGTCCAGGCGCGCCAGACCGGGACATAGCCGAGCCGGCCGCAGAGCACGTTTTCGATCACGGTTAGGCGCTCGACCAGGTTGTACTCCTGGAAGACCATGCCAAGACGGCGGCGGGCCTGCCGCAGCGCTTCGCCCTGAAGATTCGCCAGGTCCGTGCCACCGAGCATGATCGAACCGGATGTCGGATCGACGAGCCGGTTGATGCAGCGGATCAGCGTCGACTTGCCAGTCCCCGACGGCCCGATGATGGCGACGATACCCGGTTCGGAGACCGTCAACGAAATGTCGCGCAACACCGGCTGGCCGGGTCGGTATTCCTTGACGAGGTTGCGGATAACGAGCGCCCGGCCTTGGCCGGACGCCACAGGCAGGGCGCTCATGATGGGAAGACCTCGTTCGCCGACGGCGTGCTTTGATCAGGGCGCCTTGGTGGGCGCCGCATTCTTCTTGGCGAGCGCGTCGGCCTCGCGCTTCGCCTCGGCGTCATAGGCCGACTTGTTGTAGGGCGTGCCGGACTTCTCGGCGACATCCCGCACCACCGCCCAGTCCTTCTGGTACGTGATCGGCAGGAAACGGTCGTCGCCGTTGAATTCCTTGGTCATCTCGGGCGTGAAGCGGAAGGAGTAGAAGCAGTCCGTCAGCTTCTTGGCGAGTTCGGGCTTGAGATCATGGGCATAGGCGAATGACGAGGTCGGGAAGATGGCGCTGCGGTAAATCTCGCGTACGTCCTCCTTCTTGATCGTGCCCCGCACGATCATGCGCTCGTAGACATCGCCGGCGACCGCTCCCATGTCGTAGTCGCCCGAGACGACGCCGAGGATCGACTTGTCGTGCCCGCCCGACATCAACGGCTTGTAGTCCGTCTCCGCCGTCAGGCCGTGCTCGGGGAAGAGCACGCGGGGCGCGAGATTGCCGGAGTTGGACGAGGGCGAGGTGTGCGCGATCTTCTTGCCCTTCAGGTCGGAGAGCTTCTGATAGGGGCTCGAGGCCTTGACTACGGCGACGAGGTTGTAGCCGCGCACGCCCTCGGCCGAGCCCTTAGCGGCGAAGGGTACGGCGCCGGCGAGGTTGACCGCGAAGCCAGTCGGGCCGGTCGAGAAGCCGGCGAAATGCAGCCGGCCCGAGCGCATGGCCTCGATCTCGGCCGAATTGGACTGGACCGGATAATAGACGATCCGCTTGCCGGTGCATGTGGCGAGATGGTCGCTCAGCGGCTTGAAGATGTTGGCGTAGACGGCCGGATCCTCGACGGGCGTGTAGGCCCAGACCAGCGCGGAGGGGTCTTTCCACTTCTTCGGATCGGTGGGCGCATCCGCCACGAGATCCTTGTTAGCGTCGCAATACATCGTGTCGAGCTGGCCGGTATTCGGGCAGGCGTCCTGCGCGACGGAGACGGTGCTCCAGCACGCGCCGAGGCCGGCCAGCAACGAAGAGGCTGCGGCGATCGAGGTCATTTTCAGGTTCATCGGACGCTTCTCCCAGATTGCCGGTTCACCCGGCTTGCCCAAAGGTATGTGACACAAAACTGTCATGTTCAACTGTCCTCGGCATTGAACCCACAGCGGTCAGGTGGAGATGGCCGGTGCTTCTAGGCGCGGGTTGGGCAAAGCTGCGCAGGATAAACCGACCGCACTGCACACATAGTTCCGGGTGACAGCGCCCCGTTGAGTGTGACAGTTTCATGACGAGCATCGGCGTCAATCCGCCGTGCGACGCATGTCCGGCCTCGATGCCGGGCGCGGCCAATCACACCGGGAGGATTCGTGACGATGAACAGGATCGCTTTGGCGTTGGGCTTTGCCCTGACGACGTCGATCGCCTTCGCTCAGGCACCGGCGGGCAAGGTCACCGTGGTGACGTCCTTCTCCAAGGATGTGACCGACCCGATCAAGAAGGCGTTCGAAAGGGCCGCGCCGGGCGTCACGCTCGAAGTCCAGAACCGCAATACGAATGCGGGCGTGAAGTATCTCGAGGAGACGAAGGCCAACAACCAGGTCGATCTGTTCTGGGCTTCGGCGCCAGATGCCTTCGAGGTTTTGAAGGGCAAGCAGTTGCTCAGCGCCTACAAGCCGAAGGCGACCGGTATCCCCGAGAAGATCGGCTCCTATCCGATCAACGATCCCGCCGGCTTCTATGTCGGCTTCGCGGCCTCCGGCTACGGCATCATGTGGAATGACCGCTATGCCAAGGCCAGGAAGCTTCCCGAGCCCAAGGACTGGCAGGATCTCGCCGGCGCAGCCTTTTACGATCACGTCTCGATCGCCTCTCCGGCGCGGTCGGGCACGACCCACCTGACGATCGAGACGATCCTCCAGGGCGAGGGCTGGGACAAGGGCTGGCGCACCATCAAGGAGATGGCCGGCAACTTCAACACGATCACCGACCGCTCCTTCGGTGTGCCGGAAGCCGTGAATTCCGGACAGGTCGGCGTCGGCATCGTCATCGACTTTTTCGCTTTCTCGGCGCAGGCCTCGGGTTTCCCGGTCAAATTCGTCTACCCGACCGTTACCACCGTCGTGCCGGCCAATGTCGGCATCGTCGCCAATGGCCCCAACAGGACGGCGGCCGAAGCATTCGTCGAATTCCTGCTCTCGCCGACCGGGCAGGAGGTGCTGCTCGAGCCAGGCATCCGCCGGCTGCCGGTCAATCCGGCCGTTTATGCCAAGGCCGGCGCCGACTACCCCAACCCCTTCACCGATCCCCGCTTCCAGAAGATGATCGGCTTCGACGTCGACAAGTCGGAAGGCCGCACCGCTGTCGTCGACACGCTGTTCGACCAGCTCATCTCGTTCCAGCTCGACGCACTCAAGGGCGTGACCAAGACGCTGCATGAGGTCGAAGGGGCGTTGGTGAAGAAGCCGAACCCGCAGGCCAAGGCGCTGGCCGACGAGGCGCGCAGCCTCATCGCCGCCATGCCGGTCAGCGAGGCTCAGGCCTCGAGCGCCGAACTGCGTGGCGCCTTCACCGGCGGCAAGGAAAAGGGGGCTCGACAGGCGGAGGTCGAGGCCCAATGGGCGAGCTTCGCCCGCGACAGCTACGCCAAGGCCAAGGCCAAGGCGGACGAGGCGCTCAAGGCTGCAAAATAGAATCTCCTGAACCTCAACCGTCATCCCGGACGAGCGGCGAAGCTGCGCCGACAGGGGATCTATCGTCGAGCGCAACGCCTGCGACGATCCCGGCGCTCTGCTTCGCTGCGCCCAGGATGACGGTTCGCATTCAATTACGCCGAGTGCCCATGACCGCTATCCCAACTGCCGCTCTCCCCCGCGCCCGCCGCCTTTCCGCCGCGCCCGGCCAGATCGCGCTGGCGCTGGCGATCGCGGCTTTCCTGCTGCTGTTTTTGGGGTTGCCGGTCGGGACCGTGCTCTACGTCGCCTTCACCGAGAAGGGCACGTCTAACTTCACGCTGGTGAATTTCTACGACTTCGTCCGCACCGAGCTGTTCATGCGCTCGCTGTGGAACTCCTTCTACGTCTCGGCGATGTCTGTGGTCTGGGCGTCTGTCTTCGCCCTGCCGCTTGCCTATCTCACCACGCGCTTCGTCTTCCGCGGCGCAATGCTGGTGCAGACGCTGGGCTTCCTGCCGCTGATCATGCCGCCCTTCGTCGGCGCCGTGGCGATGCAACTCTTCTTCGGCCGCAACGGCTCGATCAATTTGCTGCTGGACGACTGGTTCGGGTTCAAGATCGGCTTTATGGAGGGGCTGAACGGCGTCATTTTCGTCCAGTCCGTCCACTACTTCCCCTTCATCCTGATCAATCTCTCGGCTGCGCTTCGCAACATCGACCGCGCGATGGAGGAAGCCGCGCAGAACCTCGGCTCCTCGGGCTTCCGACTGTTCCGCCGCATCGTCTTCCCGCTCGCCTTGCCGGGCTATCTCGCCGGCGCGTCACTCGTCTTCGTCAAGGTCTTCGATGATCTCGCCACGCCGCTGCTGCTGAACGTCAAGGACATGCTGGCGCCGCAAGCCTATCTGCGCGTCACCTCGATCGGCATTGCCGACCCTATGGGCTACGTGATCTCGGTCGTGCTGATCGTTGCCTCGGTCGTCGCCATGTGGCTATCGGCTCTGGCGCTGAAGGGACGCGACTACGCCACCACCCAGCGCGGCGGCGGCGGACTGGCCCAACGCACGATGACCCGGGGCGAGGCGATGCTCGGCTATAGCGTCGTGATCCTCATCCTGGCTTTGGTGCTGGCGCCGCACCTGGGACTGCTGCTGCTCTCCTTCGCAACGATCTGGTCGTTTTCGCCGTTGCCCGACGCCTTCACCACGGCACATTACGCCCGGGTCTTCGGCGAGAGCTCGATCTACATCAAGAACACGCTAATCTACGCGTCGATCGCAGGCGGCATCGACGTCGTGCTGGGCGTCGCCATCGCCTATCTCGTTCTGCGAACCAGGCTGATCGGCCGCGAATGGCTTGACTGGGCGGCCTCCGCCGCGCTCGCCATCCCCGGCGTCGTGCTCGGCATCGGCTATCTCAGGACCTTCTATGGCGTCACCTTGCCAGACGGCACGCCGCTCGCCTCGCTCTGGATCACCATCGTGCTGGCGCTGGCGATCCGCCGGCTGCCCTATGCGCTGCGGGCCTGCTACGCCGCGCTCCAGCAGATCTCGGTCTCGCTGGAGGAGGCCGCCGAGAACCTCGGCGCCACCAAGGCCCGCACGGTGCGGCGCATCGTCGTGCCGTTGATGGCGGGCGGCATCCTGGCCGGCTTCGTCACCAGCTTCTCGACGGCGGCCGTCGAGCTCTCGGCGACGCTGATGCTGGTCCAGTCCAACTCCGACGCGCCCCTGGCCTACGGACTCTACGTCTTCATGCAGTCGGCGGCCGGCCGCGGTCCCGGGGCCGCTTTGGGTGTCGTCGCGGTGCTGCTGGTGGCGCTCTGCACCTTCCTTTCGCATCTGATCATCGAACGCAGCCAGAAGGCCAAGGGATTGAGCCACTGACATGAATGCCATCGCTCCACTGACGACGCCGGCCGTCTCCGTCGATATCGAGGGGGTCAACCTCTCCTATGGCGACAACCACGTCCTCAAGACTGTCGATCTCGCCATCAGGCCGGGGGAGTTCTTCGCCTTCCTCGGCCCCTCGGGCTGCGGCAAGACCACGCTGCTGCGCCTGATCGCCGGTTTCAACCAGGCCGACACCGGCCGCGTGCTAATCGGCGGCAAGGACATTTCGGGCTTGCCGCCCTGGAAGCGGGGCGTCGGCATGGTCTTCCAGTCCTATGCGCTCTGGCCGCATATGAGCGTCGCACGCAATGTCGCATTCGGACTGGAGGAAAGGGGGGTCGGTCGTGAAGAGGTCAAACGGCGGGTCGCCATCGCGCTCGATCTGGTAGGCCTCGCGCATCTCGCCGAACGCCGCCCCTCGCAGCTCTCCGGCGGGCAGCAGCAGCGCGT
>JBKJSB010000172.1:0-9901 GCA_046593015.1 Allobosea sp.
CCGATCATGCTGATGGGCCAGGTCCATGGCGGCGCAGAGCAGGGCATCGGTCAGGCGCTGATGGAGGAGATCAAGTTCGACTCGTCTGGTCAGATGCTGACCGCGACCTTCATGGACTACGCCCTGCCGCGCGCGATCGACATCCCGAATTTTCACTTCGAGACGCGCAATGTCCGCTGCGTCACCAACGCCATCGGCGTGAAGGGCGCGGGCGAGGCCGGCGCCATCGGGGCCTGTCCGGCAGTGATGAACGCCATGGTCGATGCGCTGAACCGGGCGGCGGGCATCAAGGCGATCGACATGCCGGCCACGCCGGTGAAGGTGTTCAACGCGCTGAAGACGGCGGGCTATCCGCTTTGATGCAAGATTTGATTTGCTCCAATGCAAATCAAATCGCGCGATTGCGACTTGGCGTCGTCATCGTCATGGGGTGATCTGGAGCGGTTCTAACATGGCCGCTTTCAGTTTCTGGCCGATCGCAAGGATGACCCGATGATCCGCACCGCCCTTGTCGCAGCCGGCCTCGTTCTGGGCCTTACAACGGTCATGGCCCAGTCCGATCCGATCGCCGAGCGCAAGAATGCGATGAAGGCCGTCGGCGCGGCCACCGGGCAGGGCGCCAAATTCGCCAAGGGCGAGGAGCCCTACGACGCCGCCAAGGCGCAGGCCATCTTCAAGGTCTACAGCGACGCGGCCAAGAAGGTGCCGACCCTCTATCCTGCGAATTCAAAGACGGGCGGCGACACCTCGGCGGCGACCAAGATCTGGGAGGACGAGGCCGGCTTCAAGGCTGCCTTCGCCAAGTTCGACGCCGATGTGTCCGCCAATGCGACGGCCGCCGGAACCGACCTCGCTGGTTTCCGCACCGCCTTCGGCAATGTGACGAAGAACTGCGGCTCCTGCCACGAGACCTACCGCATCAAGAAGTGACGGCCGGCGATTGCGGCGCGGCCGCGATCAGGGCTTGAATGGAGCGGGCTGCCTGAAAGGGCGGCCCGCTTTCCTCGTCTCGGGGACACCCGTGACGCGAACCTTTCGGCCCGCCGGGACGTTGGGTTGTTGCATGTTCTGGTTTGACAGGAATTGGGTCGAGATTCGATGCGCCGTCTTCTGATCACGCTGGCCGTCTTCGCGGCATTGGGGCTTGCCGGTTTTATCGTGCTGACCGATCCGCGCGTCGTCTCGCCGTCGCCCGTCATCGGCACGCTGCCAGCGCCCGATCTGGAGAACGGCAAGCTGCTCTTTGCGGCCGGCGGCTGCGCCTCCTGCCATGCGACGCCCGGGCAGGACGACAAGCTCAAGCTCGGCGGCGGACTCGAACTCGGCTCGCCCTTCGGCAAGTTTCACGCGCCCAACATCTCGCCGCATACGCGGGACGGCATCGGCAACTGGGGCGTGAAAGACTTCGTCGATGCGATGGCGAGCGGCGTGTCGCCCTCGGGCCAGCACTATTACCCGGCGTTTCCCTATACCTCCTACCGGCTGATGCCGCCCAGGGCATTGGCCGATCTCTTCGCCTATATCCGCACGCTCGCGCCCGTGGAGGGCAGGGCGAAGGATCACGAACTGCCGTTCCCGTTCAATATCCGCCGCGTCGTCGGCGGCTGGAAGCTGCTGTTCTTCGACGGTGCGCCGTTCAAGCCCGATCCGGCCAAGAGCGAGGAATGGAACCGCGGCGCCTATCTCGTCAATGGACCGGGCCATTGCGTCGAATGCCATTCCAACCGCAACGCGCTCGGGGCCATCGTCCAGGCGACGCGCTTCGCCGGCGGCCCCGATCCTGAAGGCAAGGGCTGGGTGCCCAATATCACTCAGGCCGAGAACGCGCTTGGCAAATGGTCGAAGTCCGAGATCGCCGAACTGCTCAAGAGCGGCTTCACGCCGGAGTTCGACAGCGTCGGCGGCACGATGGCCGCCGTGGTGAAGAACACCGCGCAGTTGTCCGACGCCGACAGGGCAGCGATGGCGGAGTATCTGAAGTCCCTGCCGGCGGTGCAGGGGCCGGTGCGGCCTGCGAAGACGGGGAGTTGAGCGGGCGGCCTACTCCATCACCGCCGCCTTGAGGATGCACACCATCAGCGCGCTGCCCGGCTGCTCGCCGATGCAGCGCACAATGTGCCGCCGGTCGCAGCGGTAGCGCAGCGTGTCGCCGGCTTTCGCGCGCTGGACGATGTCGCCGACCTCGACCTCGAACTCGCCCGAGGTCACCGAGAGCGATTCGATCGAGCCGCGCTGGTGGCCTTCGGAGTCGAGTTCGCCGCCGGGCTCGGCCTGGACGTCGTACCATTGCAGCCATTCTACCGTCTTGATCCAGCCGGTGATGGCGAGCCGCAGCTTGCCGTCCTCGGAGACCAGGATCGGGGTGTCTGAGCGCGAGGTCTTGTCGATGAAGGGCTCTTCCTCGCCGCTGGAGAGCACGCGCTCGATCGAGATGTCGAGCGCCTGCGAGAGCCGCCAGATCGTCGCCAGCGTCGGGTTGGTTTCGTTACGCTCGATCTGGCTGATGATCGATTTTGCGACGCCGGACTGCTCGGCGAGCTCCGAGAGGGAGAGGTTATAGGCCTTGCGCAGGCGCTGGATCGTCTTGCCGAGCTGGCCGGAGATGACCTGCGCGCCCGATTCGAGCTCGCGTCCGACGCGTTCCTTGGTCTCTATGCCCATGCCGGATCACCCGCCTCCACGCGGTTGCGTTTGCAAAACAGAACGCTTGTTTGACGAGACGGACAATGCCTGCTCCCGCCGCGCGGAGCAAGGCAGGGTCGGTACGAGCCCGGCCGGGCGAAGTCAGCCGTCGGCGGCGACCCTGATCACGACGTTGCCGATCTTTTCGCCGGTCTCGACGTAAGCGGCAGCGCCCACGATCTCGTCGAGCCCATAGACGCGATCGACGACAGGGGTGAACAGGCCGGCTTCCGCAAGTTCTTTCAGGGCCAGCGCCTCCCATTTCCGATAGAACGGAATCGGGAAGCGCACCTGAACGCGACTGCGGGCGAGCGGGGTCCACAGCGCCATCAGCGGGTGCTGGCACCAGGGGCCGAGTTCCGAGGAGAGATAATAGCCGCCCTCGCGCAGCAGCGGGCGACAACGCCCCAGCGAACTCTTGCCGACCGCGTCGAAGACGACATCGTAGACCGCGTCCGTCGCGGTGAAGTCCTCGCGCAGGTAGTCGATGACATGGTCGGCCCCGAGCGCGCGGACGATCTCGACGGTGTCCGTCTTGCAGACCGCCGTCACGACCGCGCCGCGCGCCTTGGCCAGCTGCACGCCCGCCGAGCCGATCGCGCCCGACGCCCCGTTGATGAGAATGCGCGGATGCCGCGCTATGTCGAACGCGCGCAGATACATGCCTGCCAGCATCCCGCCATCGCAGATGGCGGCGGCCTGCTCATGGGAAAGATTGGCCGGCTTGTGCGCCACGGCTCCGGCCGCGGAGATCAGCATATACTCGGCATGCGCGCCCGGCCGCTCGTCCTGCAGGCGACCGAAGACCGGATCGCCCTCGGCGAAATCCTTGACCTCGCGGCCGACCGCGACCACGACGCCCGAGAATTCCGTTCCCGACACCGGATAGCGTGGCCGAAGAAGACCGGAAAATGGCCGCACGATGAAGGGCTCTCCGGTGCGAAATCCGCAATCGGTGCGGTTCATCGTCGAGGCATGCACCTTCACCAGGAGATCGCGCGGCCCCGGGTCGGGCTGGGCGACCTCGGCGATGCGCATCACCGCTGGCGGCCCGTAACGCTCGTGAACAGCGGCTCTCATCCAGTTCCCCCGACTTGGCGCTGCACGGCGCAGCCTTAGGGGCGGAATATGACGGGAAGGAGCGATTCGATAGGACCGGGGTCAACCGGCGCGCCTACGTCGCCCTTGGCGGGCCGACCTCGCGTTGCTCGCGCTTGAGCAAGCCGAGCTGCTGCTCGCGCAGGATGACGTAGATGCCGGACGCGATAACGATCGCAGCCCCGACCAGCACGGTCGTCGCCGGCCAGTCGCCGAAGAAAAACCAGCCGATCGCCACCGCCCAGAGCATGGTCGAGTATTCGAAGGGCGCGATCAGCGAGGCGTCGCCATGGCGATAGGCCTGGACGAGGAAGATCTGGCCGAGCCCGCCGAGAATGCCGACCGCGACCATCAGGGCCGCGTCCTGCCAGTTCGGCATGGTCCAGCCGAGCAGGATGGTCGAGAGCCCCAGCAGGCTGGTCATGATCATGAAATAGAACACGATCGCGCCGGTGCCCTCGGTGCGGGTCAGTTGCCTGACCTCGATCGAGGCGAAGGCCGAGCAGCAGGCCCCGGCGAGGCCGACTGCCGCGCCGAAGGCCGGCCCCGCCGCCAGCCCCTGTCCAACGCCGCTGAGATAGGGCGTGAGCATGATCAGCACGCCGGCGAAGCCGATCGTCACCGCGCTCCAGCGATAGATGCGGACGCGCTCCTTGAGGATGACGGCGGCCAGCACGACCACAGCCAGCGGCGCGGCATAGCCGATCGCGACCGAATCGGAGAGCGGCAGGAACGCCAGCGAGGCGAAGCCGCAGAACATGCCGGTCGAGCCGATGACGCCGCGCTTGAGATGGCCGCGCAAATTGCTGGTCTTCAGCGCCGCGACGACGGGCCCCTGCCAGGCGAGCCAGATCAGCAGCGGGATCAGCGCGAAGAAGGAGCGTACGAAGACGATCTCGCCCGTGGGGTAGCGCACTGACAGCGCCTTCACGCCGGCCGACATCAGCGTGAAGACCAGAGCCGAAAGCAGCTTGAGGCAAATGCCGAGAAGTGGAGACAACGGACCGGCGCGGCATGAGGAGGACAGCGGTCTTCTACAAGACCACTGTCCTTAGACCATGACGCGGCAGGCGCTCAAAGCGTCAAGAGCGCAACCCTGACCGGCGGCGGGCGGGAGGGGCTACTAAAAGCTCCCTCTGAACACGCCGCCGTCGATCAGCAGGTTCTGCCCGGTGATGTAGCCGGCATGCGTGCTGGCGAGGAAGGCGCAGAGATTGCCGAACTCCTCGGCGTCGCCGAAGCGGCCGGCTGGCACCTCGGCCTTGCGGCTGGCCGCCATCTCCTCGGCCGTGAGGCCCTTGATCGCCGCCATCTTCGCGGTCGAGCCCTTAAGCCGGTCGGTGTCGAACATGCCGGGCAGGACGTTGTTGATCGTGACGTTGGCGTGGGCGACCTCGCGCGCCACGCCGGCGAGGAAGGCGGTCAGGCCGGCCCGCGCCGCCGAGGAGACGTCGAGCCCGGTCAGCGGCGTCAGCACGCTCATCGAGGTGATGTTGACGATGCGGCCGAAGCGGCGCGCGATCATGCCGTCGACGACGCGCTGCACCAGTTCCAGCGGCGTCGCCATGTTCTGGATGACGCCCTCCAGAAGCGCCTCGCGAGAAACATCGCGAAACGGTTTGGGCGGAGGACCGCCATTGTTGTTGATCAGGATGTCGGGCTCGGGCGCGGCAGCAAGCAGCGCGTCCTGGCCGGCGCGCGTCGAGACGTCGGCCGCCACCGCGATTACGGTCGCGCCGGTGGTGGCACGAATCTGGCTGGCCGTGACTTCGAGCGTGGCCTCGTCGCGGCCATTGATCACCACGGTGCAACCGGCTTGCGCCAGCGCCAGTGCGGCGCCCCGGCCAAGCCCCTTGCTGGAGGCGCAGATAATGGCCGTGCGGCCTGAAATTCCGAGATCCATGATTCTTCTCCGACGTCTTCTCAACCTGAAGCCAAGCCAGAGCACGCTTTCGCGACGCCGTCATCAAAGCGCAATGCAAATCAGACACACGCCGGAAGCATCGCAACAGCACGGGCCGAGCGGCATGAGCGACGACGACGACGCCAAGCAGGTCCGCAGCATCTTTATTTCCGATCTGCACCTCGGCACGCGGGGCGCGCAGGCCGATCTCGTGCTCGAATTCCTGCGCGCCTATGATGCGCCGCAGATCTATCTGGTCGGCGACATCATCGACGGCTGGCGGCTGAAAAGCGGCTGGTATTTCCCGCAAGCCCATAACGACGTGATCCAGAAGCTGCTGCGCAAGGTGCGCAAGGGCTCGAAGTTGATTTACGTCACCGGCAACCATGACGACTTCCTGCGCGATTTCACCGGGCTGCAGTTCGGCGGCATCACGCTGGTCGACGACATCATCCACGAGACGGCCGACGGCAAGCGCCTGCTCGTCATCCATGGCGACCTGTTCGACCTCGTGGTGCGCAACGCCAAATGGCTCGCGCTGCTCGGCGACTGGGCCTACACGCTGGCGCTCAGCCTCAACACGGTGGTCAACAGGGTGCGCCGGCTGGTCAACCTGCCGCACTGGTCGCTGTCCGCCTGGGCCAAGCTCAAGGTCAAGAACGCGGTCAACTATATCGGCGAGTTCGAGACCTGCCTCGCCGCCGAGGCGCGCCGACATCAGGCCGATGGCGTCATCTGCGGCCATATCCACCACGCCGCCTATCGCGAGATCGACGGGCTGACCTACATCAACACCGGCGACTGGGTCGAAAGCTGCACCGCCTTCGTCGAGCATCATGACGGCCGTTTCGAGATGATCCGCTGGCCGCAATACCGGCTCAAGGGCGAAGTGCCGGTGCCGGTCGTGGTGCCGGCCAGACCGCAGCCGGCCTTCGTCGAGGCCGCCTGATGCGCCTGATGATCGCGACGGATGCCTGGCGGCCCCAGATCAACGGGGTCGTCCGGTCGCTGGAGCGGATGGTCGAGGCCGGGCCCGAATTCGACTTCGAACCGCAGATGCTGACGCCCGAGGGCTTCCGGCAGATCGGCCTGCCGAGCTATCCCGATATCCGGATCGCGCTTGCGACGCGCCGGGCGATCGCCAGGAGAATCGCCGATTTCGCGCCCGACCACATCCATATCGCGACCGAAGGACCGATCGGCTGGCTGGCGCGCGCGGTCTGCATCGCCGAGAAGCGCGCCTTCACCACGAGCTACCACACCCGCTTTCCCCAATATGTCGCGGCGCGCTGGCCTATCCCGGAAAGCTGGAGCTACCGCTTCCTGCGCCGCTTCCACGGGCCGGCGGCGGCCGTCATGGTCTCGACGGCGACGGTCGAGACGGAACTGCGCCAGCATGGCTTCGAGAAGATCGTGCGCTGGGGGCGTGGCGTCGATCTCGGGCTGTTCCATCCACGCCCGCTCAGCGCGCTCGATCTGCCGCGCCCGATCTTCCTCAGCGTCGGGCGCGTCGCGGTCGAGAAGAATCTCGACGCCTTCCTCTCGCTGAGACTGCCGGGCAGCAAGGTCGTCGTCGGCGACGGTCCGGCGCGGGCCGACCTTCAGCGCGCCTACCCCGATGTGACGTTCCTGGGCACGCGCGAGGGCGAGGAACTGGCTGCGATCTATGCCTCGGCGGACGTGTTCGTCTTCCCGAGCCTGACCGACACCTTCGGCATCGTGCTGCTGGAGGCGGCCGCCAGCGGCCTGCCCGTCGCGGCCTACCCGGTGCAGGGCCCGAGCGACGTCTTCGCGGGCAGCGGGGCTGCCGTGCTCTCGGAAGACCTGCGCGCGGCGGCGCTGGCCGCGCTGCGCATTCCGCGCGAGACCTGCCTGGAGCTTGCCGCCGGCCATAGCTGGCGGCGCAGCGCCGAGCAGTTCTACGGCAATATCGCCAGGGTCGCGCGCGAGGCCGGAGCGGTTCCGCGCGGCGAGATCAAACCCGCCGGGACGGGCTCGTCAGGCCTCAGAGCCTTCGCGAACGCTCATCGCGTGGAAGCGCGCGCGCCGGAGCGCCTGCGGGCTTGAGCTCGGCGCGGTACTGGTCGCGCCGCTCATGCACCGAGGCGATGACGAGGCCCATTGGCACGCCGAGACCGACCAGCGCCGCCTCCGACAGTTGCAGGCTCGCCTCGATGGTTTCGGGCACCGCGTCGTTGACGCCGATCTCATACAGATGGCGGGCATGGGCGGCGTCGCGGGCGCGCGCCACGATGACCAAATCGGGACGGAGCGCCCTGGCCGCCAGCACGGTCTCGTCGACGATGCGGGCGTTGTTGATGGATACGATCAGCGCGGTGGCCTCCTCCAGCCCGCAGAGCCGCAGGAAATCGGGACGCCTCGCATCGCCGAAAAAGGCCGGTTTTCCGGCTCGGCGCTGGTCGGCGATCACCGCCGCGTCGGAGTCGATCACGATATAGGGCTTGCGGTGCTCTTCCAGCATCGAACTGACGAGCTTGCCGACGCGCCCGCAGCCGACCACGATGGCCCGCGCCGAATGGTCGTCAGGCGGGAGGATCCTGGCCTCGTCGGGGAGGGCGGCCGGAACCGCCAGCTTCATCGCCCAGGCGCGCGCGAACCGGGCCAGCAGCGGCAGCGCCACCATGGTCAGCGAGACGGCGGCCAGCACGAGGCTGGCCGCCTCCTGCGACAGCAGCTTGGCTGCGACCGCGCCGCCAAACAGCACGAAGGCGAACTCGCCGCCGGGGCCGATCATGATCGCGGTTTCCAGAGCGGTCGCGGGAGACAGCCTGAACCGGCGCGCCAGAGAAAACACCAGCAGCGACTTCGCCGCGAACAGGCCGATCGCGATGCCGAGGATGGCGAAGGGATGCGCCGCGAGCTGCGCCGGGTTGACGCCCATCCCGACCGTGAGGAAGAAGACGCCGATCAGCAGCGACTTGAACGGCTCGATCGTGACCTCGATGGCGCGGCGATACTCCGTCTCGGCGAGCAGCAGCCCGGCGATGAAGGCGCCCAGTCCCATCGACAGTCCGGCCGCCGCCGCGATCAGCCCGGTGCCGAGCGCGATCAGCAGCGTCGCGGCCATGAAGCTTTCCGAGGAATCGGTCGAGGCCACGAGCCGGAACAGCGGCCTGAGCGCGACGCGACCGATCACGACGATGGCGGCGATCGCCCCGAAGGCCTGCACCAGGGCCTGGGCGAGGCCCGCCAGCAGCGAACCACCCTCGGCTTGCGCGCCCAGCACGCTGACGAGGAAAAGCAACGGGATGACCGCGATGTCCTGGCAGAGCAGGATTGCGAAGCTCGCACGGCCGGCCGACGAGGTCATGCGCCGCTTGGACGACAGCAGTTCGACCACCATCGCGGTCGAGGACAGGGCGAGTCCGGACCCGATGATCAGGGCAGCCGCCGCCGGCTGCCCGAAGGCGTAGGCGAAGGCCCCGATGAACAACGCGGATAGCGCGACCTGCCCGAGACCGAGCCCGAAGACGAGGCGGCGCATCGTCTTCAGACGCTCGAAGGACAATTCCAGCCCGATCACGAAGAGCAGGAAGGCGACGCCGAGTTCGGCCGGCCCCGCCAGCGCCTCGGCGCTCGACACGGTGATGGTGCTCAGCAGCGGGATCGACGAGACGAGGCCGCCGAGGCCGAACGGACCGAGCACCGCTCCGCAGGCCATGAAAGCGACGACCGAGTTGACCTTGAAGCGCTTGGCGAAGGGAACGATCACGCCGGCCGTCGCCAGAACCACGATGGCGTCGCGATAGGCTGAGGGGTCGACGGTTCCGGCCACGCGCTGCCCTGCTGGTTCGTTCGGGTGTGAATCGGTTGGGAAGTCCTTGGCAAACCTTGCGGTCTCGGCCGCCGCAATACAATCGCCGGAGACGCCGCGACGCCACGAAACTTGCGCCGCGGCATGGGCGATTGCGCCGGTGAATTGTCGCACGGGCTCACGGCCTTGCCGTTTCCAAATCGCGATCTGGTGGTCTAGCGTCCGCGCAATCGTCGAGAAGGGTCATTCATGCGCTTTGCCGGAACCGAGAACTACGTCGCCACCGAGGATCTCACCGTCGCGGTCAACGCCGCGATCCGGCTGGAACGGCCGCTGCTGGTCAAGGGCGAGCCGGGCACCGGCAAGACGGTGCTGGGCGAGGAGATGGCAGGCGCTCTGGGCGCGCCGCTGATCGGCTGGCACATCAAATCGACGACCAAGGC
>JBKJSB010000350.1:0-2749 GCA_046593015.1 Allobosea sp.
CCCGTAGCCACGCCGCCAGCCACAAGCTGGCCGAGTTCACCTGGGACGACGCTTTCCTGCTCGACGATCAGCTCAGCGAAGACGAGCGCCTGATCCGCGACAGCGCGCGCGCTTACGCGCAGGAGAAGCTGCAGCCGCGCGTCTCCGAGGCCTATCTCAACGAGACCACCGACCGCGCGATCTTCAACGAGATGGGCGCGCTCGGGCTGCTCGGCGTCACTGTGCCGGAGGAATATGGCTGCGCCGGCGCGAACTACGTCTCCTACGGGCTGGTGGCGCGCGAGGTCGAGCGGGTCGATTCCGGCTATCGCTCGATGATGAGCGTGCAGTCCTCTTTGGTGATGTATCCGATCTACGCCTATGGCGACGAGACGCAGCGCAAGAAATACCTGCCCAAGCTCGGCTCCGGCGAATGGGTCGGCTGCTTTGGCCTGACGGAGCCCGACGCCGGTTCCGACCCCGCCGGGATGAAGACCCGGGCCGAGAAGGTGTCGGACGGCTATAAGCTCAGCGGCTCCAAGATGTGGATATCGAACTCGCCGATCGCCGACGTCTTCGTCGTCTGGGCGAAGTCGGCGGCGCATGACAACGCCATCCGCGGCTTCATCCTCGAAAAAGGCATGAAGGGGCTGTCCGCCCCCAAGATCGGCGGCAAGCTCTCATTGCGCGCCTCGATCACCGGCGAGATCGTCATGGATGGCGTGATCGTGCCCGAAGAAAACCTGCTGCCCAACGTCTCGGGGCTCAAGGGTCCGTTCGGCTGCCTCAACCGGGCGCGCTACGGCATCTCCTGGGGCGTGATGGGCGCGGCCGAGGACTGCTTTCACCGGGCGCGGCAATACGGACTCGACCGCAGGCAGTTCAACAAGCCGCTGGCCCAGACGCAGCTCTTCCAGAAGAAATATGCCGACATGCTGACCGAGATCACGCTCGGCCTGCAGGGTTCGCTGCGCGTCGGCCGTCTCATGGACGAAGGCAAGATGGCCCCGGAGATGATCTCGCTGATGAAGCGCAACAATTGCGGCAAGGCGCTCGACATCGCCCGCCAGGCCCGCGACATGCACGGCGGCAACGGCATCTCGATCGAATACCACGTCATGCGCCACGCGGCGAACCTCGAGACGGTGAACACCTATGAGGGCACGCATGACGTGCATGCGCTGATCCTTGGGCGCGCGGTGACGGGCTTGCAGGCGTTTTTCTGAGCCTTTGGAAGGCATAGTGGATCGATAGATGAAGCGCGCTTGGCCTGGACAGGTCTTGAGCTTGGCGGCCTGCTTCATTGCCGGCACGGCCCTGAGTGCAGACCTTCCTCGGCGGACGCCAGTGCCATTCGTCGTCGATCCGTTCAAAATGTCCGACGACGAACCCCTGATGATTGGCAGGCTGACCACGCTGGACTGGCAACAAGCGCTATCGGTCACGGCGTCATATGCTCGGCCGGTCTATCAGTCGTTCGATTTTGTTTGCCGCCGCAATCGACGCCTGTGCCCGGCGCGAGACGAGATTCATTGCAACTTGCGCACCTTTGGCAAACCCGCGCAGGAGGACGGCAAATGGGTGCTCCTGAGCGAGTGGGTAAACTCGGAAGGGTGCGAGCGCCTCGGCTATTTGCGATCTCATCAGACAGGCATGCACAGCGCCGTTCGTTTAGAAGGCCCCGGTTTCGGGATCTCAGGACCTGAGATGTTCGAGGACTTCCCTTCGCCCGGTCCGATATTGCCATGACGAAGCATTGCATCGCCTCCGATGGCGGCCGGATAACAGAAGACGTCCAAGGGCTTTCGGCACAGGGCACCCGGCAGACGGTCAGCACGACCGACCTGCTGAAGGCCGCCGCGCTCGTCTTCGTCTTCGTCGATCATTGGGGCCATTACCTCGCGCCCGACGAGATCTGGTGGCGGGTGGTCGGCCGGGCCTCGCTGCCGGTCTGGTTCTTCCTGGTCGGTCTCGCCCGTTCCCGAACGACGCCATGGACATGGATCGGGCTCGGTGTCGCCTTGAGCCTGCTCGATCTCTGGCGCGAGGGCTCGCTCGCCGACGCTCAGCTCAGCATCCTCCTGAACTTCGCAGCGATCCGCCTTGCCCTGCCGGCGATCGAGCGGCATGCCTGGCCGCAGTCCTGGCGGATCGCGTTGCTCGTCGCAGCGCTGGCGGCGCTGTCTCCGGTCGCCAACCAGATCGTCGAATATGGCACGGAGGGCTGGCTGCTGGCGCTGGTCGGGCTGGCGCACCGGCGCTGGCTGGATGCGCCTGAACGGCGCACGCTGATGCTGCGGATCGGGCTCGCATTGGTCGCGGGGCTGCTGTTCATCGCTGTAGAGGCGCGGGATTACAGCGTCGAGGGCGTCGAGATCGCCGCGCTCGGGCTCATCATCGCGGCGGCCTCGCTGCTGCTGTTCCGGTTCAGGCGGGCGGAGATCGAGCGCCCCCTGCCCGCCCCTGTCGCGGCGACCCTGCGCTTCTGCGGCCGCCATTCGCTGACGATCTATGCAGCGCAGATCGTCCTGTTCACTGTGCTGGCCGCAATGTTCGTCGGCGACCCAGATCAGGCGGAGGAATGACAGAGATGGATACTCCGTCGCCCGCAGCCCCCGCCCCGCTCGCCGGCCTTCGCGTGCTCGAACTCGCCCGCATCCTCGCCGGCCCGTGGATCGGGCAACTGCTCGCCGATCTCGGCGCGGATGTGGTCAAGGTCGAGGCGCCCGAGGGCGACGACACGCGTCAATGGGGGCCGCCCTTCGTCGAG
>JBKJSB010000168.1:0-7978 GCA_046593015.1 Allobosea sp.
CGTCGCTTCACCAACGCCCATGAGACGCTGATCTGGGCGGCGCGCGGCGAAAGCTCGAAATACACCTTCCATTACGAGGCGCTGAAGGGCGGCAATGACGATTTGCAGATGCGCTCGGACTGGTATCTGCCGCTCTGCACCGGCGAGGAGCGCCTGAAGGACGGCGCGGGCGCCAAGGTGCATCCGACGCAGAAGCCCGAGGCGCTGCTCGCCCGCGTCATGCTGTCTGCGAGCAATCCCGGCGACGTCATCCTCGATCCGTTCTTCGGCACCGGCACCACCGGCGCGGTCGCAAAGGCGCTCGGCCGGCATTTCATCGGCTGCGAGCGCGAACAGGTTTATGCCGACGCCGCGCGCAAGCGCATCGCGGCCATCACGCCGCTGCCGCCTGAAGCCTTCGCAACCGCGCCCTCGAAGCGCAGCGAGCCGCGCGTGGCGTTCCTCAGCCTCGTCGAGGCCGGGCTGGTGAAGGCAGGCGAGACCGTCTTCGACGCGAAGCGGCGGCACAAGGCGATCATCCGCGCCGACGGCACGCTGCTGCTCGGCCCGGCGGTGGGCTCGATCCACAAGATCGGCGCGCTGGCGCAGGGCCTGCCGGCCTGCAACGGCTGGACCTTCTGGCATGTCGAGCGCAAGGGCGAGCCGCTGCTGCTCGACGTTCTGCGGACCGGAATCAGGGCGGAGATGGCGGCAGCCTGAGGGCCTCCAGCCCCGCCTCGACCACCTTCAGCATCAGGCTCGACAGCGGCTCCTCGCGCAGTTTTGCGAGTGGCGTGAAGCGCATGCCCGCCGGGGCCGGCGTCACGGCCGGGGCTTGCGCCGCGAAGACCGTCAACTCCAGTGGGAAGTGCGTGAAGACATGGCGCACCGGCGCCGGGAGCTTGCGCCAGTTCGCCCTCGTCGGCGCGTCGTCGCCAGCCGTCGCGAGCAGATAGCCCGCGCTCCACTCGCTTGTGGGAACCTCGGCCATGCCGCCGAGCAGGCCCTTGTCAGGCCGCGTGCGCAGCAGCACCGAGCCGTCATCGCGCAGCAGGACGAAGGCCGCGCCGAAGCGTGTCGGGCCGGTCTTCTTCGCGCCTTTGCGCGGATAGGTTTCCTGCGTTCCTGCCGCCCTTGCCCGGCAGGGCTCGCGCCAGGGGCAGAGCGCGCAGGCGGGCGAGCGCGGCGTGCAGATCGTCGCGCCCAAATCCATCAGCGCTTGCGCGAAATCGCCCGGCCGCGCCGGTTCCAGCATGGCCAGCACACGTTCGCGCACCAGCGGCTTGGCGGCGGGCATCTGTTCCTCGATGGCGAAGAGCCGCGTCACCACCCGCTCGACATTGCCGTCGACGGCCGCGGCGGGTCGGTCGAAGGCGATGGCCGCGACCGCGCCGGCCGTATAGGCGCCAATGCCCGGCAGCGTGCGCAAACCGTCCTCGGTGTCGGGAAAGCGGCCGCCATGGTCGGCCACGACCGCTTTGGCGCAGGCGTGCAGATTGCGGGCGCGGGAGTAATAGCCGAGGCCTGCCCAGGCCTGCATCACCTGTTCGGAGGGCGCATCCGCCAGCGCCTGCACGGTCGGAAAGCGCGCCATGAAGCGCTCGTAATAGGGCTTCACCGCCGCAATCGTGGTCTGCTGCAGCATGATCTCGGAGGTCCAGACCCGGTATGGATCGGCCGCCTCGCCCGGCAACGCGCGCCAGGGCAATGCGCGGCGATGGCGGTCGTACCAGGCGAGGAGATCGGCGGCGGCGGGCGCGGTCATGGCGCTGGTGTAGTGTTTCCCCAAGAGCGGGCAAGCCTGAATGGAGCTGTTCAGGCTCCTGCGGAGTCCGGCCAGGCCCACATGGCATGACGAGCGGCAGCTTCCAGTTCGGTGCGGCTGGCGCCGTCGCGCGCCATGATCGACATGCCGTGCTGCACTGCCACAAAGAGGCGCGCGAAACCGGGGATCTCAGTGTCCGTGGGAAGTTCGCCTTCAGCGACGGCGCGGGCGAGGCGCTCTTCGACACGCGTCGTAGCCAAGGCCCGCGCCGCCCGCACCCACTCGCCGAGTTCGGCATGGCCTTCGCTGCCGACGGCCGAGAGAGTCACCATGCAGCCGAGAGGGTCGTTCTGGCTGCAAGAGCCGGTCAGCGCCCTCGCCGAATCCATGAGGAGCGCCGCAACGGCCTCGCGTGCCGTGGGAGCAACCCGGAAGTTGTGCCAGACCAGTCCCTCATAATGCTCTGCGTAATAGCGCAGAGCATGGGCATAAAGCTCCTCCTTGGAGCCGAAAGCCGCATAGAGGCTCGGCGAACCGATCCCCATCGCCTCGGTCAGGTCCGAGACGGAGGTTGCCGCATAGCCTTTGAGCCAGAACAACCTGGTCGCCGTTGCGAGCGCCGCGTCGCGATCGAAGCGGCGCGGGCGGCCCCGGCTCCGCGCCGTCGTCCCCCCCGACTCTATTCCGGAATTCTGTCCACCCGATTTCTGCATTGGTCGATACATAAATCTCTTGACGTCCGGAGGCAACGCCCTTAGCTATTTCTGTATCAATCGATACAGAAAGAAGCGACCATGACTGAACTGATTGGAAAGCGCGCCCTCGTCACCGGCGCATCGCGCGGCATCGGCGCCGCTATCGCCCTGGCATTGGCGGAAAAGGGTGCGGATGTCGCCATTACCTATGAGCGCTCGGCCGACCGTGCGGACGAGGTGGTGCGCGCCATCGAGGCCAAGGGGCGGCGCGGCTTCTCGATCCAGGCGGACAGTGCCGACGCGGCGGCTGTGAAGCGTTCCGTCGATCAGGCCGCACAGAGCCTCGGCGGCCTCGACATCCTGGTGAACAACGCCGGCATCGCCCGTGGCGGCCCGGTGGCGGAGGCGAGTCTTGCGGATATCGACGCGTCGCTCGCGGTCAATATTCGATCCGTCGTGCTCGCTTCGCAGGCCGCGATCGCGCATCTGCCCGAAGGCGGACGCATCGTCTCGATCGGCTCCAATGTCGCCGATCGCGTCGCTTTCGGCGGCCTGACGATCTATTCGATGACCAAATCGGCCCTGCTTTCCCTGACGCGCGGCCTCGCCCGTGAACTCGGGCCGCGTGGCATCACCGTCAATCTGGTTCATCCCGGCTCGACCGATACCGACATGAATCCCGCCGACGGCGCGATGGCTGACACCCAGCGCGCATTGTCGGCGCTCGGTCATTTCGGCAAGCCGGAGGACGTCGCGGCTGCCGTCGCCTTCCTAGCCAGCCCGGCGGCACGGCAGATCACCGGGACGAGCATCCTCGTCGATGGCGGGGCAAACGCCTGAGCCGTAACGATCCCTCGCCCTGACGATCCGATCCGCCCGCAGGCTTGCGAGCGGATCGGCGCGCGCCCACAATGGCGCATGGCCGTGAAACCCCTTGCCGATCTGATCGACGACCTGCTGGCGCCAGCGCTGGCGGCGCAGGGCTTTGCCGGGCGGGCGATCGTCTCGCTCTGGCCGGAGATCGTCGGCGAGCGTCTGGCGCTGCGCACGAGGCCGCTGAAAATGGACTGGCCGCGCCGGCGCCCGGCACCAGGCGAGATGGCCGAGCCGGCGACAATGGTGGTGCGGGTCGAGAGCGCGTTCGCGCTCGAAATGCAGCAGCTCGCGCCGATCGTGCTCGAACGGGTCAACACGCATCTGGGCTGGCGGGCGGTGGGTAAGCTCGTGCTGAAGCAGGGACCGGTGTCGCCGCCGCCGGCCAAGGAGCTCCCCGCTCCGCCCGATGCCGCGACGCTCGAACGCATCGCCGGGCAGGTCTCCGGCGTGGCCGATCCCGATCTGCGCGCAGCGCTGGAGCGGCTGGGCGCCGCCATCGCGCAGCGCAGAAGCACCCCCGCCGACACGGCTTCGTGAGCGCCACCGCGCCGCGGCGAACCGATCTTGCCACAATCCTGTTGGCCAGTATGGTCGCCGCAACCGATTTGACCGTTTTCAAGGACCAAGACGATGACCAACAGGCGACAGCTCCTGACCGGCGCAGCCGGGATCGCCGCCGCGACCCTGCTGGCCGCGCCCGCCGCGCAGGCGCAGTCCGACCTGACCACTGCGGGGCCGCTCGGCGATGTCTGGCTCGGCCCGGCCGACGCCAAGGTCTCGATCATCGAATACGCCTCGCTGACCTGCGGCCATTGCGCGACCTTCCACAAGGACACCTGGCCGGCGCTGAAGGCGAAATACATCGACACCGGCAAGGCGCGCTTCACGCTGCGCGAATTCCCGCTCGATCCGCTGGCAACGGCCGGCTTCATGCTGTCGCGCTGCAACGGCAACGACAAATACGTCGCCATGACCGACATGCTGTTCGCGCAGCAGAAGGTCTGGGCCTTCACCGACAAGCCGGTCGATGCGCTGTCGACCATGGTGAAACAGGCCGGTTTCACACAGGAATCCTTCGAGGCCTGCTTGAAAAGGCAGGATATCTATGACGCCGTCACAGCCGTGAAGGATCGTGGCGCGAAGGCTGGCGTGAACTCGACGCCGACCTTCTTCATCAACGGGCAGAAGCATTCAGGTGCGCTCTCGATCGCCGAGTTCGACAAGATCCTGGCGCCGCTTCTGGCGGGCTGAGGGCGGCTGCCTTCTACGCCTCGCTCTCCATACCCTCACCGTCATCCCGGACGCAGCGAAGCGGAGCTCCGGAATCCATCCTAAGGCGCGACAGTGTCCTATGATGGATCCCGGAGCGGCGCGGCTACGCCGCTTGTCCGGGATGACGGCGGAGACTGACGCCAAGGCGGCGCGTCCATGCAGCTGACGCGCCTCAAGCTCTCCGGCTTCAAGACCTTCGTCGAGCCGACCGAATTCCTGATCGAGCCGGGGCTGACCGGCGTCGTCGGGCCCAATGGCTGCGGCAAGTCCAATCTCGTCGAGGCGCTGCGCTGGGTGATGGGCGAAAGCTCGTTCAAGAACATGCGCGGCTCGGGCATGGACGACGTCATCTTCGCCGGTTCGAGCGACCGGCCCGGCCGCAACATGGCCGAGGTCGCGCTGACGCTTGACAACAGCGACCGAAAGGCTCCGGCCGCCTTCAACGAGACCGACGTGCTCGAAGTCACCCGCCGGATCGAGCGCGAGGAGGGCTCGACCTATCGCGTCAACGGCAAGGAGGTCCGTGCGCGGGATGTGCAACTGCTCTTCGCCGATGCGGCCACGGGGGCGCGCTCGCCGGCGCTGGTGCGGCAGGGCCAGATCAGCGAGATCATCTCCGCCAAGCCGCAATCGCGCCGCCGCATCCTGGAGGATGCGGCGGGCATCGCAGGGCTGCACAGCCGCCGACACGAGGCCGAATTGCGGCTGAAAGGGGCCGAGGACAATCTCACCCGGCTGGAGGATGTGCTGGCTGAGATCGACGGGCAGATCGAGGCGTTGCAGCGCCAGTCGCGGCAGGCATCGCGCTACCGAAGCCTCGCCGCCGATATCCGCCGCGCCGAGGCCGTGCTGGCGCTGATCGCTCATCACGAGGCGCGCATGCAGGCGGCCCAGGCCGAACAGGCGCTGGAAGCGGCAGTCCGGGCAGTCGCCGACCAGACCGGCATCCAGGCCGAGGCTGCGCGGCTGCAGGCGGTCGCCGCGCATGCGCTGCCCGCCCTGCGCGAGAGCGAGGCCGGGGCTGC
The DNA here is from genome assembly GCA_046593015.1 of Allobosea sp. Classification (GTDB taxonomy): domain Bacteria; phylum Pseudomonadota; class Alphaproteobacteria; order Rhizobiales; family Beijerinckiaceae; genus Allobosea. Next base: position 5,613 of record JBKJSB010000168.1, read on the forward strand.
GGCGGGGCTCGTCAGGCTCAAGCGCGGGCTCGACGAGATCGAGGCCGAGAACCGCCGCGCCAAACTGCGCGCGGAGGAGTTGGGACGGCGGCTCACCGAGTTGCAGGGCGACCTCGCCCGGCAGGACGCGATCGCCCGCGACGCCGGCGACAGCCTGGCGCGGCTGGGCGCGGAGGACGATGGCCTCAAGGCCGATGGCGAGGGCGCGGCGGCGACCGCCGAGGCTGCCGGCGGCGCCTTAAGCGAAACCGAGGCGGCGCTGGGCGAGGCCGAGGCCGAGCATGCCGCCCGCCAGACGCAAGCCGCGGAACTGACGGCGCGGCGCGGCGCGCTCGAACGGGCGTTGCGCGAGGCGCGCGAGCGGGCGACGCGGGCGACGTCGGAGCGCGAGAAGCTGCTGCGCGATCAGGCGGCGCTCGACGCCGGCAGCGCCGCGACCCCGCTTGAGGCGCTGCGCGAGAGCGTCGCACAAGCCGAGGCGGCGATGGGCGAGGCCGATGGCGCGGCGGCCGCCGCGCGCGGCGCGCTCGCTTCCGCACGCGAGCGCGAAACCCAATTGCGCGCGCCGCTGGCCGAGGCCGACCGAAAGGCACAGCGGCTGGAGACCGAGATCCGCACGCTGCAAAAACTGCTCGCGCCCGCGACCGGCGACCTGTTTCCGGCCGTGATCGAGGCGATCAGCGTCGCCAAAGGTTTTGAGACGGCGCTCGGCGCGGCGCTCGGCGACGATCTCGACGCCGCGAGCGACACAGCCGCCCCGACGCATTGGCGCGAGACGACGCCCGGCGCTGACGATCCGGCGCTGCCCGAGGGCGTCGAGCCGCTCGGGCGGCATGTCCGCGCGCCCGCCGCGCTGGCGCGACGGCTGGCGCAGATCGGCGTGGTTTCGCGCGGCGACGGCCAGAGGCTGCGCGAGATGCTGAAGCCCGGCCAGAGGCTGGTTTCGCGCGAGGGCGACATCTGGCGCTGGGACGGTTTTTCCAGCGCGGCCGAGGCGCCCTCCCCGGCCGCGCGCCGGCTGGCCGAGAAGAACCGGCTCGGCGATCTCGAACGCGAGGCGCAGGGCGCGCGCGAGGCGGCCGAAGCCGCGCGCGACGGGCTCGATGCGGCGGCGCTCGCCGCGCGCCAGGCCGCGCAGTCCGAAAGCGCGGCGCTGGAGGCGGTGCGGCTCGCCCGGCGCGGGCTCGACCAGACCCGCGAGCAGCTTGCGGCGGCCGAACGCAAGGCCGGCGAGGTCGCGGCGAGGCGCTCGGCGCTGACCGAGGCGATCGGCCGGCTCGGCCAGAGCATTGCCGAGGCGGCGGCTCAAGGCGCGGCGCAGGAGGAGGCCATCGCCGCCCTGCCGCCCTCGACCGAACTCGACCATGCCCTGCTGCAGGCGCGCGCCGTGCTCGGAGAGCGCCGCGCGGCGGCGTCGGACGCCCGCGCCCGGGTCCAGACGCTGGCGCGCGAGGCGGAACTCAGGACAAGGCGGCGCGCGGCCATCGCGACCGAGATCGCAGCCTGGCGCGAGCGCTCGGCCGCCAGCGGGCAGAGCGCCGGGGAGATGCGCGGGCGGATCGACGCGATCACGGCCGAGCAGGCGGCGCTGCTGGAGGCGCCCGACACCTATCTGGTCGAGCGCCGCCGGCTTCTCGCCGAGATCGAAACCGCCGAGGCAGCGCGGCGCGCGGCCGCCGACGCGCTGGCGGCCGGCGAAGTCGCGCTGGCTGACGCCGACCGGAGGGCGCGGGCCGGGCTCGAAGGGCTCGCCGCCGCGCGCGAGGCCCGGGCAGCGGCGGAAGCGCGGCTGGAGGCGGCGCGCCAGCGCGTGGTCGATGTCGAGCGTCAGATCGAGGACGGGCTGGAGACGGACCCGGCGGGCCTCGGCAAGATCGCTGGCGTTGCGCCGGGCGAGACCCTGCCGCAGGCCGAGGCTGTCGAGCGGCGGCTCGGCGGGTTGAAGGCCGAGCGCGAGCGGCTGGGCGCGGTGAACCTGCGCGCCGAGGACGAATTGTCGGAGATCGAAGGCAAGCGCAAGAACCTGTCGGCCGAGCGCGACGACCTCGCCGAGGCGATCCGCCGGCTGCGGCAGGCGATCGGCGCGCTCAACCGCGAGGGGCGCGAGCGGCTGCTGGCGGCCTTCGAGATCGTCAACGGCCATTTCCAGCAGCTTTTCGGCGTGCTCTTCGGCGGCGGCACGGCCGAACTGACGCTGGTCGATTCCGACGATCCGTTGGAGGCGGGGCTCGAGATCATCGCCCGGCCGCCCGGCAAGAAGCCGCAGGTGATGACGCTGCTCTCGGGCGGTGAGCAGGCGCTGACTGCGACCGCGCTGATCTTTGCGGTGTTCCTGACCAATCCCTCGCCGATCTGCGTGCTCGACG
>JBKJSB010000207.1:0-24122 GCA_046593015.1 Allobosea sp.
TCTGGCGACCCCGACCGAAGGCGGCGCGATGGGCGCGGCCGGCGCCATCCTGCTGGCGCTCGGGAAGCGCCGGCTCAGCTTCGACCTGCTCCGGCAGGCGACCGAATCGACCGCCAAGCTCTCGGCCTTCGTGCTGTTCATCCTGGTCGGCGCGCGCGTCTTTTCGCTGACCTTCTACGGCGTCAACGGCCACATCTGGGTCGAGCACCTGCTCGTCGGCTTGCCGGGCGGCGCGACGGGCTTCCTGATCGTCGTCAACGTGATGGTGTTCCTGCTCGCCTTCTTCCTCGACTTCTTCGAGTTGGCCTTCATCATCGTGCCGCTGCTCGGCCCCGCCGCCGAGAAGCTCGGCATCGACCTGATCTGGTTCGGCGTCATCCTCGCGGTCAACATGCAGACCTCCTTCATGCACCCGCCCTTCGGCTTCGCGCTGTTCTACCTGCGCTCGGTCGCGCCCAAGGAGCGCTATCGCGACAAGGTCACCGGCATCATGATGGAGCCGGTCACGACCGGGCAAATCTATTGGGGCGCGGTTCCGTTCGTGGTGATCCAGTGCATCATGGTCGCGCTGGTGATCTCGGTCCCGCAGATGGTGATGCATTACAAGGCATCCGCCATCCAGCTCGACCAGAAGGCGATCGACAAGCAGTTCGACTCCATCCAGATCCCCGGCTTCGGCGCGCCGGGCGGCGGCCTGCCGGGGCTCGACCTCAACGCCCCGCCCCAGCTCAACCTGAACTGATGGCGATGAGCGCGCGCCGTCGCCGGGCCGGCTGGCCCAGTTCGCTCGCAGCCGGTCTGGTGGCCGTCTGCGTCAGCGCCACCGGCGCATCGGCGGCGGGCGATATCGGCGGCGCGACCATGGGCTTCGCCTGGGCGTTGCCCTTCGCGGGCATGCTGCTCTCGATCGCGCTCGGGCCGATCCTGTTCCCGCATCTCTGGGAGCATCATTACGGCAAGTTCGCCGCCTTCTGGGCGGTTCTGGTCTTGGTGCCGCTGGTGCTGTTGCGCGGCTTCGACCCGGCGCTCGGCGCGCTTATCCACACGGCCGCGCTCGAATACATCCCCTTCATCATCCTGCTCTTCGCGCTGTTCACCGTCGCGGGCGGCATCCTGATCATGGGCAATCTCGACGGCACGCCGGCGACCAACACGACCCTGCTCGCCATCGGCGCGCTGATGGCGAGTTTCGTCGGCACCACCGGCGCGTCGATCATCATGATCCGCCCCGTGCTGCGCGCCAATGACGACCGCCGCTTCAACGTCCATGTCGTCGTCTTCTTCATCTTCCTCGTCTCGAATATCGGCGGCTCGCTGACGCCGCTCGGCGACCCGCCGCTGTTTTTGGGGTTCCTGCGCGGGGTCGACTTCTTCTGGACGACGACGCATCTGCTGCCGGAGACAATCATGGCGGTCGCGATCCTGCTGGCCCTGTTTTTCGCTCTGGATACGTATTTCTTCCGCAAGGAGCAGGGCTATGCGCCGCTGAAGGACCCGACGCCCGACCGCGCCATCAAGCTCTACGGCAAGGTCAATTTCGTCCTGCTCGGCGGCGTCATCCTCGCCATTCTGATGTCGGCGAGTTGGAAGACGGGCGTCGTCTTCGACATCCATGGCGTCAAGGTCGAGCTCCAGAACCTGGTGCGCGACGTCGTTCTGCTCGGGCTGGCGGGGCTTTCGCTGATCCTGACGCCGAAACAGGTCCGCGCCGGCAACGAGTTCACCTGGGGGCCGATCAAGGAGGTCGCAAAACTTTTCGCCGGAATCTTCGTCTGCATCATTCCGGTGCTTGCGATGCTGCAGGCGGGCGCGAACGGGGCGTTCTCGGGGCTGGTGGCGCTGGTCTCCAATCCCGACGGGAGCAACAACACGGTCGCCTATTTCTGGCTGACCGGCATCCTGTCCTCCTTCCTCGACAATGCGCCGACCTATCTCGTCTTCTTCGAACTCGCCGGCGGCGATGCCCAGAAGCTGATGACGACCGGCGCGCTGACGCTAGCGGCGATCTCGGCGGGCGCGGTCTTCATGGGCGCCAACACCTATATCGGCAACGCGCCCAACTTCATGGTCTACGCCATCGCCAAGGACCGGGGCGTGAAGATGCCGAGCTTCTTCGGCTACATGCTCTGGTCCGGCGCGATCCTGATCCCGCTGTTTCTGCTGCAGACGGTGGTGTTCTTCCGGTAGTGACTATGCTTGGTGGAGCCTGTCACGGCCGCCCCGCCGGCACGCCCTCGCGGATCCTCGCCGAGAACTCAGGATCGTCGAGCGCCACCGTCCGCGCCCTCTCGCCGATCTTGCCCTGTGCCATCAGCGCGTCGAGCGGAATATCCGTCCTGACAGCGCCGATGCGCTGGAGATAACCGGGCAGGTAGCCCGAGAGCAGCACGCGCGGATCGAGCGGCAGCGAGAAGCGCCAGCCGGGCGCAACCGAGCCGACGATAGTGTAGACCACCGTGGTGCAGTTCGTCGTCAGCGTGTTGTACCAGCGCGGCGTGGCGCTCAGACGATTGACGTCGGCGGCATAGGCCAGCAGCACGTCGCGCGCCTGGGCAGGTGTCGCCGCCAGTCGGAACAACCGCACATCCTCCTTGCGGGCATGGCTGCGCAGCCCGACGAGATCGCGCTCGGTCGCCGCCACATAGGCCATCTCATAGGTCCGGAAGAAGCCCGCCAGCGAGGACCACTCCTCGCCCTGCTCGCGCCGGACCTCGATCGAGAAGGTCAGCGGCGGTTGGTCGGAGAAGGTGAAGGAGACGAGCAGATGCGCGATCGCCTCGCCAGACCAATAGGACAGGAACAAATCCGCGCCCTCGACCTTCATCAGGTCGTAGCGCTTCGTCTCCCACCGCTGGTCGTAGTCCCGCTCCGCGCGCCAGGCGAAATCGCGCAGGTTCGTGACGGTGATGATCTCGCCTTCGCGCGCGATCGCCGGCAGGCGGGCGAGTTCGGGAATCCAGTTGCGCTCATGGGTGGGTTTCAACCCGGCCCACCAGCCCAGCAGCCCGACGAAAATCACCGCGAAGGATAGCGGCAGCCTTGCAGCGCCGGTCCAGAGACCCGTCGCGCCGGCAAGTCCGGCGATTCCAAAACCGATCGCGCCGAGCATGGCGGTCGCGCCAGTGAGCCGGAACAGCAGCAGGCCACAGCCCCAGGCGGTCGCGCCGAGGATAATGAGCGTGGCGAGCAGGCGGAAGGCAAGGATCAGGAGCGACATCACAGCGCTCCAGCAGGCAGGAATCCGGCGCATTCCCCTCCCCCTCGTGGGGAGGGGTCAGGGGTGGGGGGCGATCGACCGGGTGAGCGCAACGAACGAAAACCGTCTGGACGAACGGCGGAGCGCAAGACACGTGTCGAGCCTGCCTTTTCGCCCCCCATCCCTTCCCCATGAGGGGGAAGGGAAGAGCCATGCCTCCGGTCGTGCCTGACCCGTCTCACGCCGCCAGCGAATTCGCCGGCGCGGCGGCCTTCACCGCGTCGTCGACATGGCTCTCGAAGCGCTTGAAGTTTTCGCGGAACATGCCGACCAGGTTCTTCGCCGTCTCGGCGAAGGCCGCCTTGTCCTGCCAGGTTTTCACCGGATAGAGGATATGCGGCTCGACGCCGGGCACCGAGGTCGGCACCGCGAAGCCGAAATACGGATCGCGGCGGAAATCGGCGCGGTTGAGCGAGCCGTCGAGCGCCGCGCTCAGGAGACGGCGGGTCACGCGGATCGGCATGCGCCGGCCGACGCCGTAGCGCCCGCCGGTCCAGCCGGTGTTGACCAGCCAGCAATCGACATGGTGCTTGGCGATGAAGTCGCGCAGCAGATTGGCGTATTCCGACGGGTGGCGCGGCAGGAAGGGCGAGCCGAAGCAGGTCGAGAATTCCGGCTCGACGCCGGTCAGCCCGCGCTCCGTGCCCGCCACCTTGGCGGTGTAGCCGGAGAGGAAGTGGTACATCGCCTCGGCCGGCGTCAGCTTGGCGATCGGCGGCATCACGCCGAACGCGTCAGCCGTCAGCATGACGATATTCTTGGGCACCCCGGCGCGGCCGGTGCGCGAGGCGTTGGGGATGAAATCGAGCGGATAGGCCGAGCGCGTGTTCTCGGTCTTGGATTCGTCGTCGAAATCGACCGCGCGCGTGATCGGATCGAGCACGACGTTCTCCAGCACCGTGCCGAAGCGCTGCGAGGCCGCGAAGATCTGCGGCTCGGCCTCGGCCGAGAGCCTGATCGTCTTGGCGTAGCAGCCGCCCTCGAAGTTGAAGATGCCGTCCTTCGACCAGCCATGCTCGTCGTCGCCGATCAGCGTGCGGTCGGGATCGGCCGAGAGCGTCGTCTTGCCGGTGCCCGACAGGCCGAAGAAGATCGCCGAATCATCCTTGGGGCCGACATTCGCCGAGCAGTGCATCGGCACCACGCCCTTGGTCGGCAGGACGTAGTTCAGATAGGTGAAGACCGACTTCTTCATCTCGCCGGCATAGGCCGAGCCGCCGATCAGCACGATCTTGCGCGAGAAATCGATCGCGACCACCGTCTCCGAGCGGCAGCCATGGCGCTTCGGGTCGGCCTTGAAGCTCGGCAGGTCGACGATCGTCATCTCGGGGACATAAGCCGCGATCTCCTCCTGCGGCGGCCGGATCAGCAGGTTGCGGATGAAGAGCGAGTGCCAGGCCATCTCGGTGAAGACGCGCGCCCTGACCCGGTGCGCCGGATCGGCCCCACCATAGAGATCCTGCGCGAACAGCGCCTTGCCCTCGGCATGGGTCAGGAAATCGGCCAGCAGCGTCTCGAAATGCGCAGGGCTCATCGCATTGTTGTTGTCCCACCAGATGGTGTCCTCGGTCAGCGCGTCGAGCACCGTGAACTTGTCCTTGGGCGAGCGGCCTGTATGCGTGCCGGTGTCGGCGCAGAGCGCGCCGCCGCGCGCCAGTTCGCCCTCGCCGGCCTGAAGCGCGCGCTCGTAGAGCTGCGGCGCTTCAAGGTTCCAGGACACCGAGGCCAGCTTGCGGAAGCCGAAGGTCTCGGCGCCATGGGCGGCGTTGTAGTGACCGATGATGTCCACTGATGTCCTCCCGGGACGCGGCCGCCTGACGCAACCGCTCTGGTTCTGCAGCGAAGAAGCCAGGGCCGATACTAGGGCCGGCATGGCAAGAAGGGCGAAGGGTGGCAGGCTCTTAAGCCCATGATGACGCCGGCTCAAGTCATCGGAAAGTCTCGGATCGGGAGAAACTGATATTAATCGATTGAATAAGATCAGCGTGGTGAATCAAGCGATTGCGCCGCTATGCGCGCCTGCGCAGCCAGTTCGGCCAGAACCTTGCGCAGCGGACCGGGCCCATCGACCGGCGCGGGGAAGGGCAGGCGCAGCACGGCGTCGCCGAGCGAGAGGTCGAGCCCGTCGGGATCGAGCCCCGTGGCGCGCCAGTTGCCCTTACGCGCGCCGAGCAGGGCGGTCGCATAGAGCTGCAGCGCCTCGGCATGGTCCTCGTTCATATGAGTAATCGCGCCGGCCTCGATCCCGGCCAGAGCCTGTGCGGCGGCGGCGTCGCTGAGCAGGTCGGGCGGCGCAAGCTCATAGGCCCGGCCGAAGCCGCCATTCAGGCTTGCGCCGAGGATGTCCAGCGAGAAGAACGAGAAATCGCCGAAATCGGCATAGAGCGCGGCCTTGGGCTGGCGCGCGAGGAATCGCCGCCGCACGCGCTCGCCCTGCGATGTTTCACGGGAAACACGCCGCGCGGCGAGTTTCAGCGTGATGCGCGCATGGGCGAGCGGGTCGCCCTTGCCGGCGCTGGCGATCAGCAGGGAGGCGCGCGGGTCCGCGATCAGATTGCCGGTATGGGCCGACAGGGAGGAGACCAGGATCAGCGGCGTCCCGTCGACATCGGTCGCGAGGCTGACGAGGCTGGAGGCGGGGTGCCCGTCGCGCCCCAGCGTCGCCAACGCCCCGGATCGGGCGGAGCGCAGCAGCGTCCGCGCCAGCGTCCGGGCGGTCTCGTCGGTCGGCCGGATCGGGTCGCTCGCAGGGCGGGCGGCAGGCGGAGGGGATGGCGCGGCAGCGTCGGGCATGGAACCTCGCGGGCAGGAAGAGGTTTTTTGTCTTATGGCGTAGCGAGACCGCCGCGCTATCGCTAGATTGCAGCCATGGTTTGGCCGCTCTCTCGCGTGAGTGGACAATTATTGCAACGAGCCGAAGAGGCCCCGAGATTATGCCAACCATTGCGCTGGTCGACGACGACCGCAACATCCTGACATCGGTTTCCATCGCGCTCGAGGCCGAGGGCTACCGGATCATGACCTATACCGACGGCGCATCGGCGCTGGACGGGTTAAAGCAGAACCCGCCGGATCTGGCCATCTTCGACATCAAGATGCCGCGCATGGACGGCATGGAGCTGCTGCGGCGGCTGCGCCAGAAATCCGACCTGCCGGTGATCTTCCTGACCTCGAAGGACGAGGAGATCGACGAGCTTTTCGGCCTGAAGATGGGCGCCGACGATTTCATCCGGAAGCCGTTCTCGCAGCGCCTGCTGGTCGAGCGCGTCAAGGCGATCCTGCGCCGCGCTGGGGCCAAGGACGCAGCCGCGCCTGCCAGGCCCGAGGACGCCAAGGCGCTGGAGCGCGGCCTGCTGCGCATGGATCCCGAGCGCCACACCTGCACCTGGAAGGGCGAGCCGGTGACGCTGACCGTGACCGAATTCCTGATCCTGCAGTCGCTGGCGCAGCGGCCGGGCGTGGTGAAGAGCCGCAACGCCCTGATGGACGCGGCTTACGACGACGAAGTCTATGTCGACGACCGCACCATCGACAGCCACATCAAGCGGCTGCGCAAGAAGTTCAATCAGGTCGATGTCGATTTCGACATGATCGAGACCCTCTACGGCGTCGGCTACCGTTTCAAGGAAGGCTGAGCCCTCAGGGTCGTTATCTCTCAGCCCTCATCCTGAGGAGCCGCGAAGCGGTGTCGAAGGATGCTCCAGAAAGCTCCGGAGACATCTGGAGCATCCTTCGAGACGCGGGCTGACGCCCGCTCCTCAGGACGAGGGTGGTTGGGAACGAAAGAACAGTTTTAGGCTCATGGCCACGATCGAGAGCGAACGCAGAGCCGAGATCCGCCCGCAGCCGGCCGTTCCGGCCTGGCGCCGGCGTCTGGCCGTGTTCGGACGCCTGACGCTGCGGGCGATCTCGGCGCGCGCAGCCTCCAGCCTGACGCGCCGCATCGTCGTCCTCAACCTCGCCGGTCTGGTCGCGCTGCTGCTCGGCTTCCTCTATTTGAACCAGTTCCGCGAAGGGCTGATCGAATCCCGCGTGCAGAGCCTGCTGACGCAGGGAGAGATTATCGCGGGCGCGATCTCGGCCTCGGCGACGGTCGAGACCGACACGATCACCATCGACCCCGACAAGCTGCTCCAGCTGCAGGCCGGCGAGAGCGCGGGCCTGACCGAAGACCCGCTCGATTTCTCGATCAACCCCGAAAAGGTCGCCCCGCTGCTGCGCCGGCTGGTGACGCCGACCAAGACGCGGGCCCGAATCTACGACCGAGAGGGGCTGCTGACGCTGGATTCGCGCAATCTCTACTCGCGCGGCGACGTGCTGCGGCTTGATCTGCCGAGGCTCGGCGAGCCCGATGAACCGCCTCTGCTGGAGCGGACCTGGAATGTGCTGCGCAGCCGGCTCGGCCGCGCCGATCTGCCGATCTATGACGACTTCGCCAACGCCAATGGCCGCGCCTATACCGAGGTGGCGCGCGCCCTGAACGGCATTCCCGCCAGCGTCGTGCGCGTCAACACGCGCGGGCAGACCATCGTCTCGGTCGCCGTGCCGGTGCAGCGTTTCCGGACGGTCAAGGGCGCGCTGCTGCTCTCGACGCAAGGGGGCGATATCGACGCGATCATCGCCTCGGAGCGCTACGCCATCTTTCAGGTTTTCGCGGTCGCCGCCGGCGTCATGATCGTGCTCTCGGTCTTGCTGGCGGGCACCATCGCAGAGCCGATCCGCAAGCTGGCGGACGCCGCCCAGCGCGTCCGCAAGGGCGTCAAATCGCGCGAGATGATCCCCGATTTCGCCAGCCGGCATGACGAAATCGGCCATCTCTCCGGTTCGCTGCGCGACATGACCAAGGCGCTCTACAGCCGGATCGAGGCGATCGAGAGCTTCGCAGCCGACGTGGCCCATGAACTCAAGAACCCGCTGACCTCGCTGCGCAGCGCGGTCGAGACCCTGCCCCTGGCCAAATCCGAGGATTCGCGCGGGCGCCTGCTCGGCGTGATCCAGCATGATGTGCGCCGGCTCGACCGGCTGATCTCGGACATTTCCGACGCGTCGCGGCTGGACGCCGAACTCGCCCGCGACGATTCAGCCCCGGTCGATATGGCGCAGGTGCTCGACACCGTCGTCTCGGTCCAGAACGAGACGCGGCGCGACGACCAGCCGCGCATCGACCTCTCCGTCGAGCGTCGCGGCCAGCGCGCCGCCGGAGCGGGCAGCTTCCTCGTGATCGGCCACGATTCCCGGCTGGGCCAGGTCGTCGTCAACCTGATCGACAACGCCCGCTCCTTCTCCGCGCCCGACAGGCCGGTGCGCGTCTTCCTGGCCCGCGAGGCCAACGAGGTCGTCGTCACGGTCGAGGATGACGGGCCGGGCATCGAGGCCCATGCGCTGGAGCGCGTCTTCGAGCGCTTCTACACCGACCGTCCCAATGAGGGCTTTGGTCAGAATTCCGGGCTCGGCCTGTCGATCTCGCGCCAGATCGTCGAGGCGCATCGCGGCTCGATCCGGGCCGAGAACCGGCATGGGCCAGCGGGGGAGGATGGCGAGTCGACGCGGCTGGGCGCGCGCTTCATCGTGCGCCTGCCCGCCGTGCCGCTGGCGAGTTGAACCGAATGGCGGTCGAAGCCCGGGCCGACAAGGCGATGCAGGCCCAGATCTCGACGGTTCACGCCACAACGATTGCGATCGGCGAGGCCGGCATCCTGATCCGGGGCGCGTCAGGCGCGGGAAAGACGACACTCGCGCTGGCACTGATCGCATACGCCCGGCAGGCCGGGCGGTTCGCAAGGCTCGTCGCCGACGACCGCACGGCTCTTGCGGCGGCCGGCAGCCGCCTGCTGGCCCGGCCGGTTGCGCCGCTGGAAGGCATCGTCGAGCGGTGCGGCCTCGGGCTGACGCCGGAACCTTATCTGCCGGCCGCCGTGGTCCGGTTCGTCATCGATCTGGCCGGGGCCGAGCCGGCGCGGATGCCGGAGCCGGACCATCTGGTCGTGTCGATCGCCGGCGTCGACCTGCCGCGCCTCTCCCTGATGGGGCGGCCGGGCGAGGAGCGGCTGGCGCTGGCTGCGCTCGATCTCTTCCTCGATCACGCCACGCTGGATTTCGACAAGTTTTAGGCGCTGCGTCATGCGCATGTCTTGCGCGCGGCGCGCACCTGCCCCATAAACCGCGACCTTGTCCGGGCGCCCGCGCGCGCTCTCAGGCGCTGGATTGTATGATCGGACTCGTCCTCGTGACGCATGGGCATCTGGCGACGGAGTTTCGCGCCGCGCTCGAACATGTCGTCGGACCGCAAGCGAACCTCGCCACCATCGCCATCGCCCCCGATGACGATATGGAGGGCCGCCGCCGCGACATCATCGCCGCCGTCGAGGCCGTCGAGACCGGCAAGGGCGTCATCGTCCTCACCGACATGTTCGGCGGCACGCCCTCCAACCTCGCCATCTCGGTGATGGAGCCCGGCCGCATCGACGTCGTCGCCGGCGTCAACCTGCCGATGCTGATCAAGCTCGCCAGCGTGCGCGAGGACAAGACCCTCGACCAGGCCGTGACGAGCGCGCAGGATGCCGGCCGCAAATACATCACCGTCGCCAGCCGCGTGCTGGCGGGCAAGTGAAAGCAGGCGGCGCGGTGGACGAGAGCTTCGACAGCGACGACTGCCCGCAGGTCGAGGTGCCGGCAGGCGCGATCTATGGCGAGTTCCAGATCGTCAACAAGAAGGGCCTGCACGCGCGCGCCACCGCGAAATTCGTGCAATGCGCCTCGAATTTCGACGCCGACATCACCGTCACCCGCTGCGGCGAGACCGTCGGCGCAACCTCGATCATGGGCATCCTGACGCTGGGCGCCGGCATCGGCTCGACGATCACAGTGGTGGCCAAGGGCCGCGAGGCGAAAGAGGCGCTGAAGGCGCTGGAGACGCTGGTGGCGGACAGGTTCGGCGAGGGGGAGTAGTTCTCTCCATGCAGTCGCTTTGGTTTTGGTTGCTGACAATCCAGGCCATGGTCGGGCTGACTGCTCTCGTCTGGTTTCTCGTCCAACTCGTGCGGGGGCGCATCTCGGTCAAGGCGCTTCGCAACTGGCATTGGCCGATCTGACGCGCAGCGGCCTGAGCCCTTTTCCGTCATGGTCGGGCTTGTCCCGACCATCCACGTCTTTCTCCGTTACAGCCGTCGCAAGACGTGGATGCTCGGCACAAGGCCGAGCATGACGGATGGGGCCTTATGAGCAGAGAAGATATAAAGACATCTTTATATCTTTGATTGCGCTCCGCCGCGCGCCCTGCTATGGACCCGCCCGTCATTCATAGACCCAGCAGTGGAGCACGCCCCGTGTCGAAGACCGATTACATCGTCAAGGACATCAGCCTCGCGGAATACGGCCGCAAGGAAATCAATATGGCCCAGGACGAGATGCCGGGCCTGATGGCCATCCGCGAGGAGCACAAGGGCAAGTTCCCGCTCAAGGGCGCGCGCATCGCCGGCTGCCTGCACATGACCATCCAGACCGCCGTGCTGATCGAGACGCTGACCGAACTCGGCGCCGATGTGCGCTGGTCGTCCTGCAACATCTTCTCGACCCAGGACCACGCGGCGGCCGCGATCGCCGCGACCGGCGTGCCGGTCTTCGCCATCAAGGGCGAGACGCTGGAGGAGTACTGGGAGTACGTCCTCAAGACCGCGAGCTGGGGCGATGGCGGCACGCCCAACATGATTTTGGACGATGGCGGCGACCTGACCATGCTGATCATCCTCGGCGCCGAGGCCGAAGCCGGCAAGGCCGCGTTCCTCGACAAGCCGGGCAATGACGAGGAGACCATCTTCTTCGCGCTGATCAAGCGCGAGCTGAAGGCCAATCCGGGCTGGTTCACCAAGACGCGCGACGCGATCAAGGGCGTCTCGGAAGAGACCACCACCGGCGTCCACCGCCTCTACGAGCTGGCCAAGGCCGGCCGCATGCCCTTCCCCGCGATCAACGTCAACGACTCGGTCACCAAGTCGAAATTCGACAACCTCTATGGCTGCCGCGAGTCGCTGGTCGACGCGGTGCGCCGCGGCACCGACGTCATGATGTCGGGCAAGGTCGCGGTCGTCGCCGGCTATGGCGACGTCGGCAAGGGCTCTGCTGCCTCGCTGCGCCAGGCCGGCTGCCGCGTCCTTGTCACCGAGATCGACCCGATCTGCGCGCTGCAGGCGGCGATGGAGGGCTACGAGGTCGTCACCATGGAAGACGCCGCTCCGCGCGCCGACATCTTCGTGACCGCCACCGGCAACCTCGACGTCATCACCGTCGACCACATGCGCGCGATGAAGCACCGCGCCATCGTCTGCAACATCGGCCATTTCGACTCGGAGATTCAGGTCGCAGGCCTGAAGAACTTCAAGTGGGACAACGTCAAGCCGCAGGTCGACGAGGTCGAGTTCCCCGATGGCAAGCGCATCATCCTGCTTTCGGAAGGCCGCCTGGTGAACCTCGGCAACGCGACGGGGCACCCGTCCTTCGTGATGTCCTGCTCGTTCTCGAACCAGACGCTGGCGCAGATCGAGCTCTGGAACCACCACGCCAAATACGAGAACAAGGTCTACACCCTGCCCAAGCATCTCGACGAGAAGGTCGCCGCGCTACATCTGGCCAAGGTCGGCGCCAAGCTGACCATCCTCAACGACGCGCAGGCCAAATATCTCGGCCTGGCCCCGACCGGCCCGTTCAAGCCGGAACTCTACCGCTACTGACATCGCACAAGCCTTGCGCATGTCGACAGGGGCCCGGCGTCATGCCGGGTCCCTTTTCGTTTGGGCGAAGCAATACCACTAATAGATGATCGCCTCGTGGCTTCGTCTATCTGTTGAGACGCTCCCGATTGCGCTGCAACAGCACCCGAAATCCTCCGCTTTACGACCGATTAAGCACTTCCTGACGGACTCGCGCGACGATTACAGTGGCGGTGATTCGGGTTCGGTCCGGTGCGGCGACGCGCGAGGCGACCTGGGATTGGCGGCTCCTGAGCGTTGGCGTTGTAGCGGGCGTTTAAGTCGGCTGGCCTTCCTGCCTCACCAGATGATGACGGACCTTTGGGAATGATGCGCGCGCGGCGACAGGAATCAGGCGTGAGGCGCGGCCTGCTCGCGGGGCTCGCCGCGTCGCAGCTACCGGCGGCCGCTTTCGCCCAGAGCGAGAGCGCATCCTCGCCCCTGCGCGCCGAATGGCTCGGCGCCGGCAGCTTCTCGGTCATGCTGGCGGGATTGGCCGTCTTCGCCGCGACCACCTCGATCTTCTATGTCCGCGAGCGCTCGCGCTGGAACCGGCGCGAGGCTGAACTCGCCACCGAGTTGGAGGCGGCGCGCGGCCATCAGGAACGGCTCTCGGCCCTGCTCGCCTCCGATCCACAGGTCGTGGTGAGCTGGAAGGGACGCGACGCCTCCCCCGTCTTCGAGGGCGATAGCGGCTTCCTCGGCGCGCCGGGCGCGACGCTGGCGCTGGCCTATGGCGCATGGGCACCCCCAGTCGAGGCCAAGAAGCTGGAACTCGCGACCGATGCGCTGAAAGAGCGCGGCGAGGCTTTCGGCTTCACCCTGCGCGCCAAGTCCGGAGCCTTCATCGATGCCGAGGGCCGCCCTGTCGCCGGCCGCGCCGTCATCCGCCTGCGCGAGGTCACCGGGGAGCGCGCCAGGGCGCTGACGCTGCAGGGCGAGCTGGAGGCGCTCGCCTCCGACCATGAGGCGCTTTCGGCGCTGCTGGCCGGCCTGCCGCATCCGGCCTGGACGCGCCGGCCCGATGGCCGGCTGAGCTGGGTCAACGCCGCCTATGCGCGCGCGGTCGAGGCCACGGACGCCGAGGCGGTCGTCAGGAACGGGCTTGAACTCTTCGACCGCGACGAGCGCGAGGCCGCCGCCGCCGCACGCCGCGAGCGCGCCGTCTTCAATGCGCGCGCGCCGGCCGTGGTCGCCGGACAGCGCCGCACGCTCGACATGCTGGAGCTGCCGACGCCATCGGGCTTTGCCGGCCTCGCCACCGATATGAGCGAGTTGGAGGCGGTACGGATCGACCTGCAGCGCCAGATGGACGCCCACGTCCGCACGCTCGACCGGCTCAAGACCGCGGTCGCGGTGTTCGACGCCTCGCAGCGGCTGGTCTACGCCAATACCGGCTTCGAGAGCCTGTGGGCGCTCGATCCGGGTTTCCTCGCCGGAAAACCGAGCGACAGCGAGATCCTCGACCGGCTGCGGGCCGAGCGCCGGCTGCCGGAACTGGGCGACTACCGGAGCTGGAAGGCCGGCGTGCAGGCGGCCTATACCAGCCCGCGCGCCCATGAGGACTGGTGGTATCTGCCCGATGGCCGCACCGTCCATGTCGTCGCCAGCCCCAATCCCCAGGGCGGCGTGACCTATCTGTTCGACGACGTCACCGAGCGCTTCACGCTGGAATCGCGCTTCAACGCGCTGTCGCGCACACAGCGCGAGACGCTGGATTCGCTGCGCGAGGGCGTCGCCGTGTTCGGCTCGGACGGCAAGCTCAAGCTCTCCAATCCGGCTTTCGCCCAAGCCTGGCGGCTGCAGCCGGACATCGCGACGGCCGCTCCCCATATCGACCAGGTCGTGAAGCTCTGCCGGCCGCTCTTTCCGCAGGACGATGTCTGGAGCGAACTGCTCAGCACGGTGACCGGCGTGCGCGACGCGCGCGAGGATTACCGCTGCCGGATGGAGCGCCGCGACGGTTCTGTGCTGGACTGCGCGGCAGCTCCGCTGCCGGACGGCGCGACGCTGATCTCCTTTGCCGACGTCACGGCCTCGGTGAATGTCGAACGCGCCCTGACCGAGAAGAACGAGGCGCTGGAGAAGGTCTCGCGGCTGCGCGAGGATTTCGTCCACCACGTCTCCTACGAATTGCGCTCGCCGCTGACCAACATCATCGGCTTCGCGCAACTGCTCGGCACCGAGACGGTCGGCGCGCTGAACGAGAAGCAGCGCGACTACGCCTCGCATATCCTGAGTTCGTCGGGCGCATTGCTCGCCATCATCAACGACATCCTCGACCTCGCCACCATCGACAACGGCGCGCTGTCGCTCGAGCTGGCCGAGGTCGATGTTGCGGAGACGATCGCGGAAGCCGCCGCAGGCTTGAACGACCGGCTCGCAGAGAGCCGGCTGACGTTGCATGTCGATATCGCCCCGCAGACCGGGCCATTGCGCGCCGACGGCAAAAGGCTGCGGCAGGTGCTGTTCAACCTGCTTTCCAACGCGATCGGCTTCTCGCAGCCTGGCCAGACGGTCACCGTCAGCGCCGGGCGGATCGGCCGCGATGTCCGCATCACGGTCGCGGATCAGGGCCGGGGCATCCCGCCCGAGGTCAAGGACAAGGTCTTCGATCGCTTCGAAAGCCATTCGCTCGGCTCGCGCCATCGCGGCGTCGGCCTCGGCCTCTCCATCGTGCGCTCCATCGTCGAGCTGCATGGCGGCCGGGTCGAACTCGACTCCGAGCCCGGTCAGGGCACGCGCGTCACCGCCGTCTTCCCGGCGCAGGGGCTGCCGCTCTCGGACGCGGCCGAATGAGCGATGCTGGCGGCAAGCCGGGCGAGCATAGGCTCCTCTGGGACGACGAGGCTGCGACCGCGCGCTTCGCCGCCGATCTCGCGGCGATCCTGAAACCGGGCGACATCGTCGCGCTGTCGGGCCATCTCGGAGCCGGCAAATCGGCGCTGGCGCGCGCCATCCTGCGCGAGCTTGCGGCCGATCCGGCGCTGGACGCGCCGAGCCCGACCTTCACTTTGGTCCAGAGCTACGACACGCCGCGCGGCCCGGTGCTGCATGCCGACCTCTACCGCCTGCGCAGCCCCGACGAGCTCGACGATATCGGCCTGGGGGAAGACCTCGACCGGCTGGTGACACTGGTCGAATGGCCCGACCGAGCCGGCACGCGCCTGCCCGCCGGCCGCCGGCTCGACATCGTGCTGGAGGTCGATCCCGGCAATCCCGAGACCGGCCGAATCGCCACCGTCTCGGGCGGCGTGCTCTGGCGTCAGCGGCTCGCCATCGCCATCGCGACCCGCCGCCTGCTCGATTCGGCCGGCTGGAGCGAGGCGCGCCGCGACTTCATGCAGGGCGACGCCTCGAGCCGCGCCTATGAACGCCTGACCCATCCCGACGGTGCGAGCGCCGTGCTGATGATCTCGCCGCCGCGGCCCGACGGTCCCGCGATCCGGCAGGGCAAGCCCTATTCGGCGATCGCCCACCTCGCCGAGACGATCGACGCCTTCGTGGCGATGGATCGCGGGCTGGCCTCGCTCGGCTATTCCGTGCCGGCGATCCTGGCGCAGGACCTCTCGACCGGGCTCTTGCTGATCGAGGATCTCGGAAACGACGGCGTCGTCATCGACGGCGCGCCGATTCCCGAGCGCTACGAGGCGGCGGCCAGGCTGCTCGCCGATCTGCACCGCCATGTCCTGCCGACGATCCTGCCGGTGACCGAGGGTCGCGACCATGTCGTACCCGATTACGACCGCGGCGCGCTGGCGATCGAGAGCGAGCTGATCCTCGAATGGTATGCGCCCCATATCGCCGGCGTGACGCTACCGGCGGTGACGCAGGCCGAGTTCGGCCGCATCTGGAACCGACTCTTCGACGAAATCCTCGACGGCCCGGCGACCTGGACCCTGCGCGACGTGCATTCGCCCAATCTGATCTGGCTGCCGGAGCGGCAGGGCCATGCCCAGGTCGGGCTGATCGACTTTCAGGACGCGGTGCTGGGCCACCCGGCCTATGACCTCGCCTCGCTCGGGCAGGATGCGCGCATCGACGTGCCCGCGGCGCTCGAATTGCGCCTGCTGGCGGCCTATGGCGCGGCGCGGCGCAACGACGATCCCGGTTTCGATCTCGCGGCCTTCGCCCGCGCCTATGCGATCATGGGCGCGCAGCGCAACACCAAGATCGCCGGCATCTTCGCCCGCCTCGACAAGCGCGACGGCAAGCCGGCCTATCTCAAGCACCTGCCGCGCATCGAGGCCTATCTGCGCCGCAATCTGGAGCATCCTGCACTGGAGGAGCTCAAGGACTGGTATCAGGCGCATCTGCCGAGGCTGTTCGAGGGCGGTTGAACCCGCCGTCATGCCCGGGCTTGTCCCGGGCATCCACGGCTCGACCACGGCTCCTGACGCAGGACGACGTGGATGGTCGGGACAAGCCCGACCATGACGGGCTATGCAGGACGCAGGTTCATTCGTCTTCGGAGATTCGCGTGACGCCAGCCGCCTCGACGCCGATCCGCCGCGCCATGGTTCTGGCGGCGGGTCTTGGCCAGCGCATGCGCCCGATCACCGACACGCTGCCCAAGCCGCTGGTCGCGATCGGCGGCAAGGCGATGCTCGACCATGCGCTCGACCGTCTTGCCGAGGCCGGAATCGAGGAGGCGGTGGTCAATGTCCATCATCTCGCACGGCAGATCGAGGCGCATCTCGCCGGCCGCAAGCAGCCGCGCATAACGATCTCCGACGAGCGAGCGCAGTTGCTGGAGACTGGCGGCGGCGTGAAGAAAGCGCTGCCTCTCCTGGGCGAGGGGCCGTTCTTTCACGTCAATTCGGATTCGCTCTGGAGCGAAACCGGCCCCTCCAATATCGCCGCGATGGCCGCCGCATGGAATCCGCACAGCATGGACCTGCTGCTGCTGCTGGCGCCGCGCGAGACCAGCATCGGCTTCGACGGTGCGGGCGATTTCTTTCGCGACGAGGCCGGCCGGCTGACGCGGCGCGGCAGGGCCGGCAGCGCGCCCTATGTCTATGCCGGCGTCGCCATCCTCAAGCCGGAGCTGTTTGCCGACACGCCAGAGGGGCCGTTCTCGCTCAATCTCCTGTTCGACCGCGCCATCGCGGCCGGGCGGCTCCATGGCGCCGTGCTGGAGGGCCAATGGCTGCATGTCGGCACGCCCGAGGCGATCGCGCCGGCGGAAGCGGCCTTCGCCAGAGCCGGTCATGGCTGAGCTGAACCTCTTCACGATTCCGCCCGGCGCAGCCTTTCTCGACGTGCTGGCGCGGGCGATGCTGGCCGGGCGCTTCGGCCGTCTGGTCGATCCCGACGACCCGATGGCGCTGGCGCGGGCCACGATCTACCTGCCGACCCGGCGCGCGGCGCGCGCGCTCGTCGCCTGCCTGTCGGAGCAGCTTGGCGGTCAGCCGCTGCTGCTGCCGCGAATCGTGCCGCTCGGCGACATCGACGAGGCCGAAACGGCGCTGATCGGCGCCGATGTCTGGACGCATGGCGCAATGTCGCCGATCGACCCGCTGGCGCGCCGCATGCTGCTGACGCGGCTGGTCGAAGCCTGGGGCCGCAGCGCCAACCGCAGCCATCTGAAGCTCGATGCGTCCGAGCCTTCGCTGGTGCCCGCCACGCTCGCCGAGGCCTATGGGCTGGCCGGCGACCTCGCAGTACTGCTCGACCAGATGCAGACCGAGGGCGTCGCGGTCGGGCGTTTGGCGGTGCTGGACGCCGCGCGGTTCGATCAGATCTGGCAGCTCAATGCCGGTTTCCTCGCCATTCTCGGGCAGGCCTGGCCGGCGATCCTGAGCGAGCGGGGCGAATGCGACCCGGCCTCGTTCCGCAACGCCATGCTGGCGGCCGAGCGCGAGCGCCTGCTGGCGAGCCCGCCCAGGGGGCCGATCATCGCGGCGGGCTCGACCGGCACGATTCCCGCCACCGCCGAGCTGCTGGCCGTGATCGCAAGGCTGCCGCAGGGCGCGGTCGTGCTGCCGGGGCTTGATCTCGACCTGGCCGAGAAGGCCTGGCGCGCCATCGCCGACGAGCCCGCTCCCTCCCATCCGCAGGCGGCGCTGCACCATCTGCTGGGCACGCTGGAGGCAGTGCGCGACGACGTGATCAGCCTTGCCGAGCCCGATCCGGCCCGCACCGCCCGGACCCTGCTGCTGCGCGAGGCGATGCTGCCGGCCACGGTCACCGAGCTTTGGGCCGGGCTGGCCGAGCGGCTGAGCGAGGCCGATGCCGCCGCCGCCATGGCCGATCTGCGCCTCGTCGAGGCCGCAGACGAGCGCGAGGAGGCCCTGAGCGTGGCGCTCGCCCTGCGCGAGACGCTGGAGGAACCCGGCGCACAGGCCGCGCTGGTGACGCCCGATCGCGGGCTGGCCGAGCGAGTCGCGGTCGAACTGAAGCGCTGGGGCGTCGCGGTCGACGATTCGGCCGGACTGCCGCTGGCGCGCTGGCCGGCGGGCTCTCTGCTGCGGCTGGTGCTGGAGGCGGCGCTGTCGGACCTTGCGCCCGCCACGCTGATCGACCTGCTCGCCCATCCGCTCTGCCGGCTCGGCCTGCCGCCCGAGCGCGTCAGGGCGGCTGCGTCGGCGTTGGAGATCGGCTCATGGCGTGGCCGGGCAATGCGTCCCGGCATGGCGGGTTTGCGCGAAAGCCTGGCCAAGATGCGGCCCGGCCCCGAGGACCGCCACGTGCCGGGTCCGCGCCAGCGGCTGGACGCTGACGACGAGGCCGCCGCGACCGCGCTTCTCGACGCGCTCGACGGCGCGCTGACGCCTTTGCTTTGCGCCCTGGCGGCGCAGCCGGTCAACCTGCCCGCCGTCGCTGCAACCGCCCGCGCCACCATCGAGGCGCTGAGCCGGACGCAAGGCGGGGCAGCGCTGGCCTTCGTGGGCCCCGATGGCGAGGCGCTGGCCGGGCTGTTCGACGACCTCGCCGGCGCGAAAGCCGAGATGCCCGATGGCGGGCGGGCGATCGACGCCGTCGCCATTCTCGATGGCCTGCTCGGCGAGCGCGTCGTGCGGCGGGCAAGCAGCAGCCATCCGCGCGTCAAAATCTGGGGCCTGCTGGAGGCGCGGCTGCTGGAGGCCGACCATGTCGTGCTCGGCGGCCTGAACGAGACGATCTGGCCGCCGGAGGCGAAGACCGACTCCTTCATCAACCGGCCGATGCGGGCCGAACTCGGTCTGTCCGCCCCGGAACGCCGCATCGGCCAGACCGCGCATGACTTCGTTCAGGCCCTGATGGCGCGACAGGTCACGCTGACCCGCGCCCGCAAGTCAGGCGAGGCCGAGACCATCGCTTCGCGCTTCTGGCAGCGCCTCAAGGCGGTGACGCCGGACGCAGTCTGGAAGGCCTCGCTGACCGACGGGCAAAGGCTCTCCAGTCTGGCCGCGACCCTGAGCGCACCCGCGCCCGTCAAACCGATCGGCCGGCCGGCCCCCTTGCCGCCGCGCCGGCTGCAGCCGCTCGCCCTCAGCGTCACCGATGTCGAGACGCTCTATCGTGACCCTTATGTGATTCACGCCCGAAAGATTCTGAAGCTCGATGCGCTGGATGCGCTGGTCGAGGATCCGAGCGCTCAGGACCGCGGCAACCTGTTGCACGAGATTGTCGCCGAGTTTGCGATCGCTAATCCGACGACCATGCCGCCAGACGCGCTGGGCCAAATGATCGCCATCGGCCACAGGCTGTTTGCGGATTTCGACGACACGCCCGAGGTGAAGGCGTTCTGGTGGCCGCGTTTCCTGCTGACGGCGGACCATTTCATCGGCTGGGAGCTGCGGCGGCGGCCCGATCTCGCCAAGGTCGCGGTCGAGCGCGGCACGGGCGCGAGCTTTGAGCTGCCCGACGGCGCGACCCTACGCCTAAGCGGCCGGGCCGACCGCATCGAGGTCACACGCGAGGGGTTGTTGCGGATCATCGATTTCAAGACCGGCGCGGCACCGAGCAAGAAGCAGGTCGAGAAGGGTTTTGCGCCGCAATTGACGCTTGAAGCCGAGCTCGCGGCCCGCGCCGGCTTTCGCGATGTGGTCGGCCCGACGCCGGTCGAGGCCGTGCTTTATCTCAAGCTCCATCATGACCCGAAAGGCTGGACGAAGGATAAGCCGCTCGATTTCGACGAGGAGACGCTGGCCGATGTCGCGGCGCGGCATCTCGAACGCCTGCTCCAGCATGTCGCGGCCTTGCGAGACGGCCGCGAGGCCTATGTCTCCCGCCGCGCGCCGGACTACATCAAATATGCCTCACCCTATGACCGGCTCGCCCGCGTCAAGGAATGGGCGGCGGCCGGCGGCGATTCGGAGGACGAGGCGTGAAGCCGGGCTGGATCGTCCCCGAACTCACCCGGCAGCGTCAGGCGCAGGCCTCGGGGCCGCGCCTCAGCGCCTGGGTCTCGGCCAATGCCGGCTCGGGCAAGACCTATGTGCTGGTCAACCGGGTGCTCAGGCTGCTGCTGGACGATGTCGCGCCCGGCCGCCTGCTCTGCATCACCTACACCAAGGCCGCCGCCGCCAATATGGCGAACCGGCTGTTCCGCGAGCTGTCGGCCTGGGCCACGCTGCCTGAGGCCAAACTGCACGAGGCGTTGGCCGGGCTGACCGGCAAGTCGCCCTTGGCCGAAGACCTCGCCGCGGCGCGACGCCTCTTCGCGCAGGCTCTGGAGACGCCGGGCGGGCTCAGGATCGAGACGATCCACGCGTTCTGCACCCGCGTGCTGCAGGCCGCGCCCTTCGAGGCGAACGTCCCGCCGCGCTTCGAGGTCGCCGACGATCTGGCCCAAGCCGAGATGCTGCGCGCGGCGCGGCGCGAATTGCTGGCGCAGGTCGCCGCCGATCCGGGAGGCGAACTGGCGGCCGCGCTCGACCTGCTCGCCCGGCATGCGGCGCAGGATACGTTCGACGGCATGATTCAGGAGGCGCTGCGCCAGCGCGCCTTGTTCAGCGACGCCGATGGCCGCGCCCGCGACGCCGGAAAGATGCGCGCCGGCATGGCGGCGTTTCTCGGAATCGCCGCCGATCTCGCGGCCGATGAGGTCAAGGGCCGTTTCCGGCTCGACCTCTCGGTCATGGCCGGGCTGCCGCGACTGGTCGCGGCGCTTGAGGCCGGCAGCGCGACGCGGCAGGGCTTTGCCGCCGCGCTTCGTGGCCTGCTCGCCGGGCAGGAGGATGGCGATCCCGTCTCGCTCTGCCGCAAGGGCTTCATCACCGAAGCTGGCGGCATCAACGCCAATATCCGCGGCAAGGGAAAATCCGAGTTCGAGCCGGAGCTTCTCTCGATCCTGGAAGGCCTCGCCGCGTGCGTGCTCGCTGCCGACAATGCGCTCGCCGCCATCGCCATCCGAGACCGCAGTCACGCGCTGGCGCTGCTGGTGACGCGGATGCTCGCCTCCTACCGCCGCCAGAAGAGCCTGCGTTCGCTGCTCGACTATGACGACCTGATCGCGAAGACGCGCTCGCTGCTGTCGCGCGTCGAGGCGGCCTGGGTGCTCTACAAGCTCGACGCCGGCATCGACCACATCCTACTCGACGAGGCGCAGGACACCAGCGACGCGCAATGGGCGATCCTCGGCGCGCTCGCCGCCGAATTCACCAGCATGCAGAAGGTGCTCGCGGCGAGCGGAAGACCGCGCACGCTTTTCGTCGTCGGCGACGAGAAGCAGTCGATCTACGGCTTCCAGGGCGCAGCGCCTGCCGCTTTCGCCGAGGAAAGGCGGCGGCTGGGCCATGCGATTCGGGAAGCCGACGGGACATTCGAGGCCGTCAGCCTCAACACCTCCTTTCGCTCGGCTCCCGACATCATGGCGGCGGTCGACGCCGTCTTCGCCCTGCCGGAGCATGCGCGTGGGCTGGTCTTCGACGGCGCGGCCACGCCGGAGCCGCACGACACGGTGCGCCGGGGCGACTCGGGCTGCGTCGATCTCTGGCCGCTCGCGGCCGACGATGCGCGCGAGCCGCCAGACGCCTGGACCGCGCCGGTCGACGCCACGCAAAGGCGCAGCGCGGTGGCCAAGCTCGCGACCCGGATCGCGACCGTGCTGGAGCGCTGGAAGCAGGCCGGACGAGACGATCGCGGCCAGCCCTTCGCGCCCGGCGACGTGATGATCCTGCTGCGCAACCGCGGCGCGCTGTTCGAGCAGATCGTCAAGGCGCTGAAGGATTCAGGCGTTCCCGTCACCGGCCGCGACCGGCTTTCGCTCGCGGACCATCCGGCCGTCGAGGATCTGGTGGCGCTGGGCCAGGCGCTGCTGCTCCCCGAGGACGATTTGACGCTCGCCATCGCGCTGAAGACGCCTCTCATCGGGCTGAACGACGACGACCTGCTGCGGCTCGCGCCGGAGCGGCCCGGTTCGCTGCGCGAGGCGTTGCGGCAGGCCGGCGAAAGCGAACCGCGCTATGCCGCCATCGCGGACAGACTGACGGAACTGACAGCGGAAGCGGCGCGCTGCGGGCCGTTCCGCTTTTTCGCCGATCTGCTGGGTCCGGGCGGCGGTCGCAATCTGGCGCTGGCCCGGCTTGGTGCGGAAGCCGGCGACGCGCTCGACGCCTTCCTGAACGCCGCGCTCGACCATGAGCGCAGATATGGTCCGTCGCTGTCGGCCTTCCTTCGTCATATCCAGGGCACGGCTGCCGATGTGAAGCGCGATCTGTCGTCGAGCGCCGGCGAGGTCCGCGTCATGACCGTGCACGGCGCCAAGGGACTGGAGGCCAGGATCGTGATCCTCGCCGATCTCGCGCCCCGGCCGGGCGCCAAGCGCCTGCCGAAGCTGCTGGTGGTCAAACCGCCGCGCGCAGGAGCCGTGCCGCTCTGGATGCCGTCTTCCGCCGAGGATGCCGACACGACGGCCGACGCGAAAGCCGGTGTGATCGCCGCGATGGTCGAGGAACATCATCGCCTGCTCTATGTCGCGCTGACCCGGGCCGAGGACCGGCTGATCGTCTGTGCGGCGCAGGCCAAGGGCGAGGCGCCCGAAGGCTCGTGGTATCGGATGGTCGAGGCCGGGCTGACGGCTTCGGTCCCCGGCCTGCAAATGGTGCCGGCCCCGGATGGGGATGGCGAGATCGCCCGCTTCACGATCTCGCCGCCTGGACGGGTGGAGGAGCCGCAAGAACCCGCCGGCGCGCCGGCCCTTCCCGCGCCCGACTGGCTGAACCAGCCTGCCCCGCGCGAAGCGGAGCCGGCCCCGCCGCTGAAACCCTCCAGCGCGCTCTCGGCCGCCGATGCCGAGACGCGCCCGACCAACGGTCCGTTTCTCGCGGAGGCGGCCGCGGCAGGCCGTCTGGCGCATCTCCTGCTGCAGGTGCTGCCGGACGTCGCGGCCGCGCGTCGCGCCGACGTGGCACGCTCGCTCGCATCGGCGCGCGGCAAGGCGGTCGGCCCGGAGCGGCGGGAGCGCATCGTCGCGGATGCGCTCGGCCTGCTGGCGCAGCCAGCGCTGGCGGCGCTATTCGCCGAGGGCTCGCTCGCCGAGGCGCCGCTAGCCGGCGAGATTGTCCTGCCAGATGGCCAGCGTCGCGCCGTCTCGGGGCAGATCGACCGGCTCGCGGTCGACGGCGACACGGTGCTGATCGCCGATTTCAAGACGGCCGGCCGCCCGCCGGCCAGCGCCGCCGACATCCCCCCGGCGACCCTGGCCCAGCTCGCCGCCTATCGCGCTCTGGTGGCGGCGATCTATCCCGGCAAGACGATCCGGGCGCTGGCGATCTACACCGCGACGCTGGCCTGTCTGGAGCCCGAGCCCGCCGCGCTGGATGCCGCGCTTGCAGCCATGGCGGGTTAGCCGTGCACGGATGTGCTGGTTCCGCGCCTTGACCCCCGCCATCGGCGTTCATAGCTTCTGGAGCGAAGGCGACGCGGTCGCCACCTCCATTTTCTGAAAAGGCGACGGGCCATGGCGACGAGCAAGGTGACGGATGCGAGCTTCGAGGCCGACGTCCTCAA
This sequence comes from Allobosea sp., assembly GCA_046593015.1. Lineage (GTDB taxonomy): Bacteria > Pseudomonadota > Alphaproteobacteria > Rhizobiales > Beijerinckiaceae > Allobosea. The sequence continues at coordinate 23,938 of JBKJSB010000207.1, forward strand.
ATCGGCGGAGCCCGTCGTGGTCGATTTCTGGGCCGAATGGTGCGGCCCCTGCCGTATGATCGGTCCGGCGCTCGAGGAGATCGCCGACGAGATGGGCGGCAAGGTCAAGATCGTGAAGATGAATGTCGATGAGAACCAGGCGATCCCGGCCCAGTTCGGCATCCGCTCGATCCCGACCCTGATGC
>JBKJSB010000234.1:0-17558 GCA_046593015.1 Allobosea sp.
GCGATGCCGCAGGCCTCGATATAGGAGGAGAAGCCGATGCCGCGCAGCTTGCCGTTGCGGGCGGAATCGCGCTTGCGCTTGCCGATGCCCTTGTAGTCGATGATCTCCAGCGCCTTCTTCATCGACGCAGCGTAATTGCCGGTGTCGTACATCATGATCACCGGCGTCTGGTGCGGGAACTTCTTGACGTAGTTCTGCATCCGGAACTTGGCCGGGTCCTTGCCGAGTTCGCGCGCCGCGACCTCGACCAGCCGCTCGACCACGAAGCTCGCCTCCGGCCGGCCGGCCCCGCGATAGGCATCGACCGGGGCGGTGTTGGTGTAGACCGCGTCGACCTCGGCATAGATCGCCGGGATGTCGTAGGAGCCCGACAAAAGCGGCGCGTAGAGATAGGTCGGCACCGAGGAGGAGAAGGTCGAGAGATAGGCCCCGAGATTGGCCGTGGTCTTGACCCTCAGCGCCGTGATCTTGCCATCCGCGTCGGTCGCGAGTTCGGCATGGGTGACGTGGTCGCGGCCATGCGCATCCGAGAGGAAGGCCTCGGTGCGGTCCGAGGTCCACTTCACCGGCCGGCCGACCTTCTTGGCTGCCCAGACGCAGACCGTCTCCTCGGCATAGATGAAGATTTTTGAGCCAAACCCGCCGCCGACATCTGGCGCGATCACGCGCAGCTTGTTCTCCGGCGCGATGCCGATGAAGGCGGAGAGGACGAGGCGGGCGACATGCGGGTTCTGGCTCGTGGTGTAGAGCGTGAACGCGCCCTCGCCCTGGTCGTAGTCGCCGACGGCCGCGCGCGGCTCCATCGGGTTAGGCACCAGCCGGTTGTTGACGATGTCGAGTTTCGTCACATGCCTGGCGGCCTTGAAAGCGGCTTCGGTCTCGGCCTTGTTGCCGAGATGCCAGTTGAACACCGTGTTGTCGGGTGCTTCCGCATGGACGACGGTCTTGGCCCCGGCCGCGCTGGCCGTATCGACCACCGCCGGCAACACGCCGTAATCGACCACGATCGCCTCGGACGCATCGCGCGCCTGCGCCAGCGTCTCGGCCACGATGACCGCGACATGGTCGCCGACATAGCGGACCTTGCCCTGAGCGAGCGCCGGATGCGCGCCGGCCCGCATCGGCGAGCCGTCCTTGTTGTGGATCATCCAGCCGCAGATCAGCCCGCCGACCTTGTCGGCCGTCAGGTCGTCGCCGGTGAAGATGCCGAGCACGCCCGGCATCGCGGCGGCAGCCTTCGCGTCGATCGAGTTGAGCGTGGCGTGCGCATGCGGCGAGCGCAGGAAATAGGCGTGGGCCTGGCCCGGCCGGTTGATGTCGTCGGTGTAGCGGCCCTGGCCGGTGATGTAGCGGTGGTCTTCCTTGCGGCGAACCGATGCGCCGATACCCGTTGCGGACATGCTCTTCCCTCCTCGCAGCGCGCCTCTGACGGGCGCGTCATGACCTGGAATACGGCCCGCGCGGGATAGCGCGGGCCCGAAGACCTATTCGGCCGCCTGGCGGACCTGAGCCTTGCCGCCCATGGCCTCGGCCCCGGCGGCGATCGCCTTGACGATGTTGTGGTAGCCGGTGCAGCGGCAGATGTTGCCGTCGAGATCCTCGCGGATCGTCTTTTCGTCGAGCGCATGGCCGCGCCGGTTCACCATGTCCACGGCGGCCATGATCATGCCGGGCGTGCAATAGCCGCACTGCAGGCCATGATGCTCGCGGAAAGCCTCCTGCATCGGATGCAGCGCGCCATTGACGGCCAGCCCCTCGATCGTCGTCACCGTCGCGCCATCCAGCGACACCGCCAGGGCGGTGCAGGACTTCACCGCCACGCCGTCGACATGGACGACGCAGGCCCCGCACTGGCTGGTGTCGCAGCCGACATGCGTTCCGGTCAGGCGCAGATTCTCGCGCAGGAATTGCACCAGGAGCGTGCGCGGATCGATCACTGCGGTGACGGCTTTGCCGTTCACCGTCATGGAAACGGTGGCCATGGACATTCCTCCTGAAACCCGGGTCTCGCGCCCGGCTTTGAGACTTGAACTCGTCAGCCGTCGCGCCTTGGAATCCATGCGTGTCGCAGATGGCGCACCGCAGGGCAGCTTTTCCTTGGAACAGCTCAAAACCGAATGTGGACCGCCCCATTTGCGCGGTCAAGCGGATTGCACGGCGGCACAAATGCGTGTTTGGTCACGTTTTTCCACAGAAACGTTCATATCCGAACAGGACGGCGGAAAGACATGGGCTTGCCGGCCTGGTGATCCCTCCGGCTCGCATTTGCAGATTCTTAATCGCCCGCCCCCAGTTTGGGTTGCGACGCCAGCCCGATGCCGTCGCTTAAGTCCGGACCATGCCGTGTCGTCGATCCAGGATCAGATCCAGCGTCGCCTGCGGGCGATCGGTTATGGAGACGCGCAGCGCAGGCGCCTGATGACCTATGGCGCCGTGGTCGATCGCGTCATCGACCGCATCGTCGCAGCCGATTTCGAGCGGGCGTTCGTCATCCATCCAGTCCTGCGGGACACCGTCGGCCCAGTGGCGGAGCAGCTCTATGCGATGGAAGCGAACCATTTCCGCCTGCTCTTCAAAGGCGTGTTCGACGAGCCCTACACGGCTTCCGTCGATGCCCTGTGCCAGCTCGAGCGCGTCGCGGGCGTCGGCCCGCGCCCGCGCGTCTCGATCGCCTTCTCGCTGTTCCGCGAGATTCTGGTCGCGAGCCGGCTCAAAGTCCTGACGCAGGCCAAACGGGCGGCCCATGACCTCTACATCGTCGAGCGCATCCTGACCTATGACGTCAACACCGCGATCACGATCGACCAGCAGATCGAGGCGGCCGAGGCGAAGAAGCGCCAGTTCGCGCTCGACGAAGCAGCCCTTATGCTGAGATCGCGGATCGGCGGCCTGGACGCCTCGATCTCGCATGCCGTCGGGCAGTTCGTCGCGACCGCCTCCGAGACGACCACCGCGACCGCCTTCATCCGGGACAGGGTCGGCTCGGTCGCGCAGGCGTCGGCGCAGGTCCGCGAGCGCTCGCTGCAGACGGCCGCCGCGACCGAGGAGATGTCGGCCAACATCACCGAGATCGGCCAGCGCGCGCGACAAAGCCTCGACATCGCCAACCGCGCGGTAAGCGACGCCGAACAGATGAACCAGGCGATCTCGCAACTGCGCAGCGTCACGGATTCGATCGGCGCCGTCGTCGGCATGATCGCCGACATCGCGGCGCAGACGAACCTGCTGGCGCTCAACGCCACGATCGAGGCCGCCCGCGCAGGCGAAGCGGGCCGGGGCTTCGCCGTCGTCGCCTCCGAGGTGAAGTCGCTGGCGACGCAGACCGCGAGCGCGACCCAGGACATCGCCGGCAAGATCGCCGAACTCGCCGCCAGCGCGCAGGCCTGCAGCGCGCACGCCGCCTCGATCGGCGCGACGATCGGCGAGATCCGGCTGGATTCGGGCGCGATCTCGGATGCGGTGCTTCAGCAGGGCTCGGTGACCGCCGGCATCGCCCGCGACGCCGCCGCCGTTGTCGACAGCTCGGACGAGGCCATCGCCAGCGCCAACGCCGTCAACGACAGTCTCGCGACCACGGCCAAGACGCTGGAACGCGCCAAAGAAGCCGCCGCCGACATCGCCCGTCAGGTCGGCGCGGCGGAAGCCTCCGTCGCCGAGGCGCTTGCCGCGCTGAGGCGGGCGTCCTGAGTCTCGGCCTTCGCTGACCGGATTCTTGGTGAGGACGCGGCTCAGCCTTCGCTGACCGGATCCTTGTTGAGGACGCGGCTCAGCCTTCGCTGACCGCTTTGGCGAAATTGGCGAAGAATTCGTCGGCGAGCTTCTTCGAGACCGAATCGATCAGGCGCGAGCCCATCTGCATCAGTTTTCCGCCGACCTGCGCCTCGACATCGTAGCGCAGCAGCGTCTGCCCCTCCCCGGCCTCGCTCAGCGTCACCTTCGCGCCGCCCTTGGCGAAGCCGGCGATGCCGCCCTCACCCTCGCCCTGGATGCGGTAGCCATTGGGCGGATCGAGATCGACGAGCTCGACCTTGCCCTTGAAGCTCGCCTTCACCGGCCCGAGCTTGACCTTCACCACCGCCGAGAAATGCGTGTCGTCGGATTTCACGAGCTGCTCGCAGCCCGGAATGCAGGCTTTGAGCACCTCGGCATCGTTGAGCTTGGCCCAGACCACGTCCTTGGCCGCAGGTAAGGTCACCTCGCCATTCATCGTCATCGCCATGGCGTTTCTCCCTCGCATCGCGGCCGCGGGACGCGACCCTGTTGCGGCCGGCCCTGCCCCGGGTCTATCCAAGACGACGGGGTGCGCTATCCATGAGCGGAAATCCCCCATGCGCACAAGGGGACCAAGCGTGAAGATGGTTTGCGACGCCGCGCCCGGCCCCGGATACCTGTTTGCATGAGCGGCGCGGCGACAGGCCTTTATGGCGAACTCTTCGCCGATGGCGAGATGGCTTCGGCGATGAGCGACAGGGCGCTCCTCCACGGCATGCTCGGTTTCGAGGCGATGCTCGCAAGCGCGCTGGAAGCCGAGGGTGTCGCGCCGGAGGGCACCGCGAATATTGTCGCCCGGCAATGCGACCCCGATCTCTACGACATCGCCGAGCTCGGGCGGGCCGCGACGCTCGCCGGCAACCCCGCGATCCCGCTGGTGAAGGCGTTGACGGCGCGCGTCGCCGCGGCATCCCCCGAGCAGGCCAAATGGGTTCATTACGGCGCGACCAGCCAGGACGTGATCGATTCCGGCCATGTCCATGTCTTCGGCAGCGGGCTGAAGCTCATCGAGCTCCGGCTCGGCCAGCTAGTTCGTGCCATGGGTTCGCTGCTGGAGACGCATCGCGAGACCCCTATGATCGGCCGGACCTTCCTGCAGCAGGCCGTCCCGATCACCTTCGGCGTCAAGACTGCGCTTTGGCTCGACCCATTGCTGGAGAGCCGGCATGTCCTGCACGCCATTCTGGACGCTCCGGTCGTCCAGCTTGCCGGAGCCGCCGGCACGCTGGCGGCGCTGGGCGACGACGGGGATCGCGTTCAGGCGCGGTTCGTCGAGCTGACGCTGGGCGCAACGCCTTCGTTCATCCCTTGGCACGGGCAACGCCATCGCCTCGTCCGCCTTGCGAGCGAACTCGGCATCCTGACCGGCAATCTCGGCAAGATCGCGCGCGACGTCTCGCTCATGGCCCAGACCGAGATCGGTGAACTTGCCGAGCCCGAGGCCCCCGGCAGGGGTGGCTCCTCGGCGATGCCGCACAAGCGCAATCCGGTGCTTTGCACGCTGATCCTTGCGGCGTCGCAGCGCGCGCCCGGCCTCGTCGCCACCATGTTCGCCGCCATGCCGCATGAGCACGAACGCGCGCTCGGCGGCTGGCATGCCGAATGGCCGACGCTGCCCGAACTCTTCCGCGTCGCCGGATCGGCTCTCGCGCAGATGGTCACGCTGATCGAAGGGCTACAGGTTTTTCCCGAGCGCATGCGGGCCAATATCGATCTCACCCACGGCCTCGTCATGTCGGAGCGCGTCTCAGCAGCGCTGGCGGCCGCGATCGGCAAGGTGCAGGCCCATCACCTGCTGGAAGAGGCAAGCCGTGCCTGCTTGGCGCAGGGGCGGCATCTGCGCGAGGTGCTGGCCGGTATGCCGGCCGTGACCGAGCATATCGAAGCCGTGGCGCTTGCCGAGCTGTTCGATCCAACGACCTATCGCGGCGCGTCGGATGCGATCATCGACAGGGTGCTCGCGCGCTGCGCACAGGCGCCGCAACCTCGCCCGGCTGCGCCGGCGCGCGAATACAGGGTCATCGATGGTTGACCTCACCGACCACGAGCGCGCCATCGCCTCGGGCGCCGACGGCCTCGCCGCCGGCATGGCGATGCGGATCGTCGCCGAATCCGCGCGGCTGATGGGTGCGCCGAAACTCATTCCCGTGGCGTCGGCCCATATCGACGGCGCGCTCTATCACGGCGATTCCGGCACGCTTTTCGCCGAAAGGCTGGTCGAGGGCGGCGCGAAGGTCGCCATCCGCGCGACGCTGAATGTCGGCGCGTTGACCCCGGCCGGCTGCGCGAAGATCCGGCTGCCCCCGCATGAACGCGACATGGCGGCAAGGATGATGCGCGCCTATGAAGCGATGGGCTGCGAACCGTCCTGGACCTGCGCCCCCTATCAGGCCGGGCACAGGCCCAGGGCCGGCACGGACGTCGCCTGGGGCGAATCCAACGCCGTCGTGTTCTGCAATTCGGTGCTGGGCGCGCGCACCAACCGCTATGGCGACTTCCTCGACATCGCCTGCGCTATCGCTGGCGTCGCACCCGATTACGGCCTGCACCGGCCGGAGAACCGTATCGCGACGCTGGTGATCGACGTCTCGGGCCTCTCGCGGGAGTTGCGCGCCTCGGACGTGTTCTACCCCGTGCTCGGAGCCTTCCTCGGCCGCAGCGCGGGAACCTCCGTCGCCGTGATCGACGGCCTGCAGGGCTGCACCACCGAAGACCGCCTCAAGGCGCTCGGCGCGTCCGCCGCCTCAGCTGGCGGCGTCGGGCTGTTCCATGTCGCAGGCGTCACGCCCGAAGCGCCAGATCTCGACATTGCGTTGGGGCATCGCCCCGCGCTGGAACATATCGTCTTCGGGCCCAACGCAGTCCAGGAGACGCTGGCGCGCCTCTCGACGACCACCGGCACAGACCGCGTCGATGCGGTCGCAATCGGCTCGCCGCATCTCTCGCTAGCCGAGATCGAGGAGGTCGAGCGGCGGCTCGACGGGCGCAGACTCGCGGTGCCGCTCTATGCCAATACCGGCCGCCATGTCGTCGGCCCGCTGGCGGAGCGCGGCCGGCGCGCTGCGCTGGAAGCGCAGGGCGTGCTTTTCGTGGTCGATACCTGCGTCGTCGCGACGCCGATCCTGCCCGACATCGAAGGCGCGGTGCTGATGACGAATTCGGGCAAATTCGCGCATTACGCGCCGGGAAACACCGGCTACGCGGTGAGCTACGGCTCGCTGGCCGAATGCGTCGAGAGCGCGGTCGCCGGCCGGCTGGTCAGGGAGCCGCGCGCATGGTCCTGAGGGCCGAGATCCTGATCCCCGGCCCGGCTGTCTCGGCGCAATGCCTGGCGCTGACCGCGCCGATCAGCTTCTGGGGCGGCGTCGACCCCCGCACCGGCGCGATCATCGACGCCCGCCATCCGGAGCGGGGTTTTAGCATCGCAGGCCTTGTGCTGGCGCTGCCGGGCACGATCGGCTCATCCTCCGCCTCGGCCGTGCTGCTCGAACTGGTCCATGCGGGCAAGGCCCCCGCCGCGATCCTGATGCATGAACCCGACGCCATTCTTCTGCTCGGGCTGATCGTTGCGCGCGAGATGGGCTGGCCCGTGCCGCAGGCGCTCAGGGTCGCGGCCTTGGACCAGCGCGCGCTCGACGGCCGCAGACTGCGGCTGGCCGGCGACGGCACGATCGCGCCGGAATAACACAAACGGAACTGTCACGGAGCGAAACGCCGATGCCGATCGAGACCATCAGGGGCGAGCCCTTCAACATCGCGCTCGACGGCGCGCCCGACGCGCCGGTGCTGCTGCTGTCGAATTCACTCGGCACCAATCTGACGATGTGGGACCCGCAGGTGGCGGAATGGGCCAAGACCTTCCGCATCGTGCGCTACGATTCGCGCGGCCACGGCAAATCAACCGCGCAGGACAGGCCCTGTTCGATCGCGCAGCTCGGGCAAGACGCGCTCGCCATCCTCGACCATCTCGGCATCGAGCGCGCGCATTGGTGCGGGTTGTCGAAGGGCGGCATGGTCGGGCAATGGCTCGCGACCCATCACGGCAAGCGCCTGAACCGCGTCGTGCTCGCCAATACCGGCGCGCGCATGGGCCCGCCCGAGCTCTGGAACAGCCGCATCAAGACCGTGCGCGCCAGCGGGATGGCCGTGTTGGTGCAGCCGACGCTGGAGCGCTGGTTCAGCCCCGCCTACCGCGAGCGGGATGCGACAACCGTGGCGAAGGTCAGCGAGATGCTCGCCACCACGCCGCCGCTTGGCTACGCCAATTGCTGCGCCGCCATCCGCGACATGGACCAGCGCGAGCCGATCCGCGCCATCGCCAATCCGGTCCTCGTGATTATCGGCAAGGTCGATCCGGCGACGCCGCCGGCGGCTGGCCACCTGATAGCGGACGCGATCCACGGCGCGCAGCGCGTCGAGCTCGACGCCGCCCACCTCTCCAATCTCGAGCAGCCCGAAGCCTTCACCAGGGCCGTGCTCGATTTCCTGCATGCCTGACCTGCCGACGCCCGAGGAGCCCGCAATGGACGACGCCACCCGCTATGCCGAGGGCATGAAGACCCGCCGCTCCGTGTTGGGCGGATCTTACGTCGACAAGGCGAGCTCAGGCCTGACCGATTTCAACCGCGAATGGCAGGAGTTCATCACACGCAACGCCTGGAACGACATCTGGAACCGGCCCGGCCTCGTCCGCCGCGAGCGCTCGATCATCGTGCTCTCGATCGCGGCCGCGCTGGGGGCCTGGGGCGAGTTCCGCATCCATGTCCGGGGCGCGCTCAACAACGGCATGAGCCGCGACGAGATCAAGGAGGTCTTGATGCAGGCCTCCGTCTATGCCGGCGTGCCTGCCGCCAACCACGCCTTCAAGGAGGCGGCCAGCGTCTTCGCCGAGATCGAGGCCGAGGCGGCGAAAGGCTAGTCCCGCCCCAGCGTCGCCAGCAGGCCGCCGCGCAGATGCGCCATCAGACGGTCGCTGGCCGCCATCGCGGCTTCGGGATCGGCTGTCGCCAGCGCCTGCGCGAAGGCGACGTGATGCTGGGCGGCGGGCACCAGATCGTCCTGCCGCTCGAAATGATACCAGGCGCGCCGGATCAGCGCCTGCAGCGGCTCGGCTGCGCGCGTCGCGTAGGGGCTGCGCGCCGCCGTCGCGACCGCCGCGTCGAACTCCTTGTCGAGCCGCATATAGGCGTTGGCGTCGCCATCCCCGGCGGCGGCACGCATCGAACGCGCCGACTCGACGATGGCGATGCGCTCGCGCGGGCTCGCGCGCTTTGCCGCCTCGGCGGCAATCAGGCGCTCCAGAACCTCGCGCGCATCGAGCGCCGCCATGATGTCGATGGCGTTGATTCCGGCGACGAGCACGCCCTTGCGCGGCAAAACCTCGACCAGCCCCTGCTGCGCCAGCCGGATCAGCGCCTCGCGCACCGGGGTGCGGCCGACGCCAACCATGTCGATCAGTTGCGCCTCGGTCAGCGACGCGCCCGGACGAAGCGACAGGGTGACGATCGCCTCCTCCAGCCGCCGATACGCGATCTCGGACAGGCTGAGAACCGCATTGTCGTCGATCGGTCGGGACGTCGGGCTCGGGATCCGCTGGTCGTCGAGACTTCGGAAGGTCACGCGGCGCTCCAGGGCGCAGGCGCCGGCGTTGACGCTGATTGGCGCATTGATATATCACCTGTTCGACATCGCGCCCGACAGTACGGGCCTGCAATCTGAAAGCGAAACAGGTTTGCGCGCAAGCGGCTTGTCGAGGATGCAAGGCGGATGCGACAGGCCAGTGGCGGGACCGACGGAAGCATGCTCGACGGGCTGCCCGCGCTTGTGCAGAACTGCTCTGGGCGCGGCGCCTCGGTCGACACCGGACTGAAGCATACGGCCGCGCTGAAGACCCCCGGGGCTGCCATGACGATCGGCCTGCCATGAAGATCGCGATCATCGGCGCCGGCATCGTCGGCTGCGCCACGGCGCATGCGCTGCTGGACGAGGGTCACGAGGTCCTGATCCTCGACAGGGAAGGCCCCGCCTTCGGCCCATCGCGCGGCAATGCCGGCTGGATAGCCCATACCGACATCCTGCCGATCGCGAGCCCCAAGATCCTGCGGCAGGTGCCGAAGTTCCTGCTCGACCCGCTTGGTCCGCTCTCGATCAGGCCCAGCTACTTCGTGAAGCTGCTGCCCTGGCTCGCCCGCTTCGTTCTGGCGGCCCGCCCGCAGGCCTATGAGCGCTCGATCCTCGGCATCGCCGCGCTCCAGCAACTGGCGCTGCCCGCCTGGCTGGCTCGGACGGAGGCGCTGGGTCTTGGCGGCCATATCCATCGCAAGGGTGGGCTCTATGCCTTCACCGACCAGGCCGCTCTGGCCGAGGCAGGCGCGATCGCCAGACGGCAGGCGGAATTCGGTATCACGGTGGACATGCTGCGGCCCGAGGAGCTGCGCCAGCTCGAGCCCGCGCTGAAGGACAGGTTCGTCGGCGCGGCGTTCCATCCCGACACCGCTCATATCTCCGATCCGCTGGCGCTGACGCTGGCGCTGTTCGAGGCGGCGCTGGCGCGCGGCGCGCGCTTCGAGAAGGCGGAGGTCACCAACATCTCAGGCGGAGAGCGCCCTGCCCTGATCGGCCGCGACGGTTTTCAGCGTGTGGTCGACCGCGCGGTGATCGCAGCCGGCGCATGGTCGAAGCCGCTGGCTGCCGCGCTCGGAGACCGCGTGCCGCTCGACACAGAGCGCGGCTACAATGTCAGCTTTCCCGGCATCACAGGGCTGACCTCGCGGCCGATCGGTTTCGAGGGGCATGGCTTCGTCGTGACGCCGCTGGAGAGTGGCCTGCGCATCGGCGGCGCGGTCGAGTTCGGCGGGCTCGACGCCGCCCCCAACCACGCCCGCACGAAAACGCTCTATGACAAGGCGACAGGCTTCGTCGAAGGGCTGCCGGCCTTCGAGACCGGCAAGCTCTGGATGGGTTTTCGCCCGTCCCTGCCCGATTCCCTGCCCGTGATCGGGCAGGCCAGCCGCAGCCCCAACGTGCTCTACGCCTTTGGCCACGGCCATTACGGCATGACGCAGTCGACCGCGACGGCCGTGCTCGTCGCCGACCTGATCGCCGGCCGGGAGCCGGCCATCGACCTCGCCCCGTTCAGCCCGCGCCGCTTCTAGAATCAGACTCTCAAGCCCCCCGAGCCAGCCCATGACGACACACACTTTCTTCTGCGTCGACGGCCACACCTGCGGCAATCCGGTGCGCATGGTCACCGGCGGCGGGCCGGTGCTGAAGGGCGCCAACATGGTCGAGAAGCGGGCGCATTTCCTGGCAGAGTACGACTGGATCCGCACCGGCCTGATGTTCGAGCCGCGCGGCCACGACATGATGTCGGGCGCGATCCTTTATCCGCCCACGCGGGACGACGCCGATATCGCCTTCCTGTTCATCGAGACCTCCGGCTGCCTGCCGATGTGCGGCCACGGCACGATCGGCACCGTCACCATGGCGCTGGAGCGCGGGCTGGTGACGCCGCGCCAGGAGGGCGTGCTCAAGATCGACACGCCGGCCGGCCTCGTCACCGCGACCTATGTCCGCAACGGGCCCTATGTCGACAGCGTCCGCATCACCAATATCGCGAGCTACCTGCATGCGACCGGACTGACCGCCACGGTCGAGGGGCTGGGCGAGGTCACGGTCGATGTCGCCTATGGCGGCAACTTCTATGCGATCGTCGATCCGCAGAGCGCGATTGCCGACATCGCCGATGTGAACCCCTCCGACCTGCTGCGCTGGAGCCCGAAGCTGCGCGCCGCGCTGAATGCGAAGTACCAGTTCGTCCATCCGGAAAACCCGGCGATCGCCGGCCTGAGCCACATCCTCTGGACCGGTCAGCCTACGGTCGCCGGCGCGCATGCCCGCAACGCCGTGTTCTATGGCGACAAGGCGCTCGACCGCTCGCCCTGCGGCACCGGCACCTCCTCGCGCATGGCGCAATGGGCGGCGCAGGGAAAACTGAAAGTCGGCGACGATTTCGTGCATGAGAGCATCATCGGCACGCTGTTCCGGGGCCGCGTCGAGGCGGCAGCGAAAGTAGGCCCGCACGACGCGATCATCCCCTCGATCGAGGGCTGGGCGAGGATGACCGGCTACAACACGATCTTCATCGACGACCGCGACCCGCTGGCGCATGGGTTCACGGTGGCGGATCGGTGAGGTTCGACGCTTCTGGTTGCGGCTAGGAACTCAGCTAGACGAACTTCTCGTCCATAGGGCTTTCGGCTAAGCCGGATTGACAACAGACAATTTTCAGTTTACAGAATCGCATTATCGATTATTTTTGCTCGCCGAATTTCAGCACCGAGGCCTCTTCAGAAGGCCCCCGCACGCGTGATTCGTAGTTTCAAAAGCAAAGCGTTGAAGAAGTTATTTGAGGCGAATGACGCTCGCGGGCTGCCTGTCGAACAGCGCGCGAGGATCGAGAATCGTTTGGCCACCCTCGATGCGGCCACGCGCCCCGAGGACATGAACATCGCCGGTTACGGCTTCCATCCGTTGGCGGGGCCTTTGAAAGGGTTCTTTGCCGTGAAAGTCACTGGCAACTGGCGGATCATCTTCCGTTTCGAGGGCCAGGACGCCGTCGATGTCGATCACATCGACTATCATTAGAAGGTCTCGACTCGATGCCGATGAAGAACCCGCCCCATCCAGGACGAATCGTCAGGGACGATTGTCTCCCGGAGCTTGGACTGACGGTTGGAAAGGCAGCCGAAAGGCTTGGCGTGAGCCGCCAGACGCTCGACAAGATCATCAACGGGCGTAGTGGAATCACCTCCGACATGGCGATCCGTTTCGAGAAGGTCTTCGGTTCGACGGCCGAGACGTGGCTCCGCATGCAGCTTGCGTTCGATCTGGCGCAGGCGCGCCAGCGCGAGGCCGAGATCGTATCGACACTTCGCCTGAACGCGGCTTGACGTCGAACTCCCGCACTGCACACCCCGCAATCATGTTGCGCCAAATCGCCTCGCGGCGGCAAAGTCGGCTGCACAATCAAGCGGCAAACGACCCCAGATTGCTTTTGACAGTTTTGTGGCGCGGCGCGATTGTCGAACCCGCGCGGCGTTGGTAGCTCTGCGTGGCAATCGCATCCCGCATGCGTCGGCGTCATGCCGATCCAAGAGAACGGGAGCTGGTTCGAGGGGTCAGGCGTCTCGATGGAAGTGTTTCTGCAGCAGCTCATCAACGGGCTGACCCTGGGCTCGATCTACGGGCTCATCGCCATCGGCTACACGATGGTCTTCGGCATCATCGGCATGGTGAACTTCGCCCATGGCGACATCTTCATGCTCTCGGCCTTCATCGCGCTGATCTTCTTTATGCTGATCGCCTCCTGGTTCGGGGCCGGGCTGATCGTGGTGGCGCTGATCGTCGTGCTGGTGCTGGCGATGGTCTTCACCTCGCTCTGGAACTGGGCGATCGAGCGCGTCGCCTACCGGCCGCTGCGCGGCTCGTTCCGCCTCGCGCCGCTGATCTCGGCGATCGGCATGTCGATCTTCCTGATGAACTTCGTCCAGGTCGTGCAGGGCCCGCGCAACAAATCGACCGCGCCGATGCTCAACAAGTCGATCACGCTGATCGAGAGCGCGACCTATTCGGTCCAGATTTCCTACAAGCAGATCGTCATCATCGTGACGACCGCCGTGCTGCTGGCGGCCTTCTGGTGGATCGTCCAGAAGACGCCGCTCGGCCGCGCTCAGCGCGCCTGCGAGCAGGACCGCAAGATGGCGGCGCTGCTCGGCATCGACGTCGACCGCACCATTTCGATCACCTTCATCATGGGGGCGGCGCTCGCAGCCGTCGCCGGCGTGATGTATCTCGTGCTGTACGGCGTCGTTTCGTTCCATGACGGCTTCGTGCCGGGCGTGAAGGCCTTCACGGCGGCCGTGCTCGGCGGCATCGGCTCACTGCCGGGCGCCGTCATCGGCGGGCTGCTCATCGGCCTGATCGAGGTCATGTGGTCGGCCTATTTCACCATCGACTACAAGGACGTCGCGGCGTTCTGCATCCTCGCGATCGTGCTGGTCTTCATGCCCTCGGGCATTCTCGGCCGCCCCGAAGTCGAGAAGGTCTGACCCCATGGCAAGCGCAACCACTCCCGCCAGGCGCGAGCGCGACATGAAGGCGGCGCTCAAGGAAGCGGCCTTTTCGGCGCTCGTCACCTTCGGCCTCTGCATCCCGATCATCGCCTGGGGCACGCGCCAGAACATCGAGAACGTGCTGGTGCTCGATCCGCGCTGGGACGCGGTCGCCTGGGCCGTCGCGATCGTCTTCGTCGGCCGCTTCCTCGTGGCCTTGCGCGCGCAGGACAAGTCCGAGCGAAAGTCGCTGGTGCGGTTTCTGCCCCACGGCACCTTCGCCTGGCTGCAGGCCCATTCGCGCACCTTCTCGCTGGTGGGCCTGGGCTTCCTGGTGACCTTCCCGATCATCGCGATCCAGCTTTCGGGCTGGGCCGGCGCACTGAAATGGATCGACAATTTCGGCGTCCAGATCCTGATCTACGTCATGCTCGGCTGGGGGTTGAACATCGTCGTCGGCCTCGCCGGCCTGCTCGACCTCGGCTACGTCGCCTTCTATGCCGTCGGCGCCTACTCCTACGCGCTGCTGGCCAAGAATTTCGGCCTGTCCTTCTGGATCCTGCTGCCGCTGTCGGGCATCCTCGCCGCCTTCTGGGGCATGCTGCTCGGCTTCCCGGTCTTGAGATTGCGCGGCGACTATCTCGCCATCGTCACGCTCGCCTTCGGCGAGATCATCCGCCTGGTGCTGATCAACTGGGTCGATTTCTCGGGCGGCTATGCCGGCATCTCCGGCATCCCGCGCCCGAGCTTCTTCGGCATCCCGTTCAACGCCAGCGACACCGGCTTTGCCGCCGTGTTCGGGCTCGAATTCTCGCCGCTCTATCGAACGATCTTCCTTTATTACCTGATCCTTGCATTGGCCCTGCTGACCGCTTTCGTGACCTTGCGCCTGCGCCGTCTGCCGGTCGGCCGGGCCTGGGAAGCGCTGCGCGAGGACGAGATCGCCTGCCGCTCGCTCGGCATCAACACCACCAACACCAAGCTGACCGCCTTCTCGATCGGAGCGATGTTCGGCGGCTTTGCAGGCGCCTTCTTCTCGGCGCGGCAGGGCTTCATCAGCCCTGAATCCTTCGTCTTCATGGAATCGGCGATCATCCTCGCCATCGTCGTGCTCGGCGGCATGGGCTCGCTCTGGGGCTGCGCGATCGCCGCCATCGCCATGATCGGCGGCACCGAACTCCTGCGTGAGCTCGACCTGCTCAAGGCGATCTTCGGCAACGACTTCGACCCGACCAAATACCGGATGCTGATTTTTGGGGCGGCCATGGTCGCGATCATGATCTGGAAGCCGCGCGGGTTGATCTCGACGCGCGAGCCGACCGCCTTCCTGAAGGAGAAGAAGTCGATCTCGGCCGATATGGTGCAGGAGGGCCACGGCTGATGACCGCTCCCGCTCTGCTTCAGGTCGAGCATCTGACGATGCGCTTCGGCGGGCTCACCGCCGTCAACGACCTCTCCTTCGAGGCCCGCAAGGGCGACATCACCGCCCTGATCGGCCCCAATGGCGCGGGCAAGACCACGGTCTTCAACTGCATCACCGGCTTCTACAAGCCGACCGAAGGCATGATGACCCTCACACAGGAATCGGGCGCGAGCTTCCTGCTTGAACGCATGCCGGATTTCCAGATCTCGTGGAAGGCCAAGGTCGCGCGCACCTTCCAGAACATCCGGCTCTTCGGCGGCATGACCGTGCTGGAGAACCTGCTCGTCGCCCAGCACAACCCGCTGATGATCGCGTCCGGCTTCACCTTTCTTGGCGTGCTCGGCATCGGCGGCTACAAGGCGCGCGAGAAGGAGGCGATCGACAAGGCGGTTTTCTGGCTCGACAAGATCGGCCTGATCGACCGGGCCGACGACCCCGCCGCCGACCTGCCCTATGGCGACCAGCGCCGCCTCGAGATCGCGCGCGCCATGTGCACCGAGCCCGTCCTGCTCTGCCTCGACGAGCCGGCCGCCGGCCTCAACCCGCGCGAGAGCGCCGACCTCAACGAGTTGCTGCTCTCGATCCGCAAGGACATCGGCACGGCACTCCTGCTGATCGAGCACGACATGTCGGTGGTGATGGAAATTTCGGACCATGTCGTTGTGCTCGACTACGGCACCAAGATCGCCGACGGCACGCCTGCGCAGATCCAGGCCGATCCGAAGGTGATCGCAGCCTATCTCGGCGTGGACGACGACGAGGTCGCGGCCGTCGAAGCGGAGGTCGGGATCGCGTGACCGCAACTGCTTCAACACCCAAGGTCGCCCCTCTTCTCTCCGTCCGCGGCGTCAAGACCTATTACGGCAAGATCATCGCGCTGAAGGGCGTCGATCTGGACGTCAGCGAGGGCGAGATCGTCACCATGATCGGCGCCAACGGCGCCGGCAAATCGACGCTGATGATGACGATCTTCGGCAATCCGCAGGCCCGCGAAGGCACCATCACCTATCAGGGCCGCGACATTACGAAGATGCCGAGCCATGAGATCGCCCGCCTCGGCATCGCGCAGTCGCCCGAAGGACGGCGCATCTTCCCGCGCATGACCGTGTTCGAGAACCTGCAGATGGGCGCCGCCGTGCGCGGTCTCCAGCATTTCGACGAGGATCTGGAAAAGATCTGCGTGCTGTTCCCGCGTATCAAGGAGCGCCTGCAGCAGCGCGGCGGCACGCTCTCGGGCGGCGAGCAGCAGATGGTCGCGATCGCGCGTGCGCTGATGGCGCGGCCCAAGCTCCTGCTGCTCGACGAGCCGTCGCTGGGCCTCGCCCCGCTGATCGTGAAGCAGATCTTCGAGGCGATCCGCGAACTCAACCGGACCGAGGGGCTGACCGTGTTCCTGGTCGAGCAGAACGCCTTCCATGCGCTCAAGCTCGCCCATCGCGGCTATGTCATGGTCAACGGCGTCGTCACCCTGAGCGGCACCGGCCAGGAACTGCTGGCCAACCCGCAGGTGCGCGCGGCCTATCTCGAAGGCGGGAGGCACTGATGCAGGGCATTCTCTACGAGGAACCGACGATCTGGCTGTTCCTGCTCGTCACCGTGGTGATGGGCGGCTGGCTCGCCTGGATGACGGGCCGCGCCATCGCGCTGACCTGGAAGCCGAACTACCAGCTCGTGATCTATGTGCTGGTGCTCGGCCTCGTCATCCGCTTCATTCATTTCGCCCTGTTTCAGGCGACGCTGCTGACGCTGCATTTCTACATCGTCGACACCATCGTGCTGATGGGCTTCGCTTTTGCAGGCTGGCGTTTCAACCGCGCCCGGCAGATGACGACGCAGTATCGCTGGCTCTTCGAGCGCGCCGGCCCATTTGGCTGGAAAGCGCGCGAAGGCGTCACGATAAAGGCCGGAATCGCCTGAAAAGGCAGCAAGCTTGACGCGTGACAGACCGTTGAAAAAGCGCAAGACTGCGTTTCACGGTAGCACCACGCGCCGAGACGGGCGGACAATCCAGCCCGTTCATAGTGACAATGCAGGGGAGTCTCATCTCATGAAGAAACTGCTGTTGAGCGGCATCGCGCTCGGCGCGGTCCTCGCCCTCTCGGGCGTGGCCAATGCGCAGATCAAGCTCGGCGTCGCCGGACCGATCACCGGCCCCAACGCCGCCTTCGGCGCCCAGCTGAAGAACGGCGTTGGGGCCGGTGATCGGTCCGGCGACGCCGAGCTTGATCTGCGCATTGGCCACGCCCGAGAGG
>JBKJSB010000321.1:0-8473 GCA_046593015.1 Allobosea sp.
CTCTTCCGCTGCCTTGCGCCGACTTTCAAAATCGGCAGCATGATCCCCGCTGGCGGCTCTCGCCCGCCATGGGGGATACCATGCTGAAGATCTGCCTTGCCGCGTTCCTCGCGGCCGCCACGGTCATGCCCTCGGCCGCGTCTGCTGACGTCATGACCTGGCAGTTGCGCAGCTTCTCGAAGAACCAGATCGAAATCGCGTTCTATTCGCAGAACCGGCGCAACGAATGGCCGGGCGGCGGCAAGGTCTATGTCAACAAGACCGACGACACGGCGAAGTATCCGCTCACCTGCGTGAAGGGCGAGAAGATCTGCTACGGGGCCTGGCTCAAGGGCAATGCGACGCGCTACTGGGGCATGGGCCAGGGCGGCAAGCAGAAATGCGCCGATTGCTGCTATACCTGCGGCGGCAATACGGTGACCAAGGTCCACAACCTGAACGAAAAATGACGCTCGGGCGCGTCGCCGCTCACAGCGACGGATAGCCGAACTTCGCCTTCGTGCCCCTGATCTGGCCGATCGCTCCGCCCTCGTTGCCGGCCGCGCAGGTCGCGCGCGCGGTCGAAATCTCCGCGGATACCCGAGTATGAACGCCCTTCGTCGTGTGGCCGGTGGCGAGGTCGTTGTCCATCACGGCCTGGAAGCGTTCCACCTCGCCGTTGCAGCCCGTGCCAGTGGGCAGCCGGAAGGTGTTGGGCGTCACGCCGGTCGCCGCCTGCTCCGGCGAGGGGGCCGGCGGCGCGCCGGACGGTGTCTGGCAGGCGGCGAGCGCGAAAGCGCATGCGGTGAGGATGGCTGGGGCGCGCATGGCGTACTCCGGATCGACGCTTGATGCCCAAGCATGACCGATTCCCGGCGCTAGGCAAACGGCGCATGCCTCGCCACAGTGCCGTCACCTCAAGGAAACGAGACGTTCGCTATGCAGATCGCTGAGACGCTGACGCTGTCGGTCTTCGCCGACTACTTCCAGTTCTATCTGCTGGACGAATCCGTCGACGAGGATTTCGGCGCGCTTTGGGACGACGAGGCGGTCGAGCGGCTGCTGGCGGTCGGGCGCTCCAGCATCGGCGTCGGGACCGCGCGCAACATGGCCGTGCCGGTCGCGGTCTCGCTGTTCGAGAAGGCTCCCGAACTCGATCCCGACGCCTGGGACATGGTCAACGAGTGCTCGCTGACCTTGCGCTCGGGCCGGCTCGTCATCCTCGGCGGCACGGATTACCTGCCCGACGCGCCCCGCCTGCCGGTGGCGCCGGGCGATTACCGCGTCCGCATTTCCTATGCGGGGCTCGACACGCTGAGCGAGGACGGGCTCGACGGCGACGATTTCTACCGGATCGACCTCTGGCCCGCGCCGCCGGGACCGCTCGTCATCCGCAAGGCGCGCACCGGGTCGAGCCGATAGGGGTGCGGCGTGCCGGTCAGTCGATCTCGTGTGGCAGCGACAGCGAACCCAGCGCCAGCACTGCGCTGAACCCCGCCGAAAACCAGATCGCGGCGCTCCCGAGCGCGCCATAGGCCAGGGCGCCTGCGACCGAGCCGAGCGCAAGCCCCAGCCAGAGCGTGAAATTGCGCAGCCAGACCCATCGCGGGCCGCCTGTCAGCGCATTGGCGATCTGCTGGCCCATCTTGACCAGCGTGCCGGTCATGTAGGTGACACCGATCGTGACCTCGCCATTGCGCTGGAAGACGCAGTTCGAGGCCGCCATCGCCAAGACCAGCGCGACCGTGCTGGCCGGCTGGTTGCCGACCCCCTCGAGAGCTGCCGCCACCGCGAGGCAGAGCGTGACCCAACTCAGGACCGCGACGCGCCGCCAGCGCCCCGCCGCCTTCGCCAACAGCGCGCCGATCACCACGCCGCCGACGAAGGCTGCGAGCAGGCCGCCGGCGATGGCGATGCCGGTCGGATCGATGCGGGCGATCTCGACGCCCAAGCGCGTCGTGTTCCCGGTCATGAACGAGACGAAGAAGCCGCCGAGGCTGATGAAGCCAATGGCGTCGATATAGCCCGCCAGCGCCGACAGAGCAGAGGCCAGGCCGATGGTGCGGCGTCGATAGGCTGCCAAGACGGCTCTCCGATGATGCGGTATCCCGCATTGCAGGCTCGGGGCGGCGGCGGCAAGCGCCTGCTTGCGTCGCCCCCCTGCAATCAGTTATGCAAGATTCAGTCGAAGAGGAACGCCGTGGCCGCATCCGCCACCCATGCCCGAGTTCAGAGCCGCGCCGCAGCGCGGTCGGTCGGCATGCGCGCTTCCTCCGGTCTTGGTCTGCTTCTTCTCCTTAGCCGCCCCTGAGGGCCGGCCGGGCATGTATGCCTGGGCGCTCAGGGGAGTGACGAGAACCGCCTTCAGACAACCCTAGCGCCAGCCTCACATCGCAGCGCGGCGTAAGCCTTCCAGGATGACGACCATGACCGACCAGACCAATGCTGTATCGCCCGTATCCGCCTCGCCCAAGGACCGGGTGCTGATCTTCGACACCACCTTGCGCGACGGCGAGCAGTGCCCAGGCGCGACCATGACCTTCGAGGAGAAACTGGAGGTCGCCGATTTCCTCGACGCGATGGGCGTCGATATCATCGAAGCGGGCTTCCCGATCGCCTCGGATGGCGATTTCGAGGCGGTCTCGGCGGTCGCCAGGCGCATCAAGCGCGCGACCGTGGCGGGGCTCGCCCGCGCCGGCAGTAAGGACATCGATCGGGCGGGCGAGGCTGTGAAGCACGCGGTCAAGCCGCGCATCCACACCTTCCTGTCGACCTCGCCCGTCCACATGAAATACAAGCTGCAGAAATCGCCCGAGGAGGTGCTGGAACTGGTCAAGTCCTCGGTAACGCGGGCCCGGAACTGGGTCGACGACGTCGAATGGTCGGCCGAGGACGGCACCCGCACCGAGATGGACTTCCTCTGCGCCTGCGTCGAGACCGCGATCAAGGCAGGCGCGACGACGATCAACATCCCCGACACGGTCGGCTACACCACGCCCGACGAATACCGCGCGCTGTTCCGCACCGTGCGCGAGCGCGTGCCCAACTCCGACAAGGCGATCTTCTCGGTGCATTGCCACAACGATCTCGGCATGGCGGTGGCCAACACGCTGGCCGGGCTGGAGGGCGGCGCGCGCCAGGTCGAGTGCACGATCAACGGCATCGGCGAGCGCGCCGGCAACGCCGCGCTGGAAGAGATCGTGATGGCGATCCGCACCCGCTCCGACGTGCTGCCCTATGAGACAGGCATCGAGACGGCGATGCTGAACCGCGCCTCGAAGCTGGTCGCGACCGCGACGTCATTCCCGGTGCAGTACAACAAGGCGATCGTCGGCCGGAACGCGTTTGCCCATGAGAGCGGCATCCATCAGGACGGTATGCTCAAGCACACCCAGACCTACGAGATCATGACGCCTGAATCGGTCGGCGTCTCGAAGACGTCGCTGGTGATGGGCAAGCATTCCGGCCGCGCCGCCTTCCGCTCCAAGCTGAAGGAGATGGGCTATGATCTCGGCGACAACCAGCTGGAAGACGCCTTCACCCGGTTCAAGACGCTGACCGACCGCAAGAAGCACGTCTATGACGAGGATATTGAGGCGCTGGTCGACGAGAACATCGCCTCGGCGCATGACCGCGTGAAGCTCGTCTCGCTGACCGTGATCTGCGGAACGCGCGGCCCGCAGCGCGCGACGATGAAGCTCGAGGTCGAGGGCCGGATCGCCACCGAGGAGGCCGAGGGCAACGGGCCGGTCGATGCGGTGTTCAACGCGATCAAGGCGATCGTGCCGCACGAGGCGGTGCTAGAGCTCTACCAGGTCCATGCCGTCACCGAAGGCACCGACGCGCAAGCCGAAGTTTCGGTCAGGCTGTCGCAGGAGGGTTCGTCGGTGACAGGTCGCGGGGCCGACCCCGACACGCTGGTGTCCTCGGCCAAGGCCTATCTGGTGGCGCTGAACAAGCTCGTCGCCAAGGGCGGCAGGCTGCATTCCCAGGCGGCCGCGGAGTAGGACACAGGCCCGCGAGCCTGCCCCCGAAGGGGTGGTGACGCAGCGTTAATGATGATTGCGTATCGTCGCCGGCATGATCTCGCTCGACGACCAGACGCAGGATCCGGCCGCCTCGTTGCGGTCAGGGTCGCCGCAATCGCGCTTCCCGATCATGGGAATCGATGCGGCGACGCTGCGGCTCGTGCGTAGCCTCGGCGAGGTGGTCAAGCCTGCGGTTGCCCCTGGCGTCAGGCTGCATTTCGACCGCCTCGGCCAGCATGAGCGCATGAGCGATGCCGCGCGGCGCTATCGCGACATACTCGAAAAGGCCTTGTCGAGCCATGCGGCGAGCGTCTTCGAGGCGCAGTTCGACGACGCCTATCTGCGCTCGCTTGGCGAGGTGGTGACGGCGGAGGCGACGACGCCGTTCGGCGCGCGCGCCCATGCCGTGATGATCCTGTCGGCGGTGCGGGCCGCCTTTCCCGAAATCGGCCAGCGCCACCGCTTCTCGGGGCGCGCCTCCGCCGACGCCTGCAAGAGGGTCGTCGAACTGCTGATGGTCGATCTCGCCTGCGCGATGGAAATCGTCAGTCAGAAGCAGGAGGCGCTGGCCGTCAGGCGCGGCGCCGAGATCGAGACGTTGACCGAGGTCTTCCGCCACAAGGTCGGCGAGGTGTCGGAGGCCGCGACGCAGGCGTCAGGTACGCTCACCAAGGTTGCGGTGAACTGCGCCCATGTCTCGCGCAGCGCCGGCCAGAGCATGACGGCGAGCCGCGAGAGCCTCGGGCGCGTCCGGCAGGTCGTGTCGCAGACGGTGGTCTCAACGGAGCAGCTCCGGCAGTCGATCGGCGAGATCGACCGTCGCACGCGGGACGGGGCCGCCATCGCGCAGGAGGCCGTTATGGCCGCCGGCGAGGCCCAGGATACGATCGAAAGCCTCGCCGGACTCGTCGGCGAGATCGGTTCGGTCGTCAGCCTGATCTCCGATATCGCGGCGCAGACCAATCTGCTCGCACTCAACGCCACCATCGAGGCCGCCCGCGCCGGAGAGGCCGGGCGCGGCTTTGCCGTCGTCGCCAGCGAGGTCAAGAACCTCTCGGCCCAGACCACGAACGCGACCGGCACCATCGCGGCGCGCATCGACGCGATCCGTGAGGCGACACAGCGCTGCGTCGGCGCCATCGCCCGGATCGACGACGCGGTGAAGGGCATGGCCAATGTTTCCTCCGCCATCGCAGGCGCGCTGGGCGAACAGCTTGCCGTGACGCAGGGTATGGCGCGGGACGCGCAGAGCACGTCGGGCGAGGTCGAGAGCGCGCTCGAGCTTGTCGCCCAGACCTTCAGCGCCGTGCAGCGGGTCGGCTCCTCGGTCGAGGAAATGAACGCACGCTCGGCTTCCGTCGGCAACGTCGCCGATGACCTGGCGCTCAGCCTCAACGATTTCGCGGCATCGGTGGCGCAGCGGCTCGCGAGCTGAGCCTGTCCGCGGGCACAGGCCGGCGCATTCTGCCGCGCGCAGTTTTCTTGCCCGCATGGGTGGACAGGGCAGGGGGCGTTTGCTACATCGCCGGCCTGCCTGACGCGGCCTTCGCCGCGAAACGGCGTGCGCTTCGTGGCGTATGGGTGATTAGCTCAGTTGGTAGAGCAGCTGACTCTTAATCAGCGGGTCGTAGGTTCGAGCCCTACATCACCCACCACGACTCTTCCTACCGCCGGTAGATCGTCGAGCAGCGCTACGGCTCGCCTGCCGTTGCCGTGATTTAGCCTGTCGAAAGCGAATGGCGATGAGCGACGTCAAGGACGCCAACGGCACGACGCTGACGGAGGGGTGCTCCGTGACCCTGATCAAGGATCTCAAGGTCAAGGGTACGTCGGTGACGCTGAAACGAGGTACGCTGGTCAAGAATATCCGGCTGACCGACGACCCGGCCGAAATCGAATGCAACGCCGAGAAGGTGAAGGGGCTCGTGCTCCGGACCGAGTTCGTCAAGAAGGCCTGAGGCCGATACAGCACCACTGCATGTTGCAACGAAGCCGGCTTCAGCGGAAGCCGGCTTCGTCTTTGCGATCTTACTGCACGCCGCCGCGCTTGGGGCCGAAGCCTGGGATGTCGCAGCGGCAATTGGAGCCGCGCGGCAGGGAGGTTTGGCAGTTGCCGCGCGATGTCACGCAGATGCCGCCGCGCGACCGCTGCGGCCGATAGCTGCGCTCGTCATCGTAACGCGGCCCGCGGCGCTCGTCGCCATAGCCTCGCCGCGGCCGGCGATCGTCATCAAAGCCCCCGCGCGGGCCGCGCTCATAGTAATCACCACGCGGCGGGCCGCGATAGGGATCGTAATACTGCGCGCCGGCGGGCAGCGAGCCGAGCAGGGTCACGCTGGCGAGCGCGACGAGCGAGAGACGTTTGAGCATGGAAGACCCCAATGGTTGATGACCGCGACTGTTCCATATCGCCGATGAACGGATAATGAGCGGAACGCCGCAACACGCTGTCTGAATCCGATGGCCTTGTTCGATCCCGGCTTCGTCAAAATCCCCGCTTTTGTGAACCTTGGCGCTGGCGCCGCGTTGACCGTGCAGGAGGATCATCGTCATGACGCATTTCGTCGCCGCCGAGTCAGGCTCGCCCGCAAGTCCCAGCCCGATGCCGGAGGCCCCGCCGCCGCAGCCGACGACCGTGCCGCCCGCGCCGCCGGTCGAAGCGCCGCCCGATGCCGAGCCGGTCGGCATTCCCGCAGGTCCCCCGCCCGAGCTGCCGCCAAACGCCCCGCCCGAGGTTCCGCCTACGCCGCCGCTGGAGCTGCCGCCGAACCCGCAGCAGATGCCGCCGGCGACAGCCTGAGACGCACGCTCAGAGCGGGGGCGTCCCGCCTTCGCCGAGATCCCAGTAGAGCCCGGCCATCATCGCCAGCCCCTCGCGGGCGATGGCGACGGGCAGGTGTTCGTCGGGCGCATGCTGGGAGCAGCCCGGATAGGAATGCGGCACCCAGATCGTGCGCATGCCGAGCAGGTCCGCGAAGATGTCGTTGGGCAGCGAGCCGCCGAGATTGGGCAGCAGCGCCGGCTTCTTGTTGGTCGATCTGGCGACCGATGCGATGGCCCAATGCACCCATGGATCGTCCGGATCGAGCCGCGTCGCGTTGAAGATCTCGTCGCGGGCGAGCGTGACCTCGACCATCGGGAATCCGTTGCGAACGAGATGCCGGCGCAGCGCCGGGATGACCTCGAACGGGTCGATGCCGACGACGAAGCGGAGCTGGCAGCGCGCCCAGGCGCTCGGCGGCACGGCGTTCACCGGCGTCTCGGGCACGCCCGACTTCATCGCCAGCACGTCGAAGGAGCACCAGCCAAAGACCTGCTCGGCCGGCGTAAGGCCAGGCTCGCCCCAGTCGGGGTCGATGGTCGGGCCGTCGGGCCCGCCATCGACCTCGCAATCGGCCAGAGCCGTGCGAACGGCAGGCGGCAGTTCATTGGGAACCCATTCGTGGATGCGGATCTGCCCGGTCGGCGAGGCGATCGAGGCGATGGCGTGGGCGAGCTGGATCGCCGGGTCCGACAGGATGCCGCCCCAGTTGCCGGAGTGGTGGCCGCCCTCGCGCGCCACGATCGACAGGTCGAAGGTGACGCCGCCGCGCGAGCCAAGGAACAGCGTCGGCCGTTCGGCATTGAGGCGCGGGCCGTCCGAGCCGATCAGAACATCCGAGGCGAACAGCTCCGCCTGCTCGGCGCAGAGTTCGCGCAGGCCCGGCGAGCCGCATTCCTCGCCCATTTCGATCAGGTACTTCGCGTTGAAGCCGAGCTTGCCGCGCGATTCAAGAACGGAGCGCAAGGCATTGATATTGATAACGTGCTGGCCCTTGTTATCGACGACGCCCCGGCCATACCAGCGGTCGCCGCGCTCTGTCAGCGTCCAGGGCGAGAGCCCTTCGCTCCATTGCGCATCGAGACCACGGATGACGTCGCCATGGCCGTAGCCGAAGATCGTCGGCAAGGAGGGGTCCTCGATGCGCTGCGCGAATAGGAACGGGCCGCGCGCCTTGGGGTGGGTGAGGATGCGGCAGTCGAAGCCGAGCTTTTCCAGCAGCGGGCGCATCTCGGTTTCGAGATACTGCGCCAGCACCGGCGCGCGCTCCGGGTTCTGGCTCTCGGTCGGCATCGCAATGAGCCGGGCGAGGTCCGTCTTGAAGCTGCCTGAATCGAAATAGTCCTGGGCATGCGCGATGGCTGTTGCGCGGGTCATGGGCGGTCTCCGTCCGACGGGTCGAAAATGGTGGCAGGGTCAGGTGTTGCGCGGCGGCGAGAGCGCGTCGCGCAGGCCGGCTTCGGCGAGGTTGATCGCGAAGATCAGCAGCGCCAGCGCCGAGCCGGGCAGGGCGATCAGCCAGAACGAGAAGAACATGTAGGCCTTGGCCTCGGAGATCATCAGGCCCCAAGAGGGCAGCGGCGGCTGCACGCCGAGGCCGAGGAAGGACAGCGCCGCCTCGAGCAGGATCGCGCTCGCGGCCTCC
>JBKJSB010000008.1:0-7840 GCA_046593015.1 Allobosea sp.
AGGGCATGGAGACGCTCGGGCAGGCGATCGAGCAGGCCGGCATTCCCGAGGAGTGGCTGCGCAAGCTCGCCGAAAAATACCTGACTGCCGAAGAGAAGGCGCAGCCAGTCTTCGGGAATGCCGGCCTTCTCGATCGCCTGTCCGAGCGTCTCCATGCCCTTGAACACCTGGGCGAAGACCTGGTCGAAGCGGTCGAGATGGCGCTCGTCCTTCACCAGGCAGGTGCGGGCGAGATAATAGAACTCATCGACGCGATGCTCGGCGAGGTCCGCTTCTACGCCTTCGAGCAGCGCAAGATACTCCCGCAAGGTGACGGGAACCTTGGCTGCGCGCAGGTCGGTGAAGAGGCGAAGAAACATCGCGCTACTGTGCGGGCGAAAACACCGCGGTCAAGCAGCACCGGCGCTTAAGGCCGGATGCTGCCTGCTTTAGCCGTGGTATCACGCCACGGCGTCGGCGAGGTCCTTGGTGACCTTGAACTTGACGACGGTCTTGGCCGGAACCTTGATCATCGCGCCGGTCGAGGGGTTGCGGGCCTCGCGGGCCTCGCGCTTGGCCGCCGAGAGCTTGCCGACGCCGCCGAGCGTGACGTCGTCGCCCGACTTCAGCGTCTTGGCGACGATGGCGCCGAGCGAGGCCAGAATGGCGGAGACGTCGGTCTTGGTCTTGCCGGTCTCGTCGGCGATGGCGGCGATCAATTCGTTCTTGGTCATGAAATCCTCCTTGAGAAGGGGTTGGCCGCGCCGCATGCGGGGATGTTGCTCGGCTCCCATGCTCCATGGGAAGCCAGCGCCGCAAAGGTTCAGCGCGTGATCTGCCAGTTGGCACAACGACCGCAAAAACGCGACCGCCACGGCGCTAGATACGCACAGGAAACCGCTTCGTTCCCCTGCAACTGCGGGTAATCTCGCAGGCAAGCGCCGATTCCGGGCATGCCGGGACGATTGACAAGCGCCGATTCATTATTTCAAGCTTAAAATAATACGGCTGCGGGGACGGATATGAAGGTCATCATCGTCGGGGGCGGAATCGGTGGGCTGACGCTCGCATTGATGCTGCATCAGCGGGGCATCGCAGCGACCGTCTACGAACAGTCAGGCGAAATCCGGGAGGTTGGCGTCGGGATCAACACGCTCCCGCATGCGATCCACCAACTCATGGAACTCGGCCTGCTGCCGGCGCTCGATGCGGTCGCGATCCGAACCCGCGAGCTGATCTACATGAACCGCTTCGGCCAGATCGTCTGGCGCGAGCCGCGCGGCATGCATGCAGGCGCGCCCGTGCCGCAATTCTCGATCCATCGGGGTCGGCTGCAGGGGGTGATCCGCGACGCGGTGGTCGCCCGGCTCGGTTCGGAGGCGCTGCGCACCGGCCGGCGGTTGCAGGGCTTTGTCCAGGATGAGGGCGGCGTCACCGCCCATTTCGTCGATTCGCGCCGGGGCGAGGCTGGCGAAACCGCGCGCGGCGACATCCTGATCGCCGCCGATGGCATTCATTCGACAGTCCGCGCCCATTATTTTCCCGATCAGGGCCCGCCGCGCTGGAACGGGGTGCAGATGTGGCGCGGCGCCTGCGACTGGCCGGCTTTCCTCGACGGAGAGAGCATGATCATTGCCGGCGGGATGGCGGGAAAGCTCGTGCTCTACCCGATCGCGCCCGGTGCTGCGCCCGGCACGCGGCTGACCAACTGGGTCGTCAACATCCGCACCGGCGATCCCGCCAAGCCGCCGCCGAAGGAGGCATGGTCCAAGCCCGGCAGGCTGGAGGATGTGCTGCCTTTCGCGCGCCGCTTCACCGTGCCCGGCGTCGACATCCTGGCGCTGATCCAGGCCTCGCCCGGCTTCTGGGATTATCCGATGTGCGACCGCGACCCGCTGCGGCGCTGGACACACGGCCGCGTCACGCTGCTCGGCGACGCCGCCCATCCGATGTATCCGGTCGGCTCCAACGGCGCTTCGCAGGCGATCCTCGATGCACGTTGCCTGGCCGATCTGCTTGTCAAGGCCGAGCATCCGCGCCATGCGCTGGCGGCCTATGAAGCCATCCGCCTGCCGGCGACGGCCGAGGTCGTGGCGATGAACCGCGTCGGCGGCCCCGAGCGCGTCATCGACGCGGTCGAAGCGCTGGCGCCCAACGGATTCGAGGATGTCGAGCGCGTGCTGAGCTACGCCAGGCGCGAGCAGATCGTGACATCCTATGCCGGCAAGGCAGGGTTTTCGGCCGAGCAACTGGCGCGCAAGGGCTGATCAGGTGCTGCGGGCTCGCAGGCCGTCGACGGGCGCCTGATAAGCGGCGAGCCGGCCGGCGAGATCGAGCGGGGAGCGCTTCGCGGTTGCCGCGACCTCACCGAAGGCGACGCCGCACCGGTTGTCGGTGCGCCAGAGCACTTTCGCCCGCACGGG
Source organism: Allobosea sp. (assembly GCA_046593015.1). Classification (GTDB taxonomy): domain Bacteria; phylum Pseudomonadota; class Alphaproteobacteria; order Rhizobiales; family Beijerinckiaceae; genus Allobosea. Next base: position 2,403 of record JBKJSB010000008.1, read on the forward strand.
TGCGCCAAGCTGCGCGACTTGCAGATCGAAGCGGTCGGGAACGAGCGCGCCCTTGGCGAAGCTGAGAAGAGCTCCGTCTGTCGAGAGGTTGCGGATCTGGCAGTCGACGGTGGCCTTGCCCTGGTTGAAGGCGACGAAACCGCCGAACAGGCAGCGCGCCCGGGAGGATGTCCTGCGTTCCATGGCCTCAAGCGCTCCTTGCGGTGGCGGACAATGTTCTCTCTCTGTCCTGTTGTGCCACTCTGGCGCATTCCGCCCGGCCGCGCATCATAAAGCGTTGAACAGCCTTAATATGCGTCCCGATAGACGGCCTTGTCAGACGCCGCTCCGTCCGGCGCGTCTGGCGCGAAAGGCGGCGAGGTCGAGCGGCGCGGCCGGCCGGCATTCCTGGGCCGAGAGGAAGGCGACGCCGACATCGTCGCCGCGCCGCCAGCACTGGCGTACGCGTCGGCTTTCGGTGTCGCCAGCCGTCTCGATCTCGAAGGTCGCCGGCAGTGTGATCCAGTCCGTCATCCGCAGCAGCGCGCCGGTCTCGGACTGGTTCCGGACCGAGCAGCCGAACATCGACTGGCGGCCGTTGAAGACGACGCTTGCCGGCTGATACAGGCGGTTGCGCGCAGCCTGGCGACGATCGGGTTTCATGGCGCGGCTCCATCCGGGGACTGGCGACCGGCATCATGCCGCCATGTCGCCTCCGATGCACGGACGCTCTCGGCTTAATCTTAATCGCGGGCGCTCCGGCACCTGCTGGCGGCGCCATCGACGATCATGATCGGTCGTTGGCGGAAGTCTATCGCCGCGAAAGCCGGCGTCTGTTATGGCATCTGACGCAGAGTTAGGCGGGGGAAATCAAGATGAAGACTTGGCTGGTGATCGGAGCGCTGCTTGGCAGTGCGACCATGGCGCAGGCGCAAAGCCCGGGCGATTGGGTGCTGGCGCGCTTCAAGAACGGCAATTTCTGGTTTCCGGGCGTGCTGCAGGGCGTCTCCGGCGATCGCCTGACCATCCAGTATGACGATGGCGACCGCGAGACCCTGCATGTCAGCGCCGTGCGTCCCTATAACTGGAGAATCGGCAGCCGCGTCGAATGCAATTTCCGCGGCGCGGGCGCGTGGTATGCCGGGCGCATCACCTCGCTGGGCGGAAGCTCGCTGTCGATCGACTATGACGACGGCGACAAGGAGCGCACCACGACGGGCCGCTGCCGTTCACGCTGATCCTTCGCCCTGCCGCCGCTCACGCCCCTTCGGGCGGCGGCGGCAGGAAGTCGACCTCATGCTTTGCCGACAGCGCCACGACCTCGGCAGGGTTCTGCTGCGCCATCGAATGGATGCCCCAGAACAGATCGTAGAGCCGGCCTGTCGGCGCGACCCAGAACAGGCATTTCACCGTCGCATCCGACTTGTTGAACAGCCCATGCGGCACGCCGCGCGGCAGGCGGACCAGATCGCCGGAGGTCGCGACGCTTTCCTGCCCGTCGAGGACGAGGTCGAGCCTGCCCTCCAGCATGTAGACGAACTCGTCCTGCGTCGGATGGGTATGCGGCGGCACGAAGGTGCCCGGCGGAAAGGTCGCGTGCCAGGAGAACGAGTCCGGGCTCAGGCTCTTGGGCACATAGGTCTGGCCGAGGATGTTCCAGGAGATCGCGTCGAGGCCTTCATTGGCCTTCGTCACGCCGGCTGTCAGCGGCTTCATGGTTTGTCTCTCCCTCAAAGATGCAGGAAGCGGTCCTTGACCGCCGCGTCGCTGCGCAGGTCGTCGCTGGTGCCGCGCCAGACGACGCGGCCCTTTTCCAGCACGATATGACGGTCGGCGATCTTCGCCAGCGCATCGACGTTCTTGTCGATCACGAGAATGGATTCGCCCTCGGCTTTCAGCGCGGCGAGACAGGCCCAGATCTCCTGGCGGATGATCGGGGCCAGCCCCTCCGTCGCCTCGTCGAGAATGATCAGGCGCGGATTGGTCATCAGCGCCCGGCCGATCGCCAGCATCTGCTGCTCGCCGCCCGAAAGCTGGTTGCCGCGGTTGGCGCGGCGCTCCTTCAGGCGCGGGAAGAAGTCGTAGATTCGCTGGATGTCCCAGCGCGGCTTTCCGAAGCGGCTGGCGGCGGTTGCGATCAGGTTCTCCTCCACCGAGAGCGTCGGAAAGATCATCCGCCCCTCGGGGACGAGGCCGATGCCGGCCTGCGCGATCCTGAAGGGCGCGGCCCCGGTCAAATCGCGGCCGGCGACGGTGACGCGTCCGGCCTTCGGCTTGATCAGCCCCATGATGGCGCGGATCGTCGTGGACTTGCCCATGCCGTTGCGGCCGAGCAGCGTCACCACCTCGCCATCGGCGATGGTGAGATCGACGCCGAACAGAATCTGCGCCTCGCCATAGCCGGCGTCGAGGGCCTCGACCGTCAGCATCTCACCCCTCCTCGCCGAGATAGGCTTCGCGCACGGCGGGGTCGGCCCGCACTGTCGCCGGATCGCCCGAGGCGATGACGCGGCCATAGACCAGCACGGTGACGCGGTCGGCCAGCGCGAAGACGGCCTCCATGTCGTGCTCGACCAGCAGCATGGCGTAGCGGCCCTTCAGGCTCTTGAGCAGAGCGATCAGCCGCTCGCCTTCTTCGCGTCCCACGCCGGCGAGCGGCTCGTCGAGCAGGATCGCGGCCGGCTCCAGCGTCAGCGCCATGGCGATCTCGAGCGCGCGCTTCTCGCCGTGGGAAAGCCGACCGGCCAGCGCGTCGGCGCGTTCGGAAAGGCCCACGGCTTCGATTGCGGCCCGGGCCGGCCCGTTCAGGCTCTCGTCGCCGGCCGCGTTGCGCAGCAAGGCCAGCGGGGAGGGCGAGCGCGCCTGCACGCCAAGCGCGACGTTCTCCAGCACCGAGAGCGAGGGGATCGTCGAGGTGATCTGGAAGGTGCGGGCGAGGCCGGCCCGCGAGCGCTTCTCCGGGCTGAAGCCGGTGATGTCCGCGCCGCGAAACCGGATGCTGCCGGCGTCCGGCCGGAGCATGCCGGAGATCTGGTGGACGAGCGTGGTCTTGCCGGCGCCATTGGGGCCGATCAGCGCGTGGAGTTCGCCGGGCGCGACATCGAGGCTGACGCCGTCGGTGACTTTCAGCGCCCCGAAGGCTTTTCGCACGCCCGACAGCGCCAGCACCGGCTCAGTCATGACGCCGTCCGCCGAGCTTGCCGATGATGCCGACGAGGCCGCCGCGCGTGAACAGTACGAAGAGCACGATCAGCGGCCCAAAAATCGCCTTCCAGTGCTCGGTCCAGCCGGCGAGAAAATCTTCGGCGAAGAGGAAGGCGAGCGCCCCGATGATCGCGCCATGCAAGGAGCCGACTCCGCCGAGCACGACCATGAAGATCAGCTCGCCCGAGCGCGACCAGGACATGAAGGCCGGGCTGACGAATTCGGTCTGGTTGGCGAGCAGGAAGCCCGACAACCCCGCGATCATGCCCGAGATGACATAGGCGATCAGCCGGATGCGCGAGACGTCGAAGCCCGTGACGGTGACGCGCGTCGCGTTCTCGCGCGCGGCGCGCAGGATGCGGCCGAAGCGCGAGGCGACGATGACGCTGATCAGCAGGTAGCAGCCGGCGAGCACGCCGAGCACGACATAGTAGAACGAGGTCCGGTTCGCGAAGGGCTTGAACCCGGCGATCGTGCTGCGGTCCGACAAGGTGAGCCCGTCATCGCCGCCATAGGCCGAGAGCGCCTGCGCCAGGAAGAACGCCATCTGGCCGAAGGCCAGCGTGATCATGATGAAGGCGACGCCTTTGGTCCGCAGCGAGACCGCGCCGGTGACGGCGGCAAACAGCGCGCAGGCGACGAGGATGACCGGCAGGATCAGCAGGGCCTCGGTGCGTCCCTCGGTGATCATGATGCCGGTGACATAGGCGCCGATGCCGATGAAGGCGGCGTGGCCGAAGGAGACCAGCCCGCCGATGCCGAGGATGAGATCGAGCGAGAGCGCCGCGATCGCAAAGATCATCGCGCGCGTCACCAGCGTCAGCCAATGCGCCGGCAGGCCGAGCGAGACCGCGAGCGGCACGGCGGCGAGCGCGAGGAACAGGATGATGGCGATGAGCGGCCGCCGCTTGCGGCCCGGCAGGGCGACCTGCGGCTCGATCATAGCCGGATCCTGCAAGGTTGGCGCGGCGCTCACGAGCGGCCCTTGGCCGGCAGCAGGCCCTCGGGCCGCACGAACAGCACCATCGCCATGACGAGGTAGATCAGCATGGAGGAGAGCGCAGCCCCTGTCGCCCGCGCCGAGGGCGCGCTCATGAACAGGCGCAAAAGATCGTTCATGAAGGAGCGCCCAAGCGTATCGACGAGGCCGACGATCAGAGCGCCGACGAAGGCGCCCCGGATCGAGCCGATGCCGCCGACGACGATGACGACGAAGGCGAGGATCAGGATCGAATCGCCCATGCCGGGCTCGACCGAGAGGATGGGAGCCGCCATCGCGCCGGCAAAACCCGCCAGCATGGTCCCGAAGGCGAAGACGATCATGAACAGCTTGCGGATATCGACGCCGAGCGCCGAAACCATCGAAGCGTTCGATGCGCCGGCGCGCAGCAGCATGCCGGTGCGTGTCTTCTCGACGATGAACCAGAGCAGCCCCGCGACCGCCAGCCCCGAGCCGATCAGTGCGAAGCGGTAGACCGGGTAGAGGATGCCGTCCATCAGCGCGACCGAGCCGGTGAGGAACTCAGGCACCGGCACGGACAGCGGGGCCGCGCCCCAGATGATCTTGACGCCCTGGTTGAGCAGCAGGATCAGCCCGAAGGTCGCCAGCACCTGGTCGAGATGGTCGCGTTCGTACAAGTGCCGGAAGACGAGGAATTCGAGCGCAAGCCCGATGACGAGCGCGGCCGCCAGCGCCAGCACGAGGCCGAGCACGAAGCTTCCCGTCAGCGAGACGAAGGTCACGGCGAGGTACGCGCCGAGCATGTACTGCACGCCATGCGCCAGGTTGATAAAGTCCATCACGCCGAAGACCAGAGTCAGCCCCGCCGCCACCAAAAACAGCAGGATGCCGAGCTGCAGCCCGTTCAGAATCTGGACGATGAGGAGGCTGGTGGTCATGGGGGTTTGTGATCGCCCTATCAGGACATGGCTCCCCTTCTCCCCTCGGGGGAGAAGGGGGCTCGGCGAAGCCGAGACGGATGAGGGCCGACCCGGCGCAGCCGGGTCGGATGGGCGAGGGGTGGCGGTCTCTTGACGGAAGAGCGTAGGCACGGCCCCCATCCGTCTCGGCTCCGCCGAGCCGGCCCTCATCCGTCAGCGCTGCGCGCTGCCACCTTCTCCCCCGAGGGGAGAAGGACAGGCCTTCACAGCCCGGCCAGCGTGTCCCACGTCCCCTTGCCCCATTTGCTCTCGAACTGGGCAGGCAGCGTCGCCAGCACCGGCTTGCGGAACGAGTCGAGATCGGGCTCTGTGAC